>CANONE010000131.1 GCA_947567585.1 uncultured Clostridia bacterium | reverse complement strand
CCCTAGGGATTTTGCCGGTTGAAAAGCCCCATGGATTGTGGTATACTAAGAAGAATATATGGGGAAACTCGCAGAGGAGAGTAGGGACGGTATTGATCATGGGAAACGACATTGCCATAGACTTGGGCACTGCCAGGTTCAAGATCTATCAGGACGGCAAGGGCATCGTGCTCAACGAGCCCGCCATTATTGCCGTGGATAATATGACGGATGAAATCATTGCCATTGGCACCGAAGCATACCGGATGCTGGGCCGCACCTCGGACAGGGTAACGGTGGCCCACCCCCTATGCAACGGCGTTATCTCGGACCTTTCCTTGGCAGAGCACCTCATCGCGTTTTATTTGCGAAGGGTGGCCAGAAGCCGGCTCTTTATGCCCCGGGTGGTGGTAAGCGTGCCCTGTGGGGTCACCGAGGTGGAAAAGCGGGCTGTGGTAGACGCCATTGGTTCCGCCGGCGTGCGGAAGGTCTGCCTGATTGAGGAGCCGGTGGCGGCGGCCATCGGAGCGGGGGTGGACATTGCCGCGCCTCACGGCTGCATGATTGTGGACGTGGGAGAAGGCACCACCGATATGGCGGTGATCTCTCTTAACGGCATTGCCATTGCCAACTCCACCCATATTGCCGGGGGGGATTTCAATGAAGCGATTATCAAGTATGTCCGCCGGAAGTTCAACCTGATTATCGGGGACCGCATGGCGGAGGAGGCAAAAATCGCCATTGGCTGCGCCTACCCCCGGCGGCGGCTGACCACCTTTATGCTCAAGGGCCTGGATGCCCGCAGCGGCCTGCCCACCACCACGGTGATGACCTCCGACGATATGATCGAGGCGCTGATTGAGCCGGCCATTGCCATTGTCCGGACAGTGCAGGCTACTCTGGAGCAGACGCCCCCGGAGCTGCTGGCGGATATCTTTACCGACGGCATCTACTTGACCGGCGGTTCGGCCTCTCTATACGGCCTCTCTATTTTGCTGCAAAAGAAGACGAAAATTCCAGTGACCACCTCCGACCATCCGGACGAGTGCGTGGTGACGGGCGCGGGCCGGGCCATCAAATACATAGACAAGCTGGACCGCAGCGAGCATGGCCGCATCAACCCGCTCATGACCTACAATTAAGCCTGTAGACCTTTCGGCGCGTGCATCTTCCAGGTCGGCTCCCGCCAAAAACCGCCACTACCCGCTATGCCCACAATCCACCGGTACAAAAACGAAAAAATTCGAAATAAAAAGTTTCGCTGGCCTTTTCAAAGGCCATAGGGGCTTGGGGGCAAAGCCCCCAAGGTCTTCACGCCCACAAAAAATGCAAAGGATGGAAGCTGATGACGAAACACGCGGATACGCAGTTAAAGAGGAAAAAGAAGATTCCCTGGGGGATGATTTACATTGCCGCAACGATAATCGCCGTGGTGCTTTTTGGCGTGTTTAACCGGGAATTCGGCAATGTGTTTTACACCATTACCCACTTGAATCCCGGTTTTTTGGGGATGGCGGTGATCATCACAGTGGTTTTCTTTTTCTTTGAAGGCGGGATCATTTTGCTGTTGATGCGCAGCCAAAATATTCCCATGCGTATGGGGGCCGGCATGAAGATAGGGCTTATTGGCATCTATTATTCCTACATAACGCCCAGCTCCACCGGGGGTCAGCCCATGCAGGCGGCGTATCTGCGGCGGGACAATGTGCCGGTAGGGCTTTCCACGGCGGTATTGATCATGAAATTTTTTTGTTACCAGTGCGCCTTTGTGTTCTGCTCTGTGCTGTCTTTTGCGTTTATGTATGGGAAGATTGCCAGGGAAAACCCCAAGATTATTCCCTTTATCGTTGTAGGCTTGATCATTAACGGCGGTTCAATTCTCTTTTTTGGTTCCATGTTCTGCCGTCCGGTGCTGGGGGCGGTGTGCCGGTTTGTCAAGTGGCTGGCGGGGCGCTTCCGGCGGCTGTCAGAGCGGTTTCGGGTGGTAGAAGTGATCGACAAGTTCCAAGCGGACTTTGACAGCTATACCGACGACTTTAAGGAAAAGAAGAAGGCGGTGATATGGGGGATCCTTCTGTCGGTGCCGCAGTTCATTTTGCAGATGAGCGTACTCTATTTTGTGTTTCGGTCCTTTGGTTACCACCAGTCGGGGTATATGGAGATCGTGGCCATGCAAAGCCTTTTGCAGTCCAGCGTGTCCTTTATGCCCATGCCGGGGGCTTCCGGGGCACAGGAAATCGGCTTTTCCAACTTTCTGCGAAACTATTTTGTCAACAACGACCTCTATGCCGCCGTTATGGTGTGGCGCTTCTTCACCTATTATCTGGTGGTCATCGCCGGTGCCCTTCTGGTGGTGGCGGACCAATTCCTCTATAGCCGCAAAAACGCTCCGAGCACGAAAACGTAGAAGAGCCGCCGCTCTCTGCCGGGCACACTGAAAATTGCCAATATGGAAAAAGGGGGTTCTAGCTTTTTCCAGGCGGCGGCGTGTGAGGGGAAGGTCCCCGGCGGGAAGCGGCCCGAACCGGCAAGGGAGACCGGGGCCCGCGGCCCTCCCTCCATTAATTTCAAAGAATCCCTTGAAATTCCAAATTTGTTTTGCTATAATACGAGGGAACAAGCATGCTGCCTTGCCGGTTACGGCGGGCGAAGCGAAATTCGAGGTAAAACCTCAAGGAGGAAAACGATCATGAAGAAAATTTTAGCATTGGTGCTGGCTCTGGCGCTGATTATGGGCTGCTTCGCGGCCTGCGGCGGCGACAACAGCAGCAGCGAGGCGGGCGGCACGGATTCCACCAGCCAGTCCAGCGCTTCCGAGGATTCCAGCTCTGAGAAGTCCAGCAGCGAGAGCTCTCAGGAGGCTTCCACCACTTCCACTGCGGACGGCGAGAAGTTCAAGATTGGCATTCTGGCTCCCGCCGTTACCCATGGCTGGGTAGCCGGCGTGGCCTACTATGCCGAGGCCCGCTGCAAGGAGCTCAGCGACACGGTTGAGTACAACCTGATGACCAGCAACAACGCCGAGGAGATGACCAACCAGATCGACGAGCTGCGGACCTGGGGCGCCCAGGCTGTGGTGGCTTTCCCCCAGTGGGAGGGCATGGAAGACCCCATTAAGGGCCTGATCGACGACGGCATTCCGGTGGTGAACTTCGACATCGTTATCGATGTGGACGGCGTATACCATGTGGCCGGAGACAACGTGGATATGGGTACCCAGAGCGCCCAGTATATTGTGGACAAGATCGGCGCCACCGGCAAGGTAGCCGTTCTGGAGGTTCCCTCCTCCGGCTCTGTTTCCGAGCTGCGCAAGAAGGGCTTTGAGGATAAGATCAAGGAAATCGCCCCTGACATGGAGCTCTTGACCTATGCCACCAAGTTCACCCGCGAGGACGGCCTGAAGGACTTTGCCGACGTGCTGGCCGCCAACCCCCAGATCGACGCGGTCTTCTCCATGGACGACGAGACCTCTATCGGCGTGCTGCAGGCCATTGAAGAGGCCAACCGCACCGACATCAAGGTTGTTACCGGCGGCGGCGGGTGCCAGGAGTACTTCAAGATGATGCCTGAAAACGAGAACATCTGGATCCAGTCCGCGCTGTACAGCCCCGACATGGTTATGGACGCGGTGGATATGGCTGTTTCCCTGCTGAAGGGCGAAACTGTGGACCAGGAGAAGATCATTCCCACCACTGTGGTTGACCGCGAGAACTGCGCCGACCATCTGGACGAGAAATCTCCCTACTAAAAATAGGCCGGAAAACCGGCTCTAAAACAGTTGCGGATCAAAACCCGTAACCAAAATGTGACTTACAGGAAAGGCTATGGCGCAGTCGTCATAGCCTTTTTCCAAAAGCGGCGGGTGTCCCCCAATAGCAAGGCCCCCTGCTCCGCCCACAAGCTGTTGCACCGGTACAACAAAACCGGCACAAAAGTTTCGTCAACCTTTACAAAGGTTGCAGGGTGCGGGACAGCGTCCCGCGGCCTTAGGCCCCAGGACACTCCCAACAGAGAGGACGGTTAACATGACGCTGGAAATGCGCAATATCTATAAATCTTTTGGAGCCAACGATGTGCTGCGGGACATTGATTTCTCCGTAAAAGCCGGGGAAATCTGCGCGCTTCTGGGAGAAAACGGCGCGGGCAAGTCCACTCTCATGAACATTTTAGGCGGAATCATCCCAGCGGACTCTGGATCCATGCACCTGGATGGAAAACCGGTGCAGTTTCGCACCCCGGCGGAGTCCTTAGACGCGGGGATCGCTTTTATCCACCAGGAGCTGAACCTGGTGAATGACTTGGCTATTTTTGAGAACATGTTTATAGGCCGGGAGCTGAAAACCAAAGCCGGCTTTCTGGACGCCAAGCAGATGTGCGGCCGGTGCCAGGAGGTCTTTAAGCGTATGGACGTGGACCTGGACCCCCGGACCATGGTACGGGAGCTGGACGCGTCCTATAAGCAGATTGTGGAAATAGCCCGAGCTCTTTTGATGGAGGCTTCCATTATTATTATGGACGAGCCCACCACCTCCTTGACGGACCCGGAGATTGACCGGGTATTTGACATGATGCGCACACTCCAGAGCCAGGGAGTAGCGATTGTGTTTATCTCCCACAAGCTCAGAGAGGTGATGGCGGTGTGCAGCCGCTATACGGTTCTGCGGGATGGAGCCATGGTGGCCCAGGGCGATGTGGCGGACACCGATGTGGACCAGTTGGCCCGGCACATGGTGGGCCATGAGGTGCGCACCGAGTCTTTGCGCCGGGAGCGGGAACTGGGCCGGGAGGTCCTGCGGGCGGAAAACCTGAGCCAGGGCCGGCGTTTCCAGGGCATAAGCTTTTCAGTCCGGGCCGGGGAGGTGCTGGGATTTACCGGGCTTTTGGGCGACGGGCGCAGCGAACTGTTTCAGGCGGTTTTTGGCAGCGGCGGCCGGTATGAGGGCCAGGTGTACGTGGAAGGACAGCCGGTCACTGTGCGGGGTACGCCTCAGGCGGTGGAGCTGGGAATCGGCTATGTGCCAAGAGACCGCAAGGAAAACGGTATCATCAAGGATATGGACATTCTGGAAAACGGTTCCATCGTCACCTGGCCCCGGAAAGCAAAGCTGGGTTTGATCGACTGGAAGGCGGTTCGGGAAGGATTTCGCAGCCAAGCGGAAAGCTTAAAAATCAAAATGGCTGGGGAAGAGGAGCTGATTGGCAGTCTTTCCGGCGGCAACCAGCAAAAAGTGGTGCTGGCAAAGTGGCTGAACGCGGGCCCCAAGGTGCTGATTTTCGACAATCCTACCCAGGGTGTGGACGTAGGCGCAAAAGAGGACATATACGACACGATTCTGGATTTGGCAGGCCAGGGAGTAGCGGTGGTGGTGCTTTCCAGCGAGGCCCAGGAGATTATCCGCCTTTGCGACCGTACCTTGGTACTCTACCATGGCCGGATACAGGGCGAACTCTCCGGCGAGGAAATCACCGACCAGAAAATTATGCACCTTGCTACCGGGGCAACGTGACGTTGCATCCAATTCGCGGGGTCGCGAAGCGTCGCGCTCGCGGGCGGGGAACCTATATGCTGTGCAGGCGCGGGTTCAGGGGCAACGTGACGTTGCATCCAATTCGCGGAGTCGCGAAGCGTCGCGCTCGCGGGCGGGGAACCTATATGCTGTGCAGGCGCGGGT
>CANONE010000130.1 GCA_947567585.1 uncultured Clostridia bacterium | reverse complement strand
TTGTAAAAACAATGAGTGCAGGGGTTTATAAATGAAGGATTATATCGAGGAAAGGATGGAGACACATGGAAATTCATTATAAGCCCCACGGCGTGTGCAGTAAAATGATTGATGTGGAGGTAGAGGGGGACGTCATTAAGTCCGTCAAATTCACTGGCGGATGTAATGGCAATACCCAGGGCGTGGCGGCTCTGGCCGAGGGCATGAAGGTACAGGAGTATATTAAACGCTGCAAGGACATAAAGTGCGGCTTTAAAAAGACCTCTTGTCCAGCTCAGCTGGCTGAGGCGCTTCAAGAAGCGCTGAGCAGCGCCTCGATGTAAAAAGCGCGGAACAAAATAAAGGAGAGGGTACTGCCATAGAGGCAGCACCCTCTTTTTGTTCACCGCCGGCCCTTACAGAACTGGGAGAGCGAATGCGCGGCGGCGCTGGGCTGGCTTTTTACTTAGCAGCAGCCATTGTTGCAGCCGCAGTCGTTGTTGCAGCCGCAGCCATTGCCGATGGTGTTAAAACCATTGCCGCAGCCACCGCAGCACAGCAGGAGAAGGATGATGATGATGATCCAAGAACAACCGTTGTTACACATTTGGTAACGCCTCCTTTCGTTTACATTCCATACTATTCCCTGCCTGGAAATCTGTGACAGAAGAAAAGAAATTTTTGAAAAATTGAGATAATCATAGGGAATGGGAGAATAACGGAGATCAGGCAAGCCAGCATTGGGATTCGCAAATATATTTGACTTTATTTGACCTTGACTTTACATGAAAAACTGGGTAAACTAAAGTCAAAGAAAGTCAAAGACAAATTGAGGTGAGCGTTATGCGGATAAGCGACAGCGTAGCCAACTATATCCTGGAGCTTTTAAACCAGGCGGGGGGCATCGCGGAGATACAGCGCAACGAACTGGCCAGCTTTTTGGGCTGCGTGCCCAGCCAGATCAATTATGTGCTGACCTCCCGCTTCACGCCGGAGCAGGGCTACCTGGTGGAAAGCCGCCGGGGAGGCGGGGGATATATCCGGATTACCCGGCTGCAGATCGCAAAGGCGGATATGATTATGCATGTTGTCAACGCGGTGGGCGATTCTCTGGACAGCGCCACGGCCCGGACTATGCTGGAAAATATGGTGCAGCGGGGCGTGCTGGAGCGGATGGCTGCGGAACTGATTCAGGCGGCGGTGTCCGACAAATCTCTGGCGGCGGCGCCAAAGGAACTGCGGGACACGGTGCGGGCCATGATTTATAAAAATATGCTTTTGGCTACGCGGGTGTGAGGTTTATGGGGCGCCGCCCCATGCCCCGCCTAAGAAACTTTTTGAAAAAAGTTTCTTAGGGATCTTCAAAAACTTTCTATTTTTTACTTTTACACTTTCTGTTTTGCAATTTTCTAGAATTTATCTACTTGGTGTTTTGAGATGAAGGAGGTATTTTTGTGATTTGTCAGAGCTGTGGACAGAGGGAGGCTACTACGCACATTAAGACAGTGGTAAACGGACAGTTGACGGAGACGCATCTTTGCGGGGAGTGCGCCCGCAAGCAGGGGTATGGACACATAATGGCGGACTGGGGCGGTTTTGGAAGCCTGCTGGGCGGGCTGCTGGGAGAGTCGCCCGCCCAGGAAGTGAAACGTTGTCCCGGCTGTGGGTCCAGCTTCCAGCAAATCTCCAAGACGGGGCAGATTGGCTGCGCCCAGTGCTACCAAACCTTCCGAAGCCAGCTGCTGCCGGTGATCCAGCGCATTCATGGCGGGGCCCAGCATAAGGGCAAGGTCCCTGGCGGCTCCGCGCTGCGGGTCCAAGAGGCGCGCCAGCAGCTGGTGGCTGTGGAGGAATCTCCGCTGGAGGAGAAGAGAAGGCTTTTGAAAAAAGCCATTGAGGAGCAGGATTTTGAGCAGGCGGCGATACTCAGGGATCAGATTAAGGAGATGACGGAAAATGGCTGAGAATCATTTGAAATGGTATGAAAAGACTGGCGCCGCTGCCAGCGTAGTTTACAGCACCCGGGTGCGTTTGGCCCGAAACTTAAAGCGCTGGCCCTTCCCGGCCCGTGCCAGCCTAGAGCAGAAGGAACAGGTGGCAAAGCAGGTGAGGGCCGCTTTGCTGGAGGGCGGCAGCGTTCTTGCCAGGGAATTCCAGTTTGTGGCCATGGATGAGATTTCTCCCCAGGCGGCGGCCTCTCTGGTAGAGCGGCGGCTGGTAAGCCCGGAATTTGCGGCGGACCGCCAGGGTAAGGCCGTGCTGGTCTCAGCGGATGAGAGCGTATCGATTATGATTAACGAGGAGGACCATTTGCGGATTCAGGTGCTTCGGGAGGGAATGGCCCTTAAAGAAGCTGCGGAGACGGCGGACCGACTGGATACTCTGCTGGGAGAAAGCCTGGACTTTGCCTTTGACCGGGATTTCGGCTACTTGACCCAGTGCCCTACCAATCTGGGTACCGGGATGCGGGCCTCCGTTGCCCTGCATCTGCCGGCTATTACGGAAACAGGATCGATTCCCCGGGTGGCGGCGAATCTCTCCAAGCTGGGATTGACCCTGCGGGGAGCGTTTGGAGAGGGTTCCCAAGCGGTAGGGGCTGTATACCAGCTTTCCAACCAGATTACCTTGGGGCTGAGCGAGAGCCAGGCCATTGAAAACCTATCCGCCATAGCCGGACAGCTGATGAACGAGGAGAAAAAGCTGCGCCAGGAGATGACGGGAATCCTCAGCTGGCAGGATCAGATCGCCCGGGCGGCCGGCACGCTGAAAACAGCCAAGGTGATCTCCACAGAGGAGGCCGTCCGGCTGCTGTCCCTGGTGCGGCTGGGTCTGGCGGAGGGAGTTCTCACCGGTGTGGAGCTGGGAAAGCTCAACGGGCTTTCCGTAGGCATACAGCCCGCCGCCTTAATGGCTGCCGCAGGCCGGGAGCTGCCGCCGGAAGAGCGGGATAAGCGCAGGGCGGATCTTTTGCGCGGCGCGTTGGAGCCTTTATGTGTAGAATAGGCAAAGCGCGTAAATAATAGAGAAATTGAGCTGGCAGACGCACAGTTTCAACCAGGCGACTATAAGGAGTGATACGATGTTTCAATTCAAAGGTTTTACGGAAAAGGCCAACAACGCCCTGAATCTGGCCATTGAGTCCGCCCAGGAGCTGGGCCATGATTATATTGGCAGCGAGCATTTGATGCTGGGCCTGCTAAAGGAGGGCAGCGGCGTGGCCTATACCGTCCTCAGCAAACTGGGGGCCACCGCCGAAGACTATGAAAAGCTGCTGCGGGACCGCATTGGCTATGGGGAGGCCACCGTCTTAACCCCGGACAGCTTTACTCCCCGCACCAAGCAGATTTTACAGATCGCGGCCATGGCCGGCGCACGGCTTAACAACGCCTATGTGGGCACAGAACACATTTTGATTGCCATTATGCAGGACGAAAGTTGCTATGCCATGCGCTTTTTGAAGATCATGGGCATCGCTCCAGACCGGGTGATCCGGGAGCTCTCCTCCATGGCGGGCAGCGCTGGCGGCGCCGGCGGCCAGGAGACGGGCGGCAGGGGCGCGGGCGGCGCCCTGGAGCAGTTCGGCACAGACCTGACGGCGAAGGCGGCCGGGGGGCAGATCGACCCGGTCATCGGCCGGGGCCAGGAGATCCAACGCGTTATTCAAATCCTCTCCCGCCGCACAAAGAACAATCCCGTCCTGATTGGCGAGCCCGGCGTGGGCAAAACCGCTGTGGCAGAGGGTCTGGCTTTGAAGATTCACAGCGGGGACGTGCCGGAGATTTTGAAAAACAAGCGGCTGATTTCCCTGGATCTGACCGGCATGGTGGCCGGGGCCAAGTACCGGGGAGACTTTGAGGAACGCATTAAGGCCGCTATTGATCAGGTGAAGAACGACGGGAATGTGATTCTCTTTATTGACGAGCTGCATACCATTATTGGCGCGGGCTCGGCGGAGGGCTCGGCGGACGCGGCCAACATTCTAAAGCCCGCCCTGGCCCGGGGAGATTTCCAAGTGATCGGAGCCACTACCATTACCGAGTACCGCAAGCACATTGAAAAAGACGCGGCCCTGGAACGGCGTTTCCAGCCGGTGACTGTGGGGGAGCCCACGGAGGAAGAAGCCGTGCAGATTTTGCAGGGCCTTAAGGACCGCTACGAGGCCCATCACAAGGTGAAGATTACGGATGAGGCCATTGACGCGGCGGTAAAGCTTTCCGCCCGGTATATTTCAGACCGCTTTTTACCAGATAAAGCCATCGACCTGGTAGACGAGGCTGGCTCCCGGGTGCGGCTGCGGACCTTTACCGCGCCGGGAAGCCTGCAGGACCTGGAAAAGAAGATCAAGGACCTGGAGGCGGACAAAGCGGCGGCGGTGAACTCGCAGGATTTTGAGCGGGCGGCGGACCTGCGGGATCAGCAAAAGGAACTACAGGACCAACTGGAGCAGGCGAAGGATGATTGGGCCGCTAAAAATGAGCGCAGCAACAGCGTGGTAACCGTGGAGGACATTGCCGGCATTGTCTCCATGTGGACCGGCGTGCCGGTATCTCAGCTGACGGAGGAGGAGAGCCAGCGGCTTTTGAAGCTGGAAGAGATCCTGCACCAGCGGGTGGTGGGCCAGGAGGAGGCGGTTTCCGCCATAGCCAAGGCCATCCGCCGGGGCCGGGTGGGGCTAAAGGATAAGAACCGGCCCATTGGCTCCTTTATCTTCCTGGGGCCCACCGGCGTGGGAAAAACAGAGCTCTGTAAGGCCCTGGCCCAGGCTATGTTTGGAGATGAGAAGGCCATGGTGCGCTTTGATATGTCCGAGTACATGGAGAAGCACACGGTGTCCCGGCTGGTAGGCTCCCCGCCCGGCTATGTGGGTTTCGAAGAAGGGGGCCAGTTGACAGAGGCTGTGCGCCGGAAGCCATATTCCGTGGTGCTTTTTGACGAGATTGAAAAAGCGCATCCAGACGTATTCAATATCCTGCTGCAGATCTTGGAGGACGGCCGGGTCACCGATTCCCAGGGGAAAACGGTGGACTTCAAAAACGCGGTGATCATCATGACCTCCAACGTGGGGGCCCGGCTTATTACAGAGAAGCAGAAATCCCTGGGCTTTTCCGGGACAGACGGCGGAGCGGCCGGAGATTTCGAGAAGACCAAAGAGCTGGTTATGGGCGAACTGAAAAATCTGTTTAAGCCGGAGTTTCTAAACCGGGTGGACGATATCATTGTCTTCCACAAGCTCACCAAGGAGGATACCGCCCAGATTGCCGGGAAAATGCTGGAAACCCTTCAGGGCAAGCTCCAGGAGATGGGCGTGCGGGTTACGTTTACCCCGGCGGCTGTGGACGCGGTGGCGGAGCAGGGCTTTGACCCCATTTACGGCGCCCGGCCCCTGCGGCGGGTGATTCAGAGCCGGATCGAGGATCTGGCGTCTGAAAAGCTCTTGGAGGGCGAAATGGCCTCAGGGAAAGACTATGCGTGCGATTATATAGACGGAGCATATACTTTTAGAGAGACCTAAAAAGGAGCGGGAAGCCAATACGGCTTCCCGCTCCTTCTTACGCATTTTTGGACCCGTACCAAAGGGAACCACAGCCCCGCGCCTTCCCCGCAGTCAGCTAAAAGAAGCCGTCGGCGCGCTTTCTTGCGGTGGACCAGAAACCGTCGGCGCGCAGCATGAACCGCTG
>CANONE010000129.1 GCA_947567585.1 uncultured Clostridia bacterium | reverse complement strand
GGCATCAGCATTTACCTGCGCCCCCCTTCCCTGTTGTTTCCTCTCCGGTCGCCCCGGTCCCTTCTGGGGCCGCGGTCATCCCGGCGGGGGCCCCTGTCCCGGTCTTCCCGGCGGGGCCGCTCGGGCCTGTCGCCCCGATTGTCGTTGAGCACCTCGCCCTTATACAGCCACACCTTGACGCCGATGCGGCCGTAGGTGGTGGCGGCCTCCGCAAAGCCGTAGTCAATGTCGGCCCGCAGGGTCTGCAGGGGAATGGTGCCGTCGTGATATTCTTCGCTCCGGGCAATTTCCGCGCCGCCCAAACGGCCGGAAACCTTGGTCTTGATGCCCTTGGCCCCCAGGCGCATGCTGCGGCCAATGCAGCCCTTCATGGCCCGGCGGAAAGAGATACGCCGCTCCAGCTGAGAGGCAATGTTCTCGGCCACCAGCTGGGCGTTCAGGTCCGGCTGGCGGACCTCCACAATGTTGATAACCACAGGCTTATGGAGCATCTTCTCGCACTGCTGGCGAAGCTTCTCAATCTCCGCGCCGCCCTTGCCAATGACGATGCCGGGCTTTGCGCAGTGAATGTGAATGCGCACCTTAGAGGCGTCGCGCTCAATCTCAATCTTCGGAACGCCCGCCTGGAACAGCTGCTTTTTCAAGGTCTTGCGCAGGTTGTAGTCCTCTACCAGCGTGTCCCCGAATACGTTGTCCTTGGCAAACCAACGGGAATCCCAATCTTTTATTACGCCCACGCGAAGGCCGTGGGGATTCACTTTCTGTCCCATAATTTCCCTCCTTACTCTTTTTCCTTCACCACGATGGTGATGTGGCTGGTCCGCTTGTAGATCCGGAACGCCCTGCCATGGTCCCTGGCCCGAATTCTCTTAAGAATGGGCCCGGGGCTGACAAAGCACTGGGACACATAGAGGCTCCCTCTGTCCATTTGGAAATTATTCTCCGCATTGGCTACAGCGGACTTCAAGAGCTTTGAAAGGTCCTCGCAGGCGGCCTTGGGGGTGTGCTCCAAAATGGCCTCGGCCAGATTCACCGGCTTATTGCGGATCAGGTCCAGCACCAGGCCCACCTTGCGGGGAGAGATACGGGTATAGTTCAGCGTAGCTTTCGCTTCCATTTCAGCTTCTCTCCTTTCCCTTACTTACCGGTCTTCGAGCCGGTGTGGCCCTTAAAGGTCCTGGTGGGGGCGAATTCCCCCAGCTTGTGGCCCACCATGTCCTCGGTGATATACACCGGCACATGCTTGCGCCCGTCATGGACGGCGATGGTATGGCCCACGAAATCCGGGAAAATCATGGAAGCTCTGCTCCAGGTCTTCACAATCTTCTTTTCCCCGGCCTCGTTCATGGCCTGGATCCTTTTCAGCAGCACGGGCTGTACGAAAGGTCCCTTTTTAAGACTTCTGCTCATGATAACTTATGCTCCTTTCCCGCGCTTACTTACTGCCCCGGCGCCGCACAATGAACTTATCGCTGCTCTTGTGATGCTTGCGGGTCTTATAACCCAGCGCCGGCTTGCCCCAGGGGGTCACAGGGCCGGGACGGCCAACGGGGCTCTTGCCCTCGCCGCCGCCGTGGGGGTGGTCGTTGGGGTTCATAACAGAGCCGCGCACCGTGGGCCTCCAGCCCATGTGGCGCTTACGGCCGGCCTTGCCCACCTTTACGTTCTCATGATCAATATTGCTCACCTGGCCAATGGAAGCCATGCAGTTTTCCGGCACGTTGCGAAGCTCGCCAGAGGGCAGCCGCAAAAGGGCCATGCCGTTTTCCTTGGCCATCAGCTGGGCCATAATGCCGGCGGCCCGGGCCAGCTGGGCGCCCTTGCCGGGGTACAGCTCCACATTGTGGATAAAGGTACCGGTGGGGATGTTCTTCAGCGGCAGGGCGTTGCCGGGCTTGATGTCCGCCTCGGCGCCGGAAACGATCTTGTCCCCTACCTTGATGCCGTTTGGGGCGATGATATACCGCTTCTCCCCGTCCTCATACTGCACCAGCGCGATAAACGCCGAGCGGTTGGGATCGTACTCAATGGTGAGCACAGTGGCGGTCATATCGTGCTTCTGCCGCTTAAAGTCGATGATACGGTACTTCTTGCGGTTGCCGCCGCCCCGGTGCCGCACGGTGATCCTGCCGTAGCTGTTGCGGCCGGATTTATTGCTCAAAGGGGCCAGAAGGCTCTTCTCCGGGCCGCACTTCGAGAGGCCGGTATAGTCTGTGACAGACATATTCCGGCGCGCCGCAGTGGTCGGCTTGTAATTCTTAATTGCCATTTCTCCTGTTCACTCTCCTATGCTAAAGTCCCGGCCATTAGACCATGCTTTCGAAGAACTCGATGGTCTTGCTGTCCTCCGTCAGGGTGACCACAGCCTTTTTCCAAGACTTGGTATAGCCCTGATAGCGCCCCTGGCGGCGCAGCCTGCCCCGAACGTGGAGGGTGTTCACCTTGCTGACCTTTACGCCGAAGGCGCTCTCCACGGCCCGCTTCACGTCAATCTTAGTGGCGGCCTTGTCAACCTCGAAGGTGTACTTCTTCATGGTGTTGCCGTCCATGGTCTTCTCAGTGATAATGGGGCGGATAATGATGTCATGGGCCTGCATTACGCATACACCTCCTGTATCTTCTCCACGGCTCCCTGGGCTACGATAAACTTATCGGCCCCCAGGATGTCGTAAACATTCAAAGTATTCACCTGGGCGGTCTTCACGCCGGGGATGTTCCGGGCGGAAGCAATCACCTTCTCGTCTACGCCGTCCAGCACAATGAGGGCCTTCTTCTCGCTGCCCACAGCCTTCAGCATCTGGGCGATGGTCTTGGTTTTGAAGCCCTCGCAGGCGATCTTGTCGATCACCACCATCTCGCCGTCCAATACCTTGGAGGAAAGGGCGGACTTCATTGCCAGCCGCCGCACCTTCTTATTGAGGGTGTAGCGGTAGCACCGGGGCTTTGGGGCGAACACTACGCCGCCGTGGGTCCACTGGGGGGCCCGGGTGCTGCCCTGACGGGCGCGGCCTGTGCCCTTCTGCCGCCACGGCTTGCGGCCACCGCCGGAAACTTCCGTGCGGGTCAGCGCCGACTGGGTGCCCTGGCGCTGGTTCGCCAGATAGTTCTTCACCATATCGTTCATTACAGGGATGTTGGGCTCGATGCCGAAGATCTCATCGGAGAGCTGCTGCCGGCCCACTTCCTGGCCCTGCATATTCAAAACTGCTACTTCAGCCATTCTTCTTCCTCCTCCCCTTAAGCCTTCACGCTGTCGCGCAGGATGACGATGCCGCCGTTGGGGCCGGGAATGGCACCCTTGATGGCTATCAGGTTATGCTCGGCGTCCACCTTGGCTACCGTCAGGTTCTGCACCGTAACGGTCTCGGCGCCCAGATGGCCGGCCATTTTCAGCCCCTTCCATACCCGGGAGGGGCTGGAGCACGCGCCGTTGGAGCCGCCATGGCGGGCAACAGGGCCGGAACCGTGGGTTTCCTTCAGCCTGTGGAAATTCCACCGCTTGATAACGCCCGCGTACCCCTTGCCTTTGCTGGTACCGGTCACGTCGATGCGCTCGCCGGCCTCAAAGGCGTCGGCTTTAATCAGATCGCCTACGTTCACAGCGCTGACGTCCTCCAGCCGCAGTTCGCGAAGAGTCTTCTTGGGGGCCACGTCTCCCTTTTTGAAGTGCCCGGTCATAGGCTTGTTCACCCGCTGGGGCTTCTGGTCGCCAAAGCCAATCTGCACGGCGTCATAGCCGTCGTTCTCCACGGTCTTCTTCTGGACAACCACACAGGGCCCAGCCTCTACCACCGTGACGGGAATAACCTTTCCCTTGTCATCAAAGATCTGCGTCATGCCGACCTTCTTACCGATGATCCCTTTTTTCATTGCTTTCTTTCCTTTCTACTCCCGGGATGTGGGAACCTCCTAAGGCCGCGAGGTTCTGCCTCGCGCTCCACCGCCTTTGTAAAGGTGGACGAAACTTTTTCCGCCGAATCTATCCTGTCCAAACCGTTGGCCCGGCGGGCGGGCAGACAGCTTGCTTAATATAATATAGCACAGCCTTCTCCTCTGCCTGCAGCCCTGCGGCCGCCTCGTTCAGTTCTCCGCCCCGTCTAGGTTATTGGTCGATAAACGCTAAGGCTTACCGACTTGACCCTCCTTACTCGGTTGGTTGGGATCAGAGCTTGATCTCGATCTCAACGCCGGCGGGGAGCTCCAGACCCATCAGTGCTTCCACCGTCTTGTTGCTGGGCCTAAGAATGTCGATCAGGCGCTTATGGGTGCGCTGCTCAAACTGCTCGCGGCTGTCCTTGTATTTGTGAACGGCCCGCAGAATGGTAACCACCTGCTTCTCCGTGGGCAGCGGCACAGGCCCGGAAACCCGAGCGCCGGTGCGCTTTGCTGTCGCCACGATTTTTTCTGAAGACTGGTCCACCAGCTGGTGGTCGTACCCCTTCAGCCTGATCCTGATTTTTTCCTTGACTGCCACTTTTTTACCGCCTCCTAATAGTTCTTTGGGCGTCTTGTTTTTTCTAACACTGCCCCGGGTGTTCCCTCTCCCGGCATAGAAAAACCGGCGAACCGCCCTTTACGGACGGAACCCGGGGACAGAGTCAAAAACTCACAATAATCTCCGAAACGCTTCCGGCCTACCGGAGCTTCCTCCGGCGGTTCCCACATTTCAGATTCCCTCGCCCGGTTTAAAATCGGACATGCTCCACGGAAAAACCGGCTAAGCTTCCAAAGGAAAGTAGCCGCAACCTCCCGCTTCATCGCCCACCCAGCGTGACGCCGGACCCTCTTCGCGGAGCCGGGCAAAGCCACGCCCTGCTTTTGTGCGAACCAGCAGCCTGCCGGCGCGTACAGTAAGATGCTCCCGCGTTTTGGGTTGCCGTACGCTGGGTTTCTGGGGCGGGAGACGCAAGCTCCCGCTTTTCCAGATTTTCAGGGGCTGATTTGCCCCTTAGCAGTCGTACCAGTACATATTACCACAAGGGATTGGGTTTTGCAAGGGTTTTCTTAAATTTTTTTACATTTTCTTGCTATGTTCCACTCTCTTCAACCGCCATATAGAAATTCGTGGCGCATGTAGTACTCCACCCGGCGCAGTTCCTGGATCTTTTCGGCGTCCTCTCCCTGGGGCTTGGGGATAAACTCCCCCTCGCGGCTGATGCAGGCGCCTGTCAGATGGACCACCGGCAGCCGGTCCATCAGCTCCGAGGTATACTGCATATAGGCCGGCCCCTGCCAGCCGCAGAGCCGGAACACTTGGTTCATTAAGAAGCAGGGGGCTATGGCCTGACCCTCTCCGGTGAAATCATTCCCCAGCTTCTTTTTGGCCGCGTCATTGGCCCAGATCAGATAGCGGGTACCATAGTAGTTGAGGAAACCCTCTTTGTGGTCCTGCTGCAAGTCAACGCCTAGTTCTGTATAGACGCTGTTGCCGTCTCCCAGCCAGGGCTTGTGGTCGCCAAACACCACAATCACCACGGGCCGTTCCAGTTCCCGGTACTGGTCCACAAATTTCCAAAGCTCCTCTCCTGTAGACTGTACAGAGCCCAGATAGTTGTTGAGAATATTTTCTGTTTCTGGAGTGAGTTCCCCTGGCCGGACAAAATTCTCTCCCCAGCGGTTCTCATCTGTCTGATAGGGCCCATGGCCCTGATAGGTGACGGAGAAGGAGAAGCACCAGCTCCCATCCTCCGCCGTCTCCTTATAAATATTGGCAATTTCCGGCAAAAGGATATC
>CANONE010000128.1 GCA_947567585.1 uncultured Clostridia bacterium | reverse complement strand
TAAAAAAGAGAAAAGCTATCTCCTTGTTATTGTCAGGAGATAGCTTTTCTCTTTTTTATCTATTTATTCTGCCTGCGCCATTGTTAAGACCATCACGGCCTTTTGCGCATGAAGCCGGTTTTCCGCCTCTTCAAAGATATACTTGGCGTTTGCCTCAAAGACTTCCTCGCTGATTTCCTCTCCCCGGTGCGCGGGCAGGCAGTGCTGTACCATTGCATCTGGCTTTGCTTGGGCCATCAGCTCCGCGTCTACGCAATAGCCCTTGAAGGCGGCCTCCCGCTTGGCCCTTTCTTCTTCCTGGCCCATGGAGGTCCATACGTCCGTAATAACCACGTCTGCGTCTCTAGCGGCCTCCTTGGGGGAATCCGTAAGCTGGAAGCAGCTGTAATTCTTTGCAAAGGTTAAAATTTCTTCCGGCGGGCGATATCCCTCCGGGCAAGCCACAGACACATGCATGCCTACCTTCAGCCCGCCCACAATCAGGGAATTCATCATGTTATTCCCGTCCCCAATGAAGCACATTTTTAGCCCTTCCAAAGAACCCTTACATTCCCGGACTGTCATTAGGTCTGCCAAAACCTGGCAAGGATGGCAAAAATCGGTGAGCCCGTTGATAACCGGCACGCTGCCGTACTGAGCCAGGGCTTCCACCTCCGCCTGCTGAAAGGTGCGGATCATGATACCATCCACATAGCGCGAAAGCACCCGGGCTGTATCCTGTACCGGTTCTCCGCGGCCGATTTGAGAGCCCTGCGCCCCCAGCACCACCGCATAGCCGCCCAACTGATTGATTCCTACCTCGAAAGACACCCGAGTTCTTGTGGAGGACTTTTCAAAAATCATGCCCAGACACTTACCCTTTAGGTGATGATGCTCAATGCCATGCTTTGTCTCATATTTCAGCTGGTCAGCCAGATTTAGGGTTTCTATGATTTCCTCCCCGCTCATATCCAAAAGCTTTAATAGATGCTTCATTTAATCAGCTCCTTCATATCGTTTCCAAAACTTTCACAAACCGCTCCATCCCCTGGTCCAGCTCTTCCCAGGTAATGGTCAGCGGCGGCAAAAACCGGACCAAATCTTTGGCTGTCAATACCAAAAGTCCCGCTTCGGCGCACTTTACCAGCACATCATGGGCATCTCCGCTTTTCAGCTTAATCCCCAGCATAAGCCCCCGGCCGCGGACAAAGTCCACCTGCGGAAGGGCTTCCAGCTTCTCTGTAAGATACCGGCCCTTCTCCTGGACTCCCTTTAAGAAGTCCTTATCATTCACACGCCGGACCACCTCTCTGGCGCCCGCGCATACCACTGGATTGCCGCCAAATGTAGAACCCTGCTGGCCGGGCTGCAAGATATCCCGCAGCTTCTCTCCCACCAGGCAAACCCCGATGGGAAGCCCCCCCGCCAGCCCTTTTGCGGAAGTGGCTGCATCCGGTACAATTCCATAGCCCTGGTAACTGTAAAAATATCCGGTACGGCCTACGCCGGTCTGCACCTCGTCCATCACCAGCAGCACATCCCGCTGGCGGCAGAGCTGGCTTAGCGCCTGTACAAAATCTTCGTCCATAGGCACTACGCCGCCCTCTCCTTGGACGCCTTCTATCATCACCGCGCATACGGAACCATCCAAAAGCTGGCTTACCGCCTGTAAATCTCCAGCCGGCACGTAAAGAAAGCCCTCTGTAAGGGGGAGAAAGTCCTTGTGGAATCCATCTTGGCCGGTAGCCGCCAAGGTGGTCAATGTCCTCCCATGAAAAGAGTTTACCAGTGTGACAATCTTGTAGGCGCCCCGCTTCTCTCCATATTTCCGGGCGGCCTTTATGGCGCATTCATTGGCCTCCGCGCCGGAATTGCAAAAAAACGCCTGTGCCATTCCTGCGGCCTGACACAGCTCTTGGGCCAGCGCCGTGTTTTGGGGAGAATAATAGTAATTGCAAAGGTGCTGGATTTCCCCCGCCTGCGCCGACACAGCCGCCGCCCAGCAGGGATCGCTGTAGCCCAAGCTATTTACTCCGATCCCGGAGGTAAAATCGATATATTCCTTTCCTTCCGCGTCCCAAGCCCTGGCGTTTTTCCCCTTCACCAGAGCCACATCAACCCGGCCATAGGTGTGCATAATATACGCGCGGTCCTGCTCCTTGATCTCATGAAAGGTCAAATCAAAAACCTCTCCTTCCGAAATTTTTATTCCTGAAAATCAGTAAAACATAGTGCCGATGCCCTGGTCTGTAAAAAGCTCCACTAAGATGGAGTGAGGGATGCGCCCGTCGATGATGTGAGCCCGGCCAACCCCCCGGCGGACGGCGTCTACGCAGCAGTCAATTTTGGGGATCATCCCCCCGCTGATTACGCCCTCCTTTTTGAGGCGGCCCACATCGCTGACATTAACTACTGGAATAATCGTGGATGGATCATTGACATTTCGAAGCAGCCCCTGCACGTCTGTCATCAGAATCAGCTTCGTGGCTCCCAACTCCGCGGCAATCCGGGCTGCGGCCACATCGGCGTTGATATTGAAGACTTCCCCATGATATCCCGCCGCCACTGTGGAGACAATGGGAATGTACCCATTGTTTACAGAGCTGCGGATGATCTCCGCGTTTACCTCTCGAATTTCTCCTACAAACCCCAAGTCGCCTTCCAGTTTATCCGCCTTCAGCAGCGAGCCGTCCAGTCCGCACAGGCCAATGGCCTTACCCCCCGCATCCTCTAAAAGCTGCACCAGATCCTTGTTGACCTTACCGGCCAGAACCTGCTGTACAACGTCCATGGTTTCCTGGTCTGTGTAGCGCAGCCCGCCGATAAATTTGCTCTCTTTGCCGATTTTCTTTAGCATGGCGTTGATTTCCGGCCCGCCGCCATGAACCACCACCACATTCACGCCCACCAGCTGCATCAGTACTATATCGCTCATCACAGCGGCCTTTAGCTCCTTATCCAGCATGGCGTTTCCGCCATATTTGACCACCACTGTGGCCCCTGCGTATTTTTTTATATACGGCAAAGCTTGCACCAAAATGTTGGCCCGCTCCCTGTTCGATACCTGCATCCACTCACCTTCCTATCCAGGCCATCGCAAAAACGGCCACAGCTAATATATAAAAAGCCACGATCAGCAAATTCGCGGCCACGCTGCCAAAAAGCAGCCTGCGCCAGAGTTTGGCGGTTTTCCGGCGGGTTATAAAGTGCATAAGAATCCCGCAAAGCAGCAGCACGCTTGTCACAATTGAGAACTCAGGGTATAAAAGAAGCATACCGATCGCGGCGAAAAGCAGC
Organism: uncultured Clostridia bacterium; assembly: GCA_947567585.1. Lineage (GTDB taxonomy): Bacteria > Bacillota > Clostridia > Oscillospirales > Acutalibacteraceae > Acutalibacter. Next base: position 2,601 of record CANONE010000128.1, on the reverse strand, counting down.
ACGATAAAGGCCAGGAAATTTCCGTAAAGCAGTATTGCCGCTACTGCGGCCAGGACATCCCAGCCGCTCTGAAGCCCCAAAGATCCTTTCTTCATGCGCATCGTCCTTAGGTGCGGTAGTCCGCATTGATCTTTACATAATCATAAGTTAAATCACAACCATAGGCTTCCGCAAAGGCGTCGCCCATATGCAGGTCAATCAAGGTCGTAACCTCCTCCTGCCCCAGCACCCGCAAGGCCAGCTCCTCAGAAAAAGCAACCCCGCAGCCCTTTTGCACCACTTGTACGGCTCCCTGGGCAGATGAGAAGCTGATGTCCACCTTATCCACGTCAATCTGCGCTCCCGCGTAGCCCATGGCGCACATTGCCCGCCCTCCGGCGTTGGCGTCCGATCCAAACATGGCCGCTTTTACGAGGCTTGAGCTGATCACGCTTTTGGCAATGGTCCGGGCAGCGGCAAGATCAGGGGCCCCTTCAACCCGGCAGATATGCAGCTTGCTGGCGCCTTCGCCGTCTCTGGCCATCATCTTGGCAAGCTTTTCGCCTACAGCTGTCAGCGCGGCCACAAAGGAGCGATAATCTTCCCCTTCGCAAGTAATTTCCGCATTGTTGGCAGCCCCATTGGCCAATACTACAAAGGTATCGTTCGTAGAGGTATCGCCGTCCACGCTGATCATATTGAAGGTAGCGTCAGCGGCGGTCTTTACAGCTTTTTGCAGCATATCAGTGGAAATCGCGCAGTCTGTGGTCACAAAACACAACATCGTGGCCATGTTGGGATGGATCATTCCGCTGCCTTTAGAAATACCGCCTATCCTTGCTTCCTTCCCGCCGACTGTAAACCGGACGGCCGCCTCCTTTGGAAAGGTGTCGGTAGTCATAATTGCCGTCGCGGCAGCAAGGGATCCTTCTGGGCTGAGCGCTTCCTTTAGAGCGGGAGCGGCCGCGCGAATGGGCTCTGTGGGCAAAGAAGGACCAATCACTCCCGTAGAGGCCACTACCACGTCGGCCTGTGAAATCCCCAACACGCTGGCGGCAATCCGGCACATCTCCTCAGCCTTTTCAATACCATCCGGCGCGCATGTGTTGGCAATCCCCGAGTTACAGATAATTGCCCTGGCTGTACCGTTGCTTATATTTTTCTTGGTGACAGTGATTGGAGCGCCTTTCACTAAGTTCTGCGTATAAACGCCAGCAGCTTTACACTCTTGCCGGCTATAAATCAGCGCCAAATCCGGCTTTGTCTTGTTTTTCCGAATGCCGCAATGGAGTCCGCTGGCCAGAAAGCCCTTTGCGGCTGTTATGCCGCCATCAATATAGTCCATAAACAGTTTCTCCTCATAGTATTCGCATAAATGCTTCAAAACGCTGGAGGCACCAACACCAGCCCCGCAGTTTCCTCCAGTCCAAAAGCCAGATTCATATTTTGAATGGCCTGTCCGGCGGCGCCTTTCACCATATTATCAATGGCTGAAATGGCAATCAGCGTACCTGTGCGCTGGTCCGCAAAAAGAGAAATATCACAGAAGTTTGTAAAGCGAACATTCTTTACATTTGCACATTGCCCCTCTGGCAGCAACCGCAGAAAATATTCCCCGTCATACATGGCATGATATGCCTCCCAAAGCGTCTCAAGGGTAGCGCCTGGTGTAAGCCTTGCATAGCAGGTTGCCAGAATCCCCCGGTTGATGGGCAAAAGATGCGGTACAAATGTAACTTTTACCGCTTGCCCCACCAGCATGGAAACTGTCTGCTCAATTTCCGGAGTGTGCCGGTGGTTTGCAACCTTATAGGCCGTGAAGCTCTCGTTGAGCTCCGGGTAATGATTGCTCTGGGTTGGCTTCCGGCCGGCTCCCGTAACCCCGGATTTGCAGTCCGCAACAATCCCCTGCGGCTCAATTAATCCCGCTTTCAACGCCGGAGCAACGGCCAAGGGTACGGCCGTGGTATAGCAGCCGGGATTGGCGATTAGTCTTTTCCCTTTGATCCGCTCCCGGAAGAGCTCCGGCAACCCATACGCCGCCTGCTTATGCAGCTCCTGATCCTGAAAGGTTCCCCCATACCACTGGGTGTAAAGCTCTTCGCTTTCCAATCGGAAGTCCGCGCCCAGATCAATGAAAACCTTTCCCTTATCCAAGCACTGCGCCGCCAGTTCCTGAGAGAGCCCGTGAGGTAACGCGGCGAAAACCACATCCGACTTTTCTACCACATCCGCTTGTTCCGTGCAGACCATATCGCATATCTGGTAATAGGCTGGATAAACTGCGGACAGCTCCATTCCCTGGAAGCTCACCGAACTTACCGCCGCCAGCTCCGCCTGGGGGTGCCCATGAATCAACCGGCAAATTTCCGCCCCGGCATAGCCCGTGGCCCCTATCACGCCGACCTGGATCTTCTTCATAGCAGCATTCCTTTCTATCAGAAATAATCCGCCAGAATCTGAACTTTCAACCATCACTGGCGTTCTTTCAACAATTTCAACACTCGTTTGGCCTGTCTCCGCACATTCTCAGGGGCAGGTCCGCCTAACACCTTGCGGTCTCTTACTGTCTTTTCCAAGGAAATAGCTTCATATATGTCTTGATCAAAACTATCACAGACC
>CANONE010000127.1 GCA_947567585.1 uncultured Clostridia bacterium | reverse complement strand
CATCAGCCCAATCAACAGGAAGAAACCGGCTGCGTGGACATAGCCCTCATATTTGGCCGGCACCGGTTTACGTGTAATCCCTTCCCAGACTAAAAACAGCAGGCGGCCGCCATCCAGCGCGGGCAAGGGCAGTAAATTTACAATGCCTAGGTTCACGGTGATTAACGTCATCATAAAGAGGATATTCATTACAGCCTGGCCAAAGCCTTGGTCCAGCCCCGCTTCCGCCGCCTGAGAAATTGCCTGTGCAGTGCCCACGGGGCCGGCGACTTCATTCAGACCGAAACGCCCGGTAATCAATCCCTTCAAACTCTCCAGTACCATACGGACCATAGAAAAGGTATCTGTAGCCGCTCGTTTTAAGAGGCCCGGGACTGTCCGCTGTTCCGGCTGGACAAAAAAGTCCAGAGCCAGCACCTTTTTCCCATCCTCGGCGGTTTTCGTAGGCATAGCAAAGCTGCCTAAATCTAGCTTTTGACCTGCCCGTTCCACGACAATGGAGACTTTCTCTGGATCCGCCAAGGCCATGGCAAAGGAAAGGTCGCGGTCGGTGTAAATGGCATAACCGTCCACTTCCACAATCCGATCTCCTACTTGCGCCCCGGCGGCCTCTAATGTGGAGTTTTCCGCAAATTTTGAAATTTGGGTAGTTGCAAAAATCTCTTCCGGAGCCAGAAGACCCACCATCAGCACATAGCCCAAAAAGAGGTTGAATGTCCCGCCCGCCGCTATGACAAGAATTCGTTTCCATACAGGTTTGCTGCCAAAGGCCCGGGGATCGCAGCTGTCCTCATCTTCCCCTTCCATGGCGCAAAAGCCGCCGATAGGCAGCAGCCGGAGAGCATAGCTGGTCTCCCCCTTTTGAAAGCTAAAAAGCTTAGGACCCATTCCCAATGCGAACTCGTTGACCCGGATACCCGAAGCTTTTGCAAGAAGAAAATGCCCCAGCTCATGGAAGAAAATAATGAAGCCAAACAAGACCACGCCAATCACGATAAGCAAAGCCACGGTAACGATCTGCAAAAAATCAACCCCTTTGGTAATTCAATCATTCTGCCGCAGTACAGTGTCCTGCCCTTGAAAGCTCTAGACTTGCCATCTTTTCTGTCAAAGCCCTAGGCCGTATTCACAACCTGCAAGCACAGGCGTATGCCTCACAGTCCTTTTTTAATCTCTCTCTCGACCCAGGCCCGAGCCGCCTGGTCAGCTTCTAGGACGGCATCCACATTGTCCGCAGGCGCATCCTTCTGCCGGGCGGCGGCCTCCTTTACTAGCCTCGGAATATCCATAAAGCCAATCCGGTTTTGCAAAAACGCGGCTACCGCCGCCTCGTTTGCTCCATTGACCGCGGCTGGGGCCAGCCCGCCTCTTTTCAGTGCCTCTATCGCTATGCCCAGGCAGGGGAAAGCTTCCATATCCGGAGGGAAAAAGGTCAGCCTTTGCAAGGCTAATAAATCCAGCTCTCCTACTGGTGAAGGAAGCCGGTGCGGGTAACAAAGAGCATACTGAATCGGCAGACGCATATCCGGCACCCCCAGCTGGGCGATAACTGAATGATCGGTATACTCTACCATGGAGTGGACAATACTCTCCCGGTGTACCACTACCTGAATCGCCTCTGGACCCACGCCAAAAAGCCAGGAGGCTTCCATCACCTCCAGGCCCTTGTTCATCATGGTAGCGGAATCAATGGTTACCTTAGCGCCCATACTCCAGTTTGGGTGGGCCAAAGCCTGCCGGGAGGTTACATTTTCCAGCTCTCCCGCCGTCTTTCCAAAGAAGGGCCCGCCGGAGGCAGTCAGAAGAAGGCTTTTTACACAAGTCTTAGTATTCCCCTGTAGGCACTGAAATATGGCGGAATGCTCGCTGTCCACCGGTAGAATCTGAACGCCCTTTTTCCGCGCCGCCTCCATGACCAGCCCGCCGCCGGACACCAGAGTTTCCTTATTGGCCAGGGCTACATCCTTTCCCGCCATGATAGCCGCTAAAGTCGGACGCAACCCTACCATGCCAACCACAGAATTTAAGGTAAGAGAGGTCCCCTCCCAGGCGGCGGCCTGACACAGTCCATCCATTCCTTCCAGCACCTGGATGTCCATATCTCGTGTCCGCTGGGAAAAATCTTTCGCCGCGTTGTGGTCAAAAAGCGCCACTGCTTTGGGTTTAAACTCTCTGGCCTGGCGCTCTAAAAGCTGTACATTCGAATGGGCGGCCAGAACCATTGCCTGAATAGGAAAGTCTCCTTTCCGGTTCAGGCTGCGAACCACATCCAGAGTCTGCGTGCCAATGGAGCCGGTCGACCCCAAGAGAGATAGTTTTTTCATTCTCTCAGACTTCCTTATCTTTGTTATTTATCAGCATTTCCCTTCAGGCTCCCGCCAAAGGCATCAGACTAACCAATACATACACAAAAGGAGCAGTAAATATGACGCTGTCAAACCGGTCCAGCACGCCGCCATGGCCGGGGATGACCTGGCCGAAATCCTTAATGTGGCAGCTGCGCTTGATCAGGGAAAAGCTCAAATCACCCATAATGGAAATAGGGGTGCCAATTAGCCCAATTAAAAACAAGGCGAGATAATTGACCTGCACTTGTCCATGATAAAATATGGCCGAAAACCAGACCCCGCAGAGCATCATCACGGTAATATTGGCGGCTAAACCGCCAATGGCCCCCTCTACTGTTTTTTTGGGGCTGATCTCCGGACAAAGCTTATGACGCCCAAAAAGAGTTCCCGCAAAAAACGCGCCCACATCCGCTACCCAGGCTGCCAAAACGGCAATTAAGACATAAAACATACCATGGCCCCGGTTCAGTTCCCGCAGTGACACCAACGTGTGCAGGGCGCAGGGAATCATCACCACCATACTGTACAGCACAGCCACTTCTTTAAAGGTAGTCTCATGGTGATAGATAATCATGGCCGAAAAAACCAGCAGCGTATAGAGGCAGTAGAGAATAAACTGCACCCTTCCTGTCCTCTCGGAGCAAAACGGTACCGCTGCCGCCGCCACTAACGACGGCGCGATTAAGAACCACTTGCGCTGCAAACCCAAAGCTCTACCCAATTCTTCCACCGCTGCCGCCGAAATAAGCGCCACCGCAATATTCAGCGCCAAGGGGAATATCCTGTCAAACACCACGATTGCAGCCAAAAAGGCTGTGAGTATTACGCCTGAAAGAACACGCTGTTTCATGTTGTCAGCCTCTCTTAACCAAACATATTTCGCGCCGGGAAAAGAAGGGGCGGGACGCCGCCCCGGCCTCGCCTGCCGCGCGCTGGCTAGACTCCCCCGAACCGCCGCTGGCGGGAATGATAGATGGCTATAGCCTTGTCCAGGTCTTCGGGCTTGAAATCGGGCCAGAGAATATCAAAATAGACAAACTCCGCATACGCGCACTGCCACAAAAGAAAGTTGGAAACCCGCTGCTCTCCGCTGGGACGAATAATCAGGTCGGGGGATGGTTGGCCAGCCGTGTAAAGGTAGTTTTCAAAGGCCGCCTCTGTCAGCTCTCCGGGCTCCTGTTTTCCAGCCTTCACATCCATGGCAAAAGCCTGTGCCGCCCGAACCAGTTCCGCCCGGCCGCCATAATTCATAGCCAAGTTTAGGACCATGCCCGTCTTCCCGGCGGAAGCCTCCTCCACCTCGTGAATCAGCGTCCGAAGCGGAGAAGCAAACGCTTCCACTTCCCCAATGAAGCGCACCCGGATATTTTCATCCATAAAATCCCGCAGCGCTTCTTCCAGGTATTCTTTAAAAAGACGCATTAAAGCCCCCACCTCTTCCGCGGGGCGGGACCAGTTTTCCGTTGAGAAAGCGTAAAGAGTCAGGTATTTGATTCCAATTTTTGAGGCATAACGAGTGATGGTCCGAAAATTCTGCGCCCCGGCCCGGTGCCCCATCGTCCGGGGCTGGAAACGCTTTTTCGCCCAACGCCCATTGCCGTCCATAATGATGCCCACATGAGCGGGAGGCTGCATTTTTTCCCCCATAGCCTAAATCTCCAGAATTTCCTTTTCCTTGGCGGCCGCGCAGGCATCAATATTCTTAATATATCTATCCGTCAGATCCTGGGTTTTCTTTTCCGCCTGCTTTAAGTCGTCTTCCGTAATTTCAGATTTCTTCTTCATGTCTTTCAACTTTTCTATAGCGTCTCTGCGAATGGAACGCACCGCTACCTTTCCTTCTTCCGCCAGCTTGCTGGTTTCCTTTACCAGCTCCCGGCGGCGTTCCTCGTTGAGAGGCGGAAACACCAGACGGATAATCTTCCCGTCGTTCTGGGGGTTTACGCCTAAGTCCGAGGTCTGGATGGCCTTCTCAATGCCCCGCAGCACAGAGGCGTCCCAAGGCTGAATTGTCAGCACCCGTGCTTCGCTGACGGCCACCGCCGCCAGCTGGTTAATAGGGGTAGGCGTGTCATAGTAGTTGACCATAATCCGGTCCAGCACCGCCGGATTGGCGCGCCCCGCCCGAATCGCCGCGTATTCTTCCTCCAAATGGCCTACCGCTTTTTTCATCTTACTCTCTGCTTTTGCGAAAACGTCCTTCATCTCTGCCATGATTTTTCCTTCCTTTCAAAATCAATATAGTTTTCACCCAGCCTCTGGTTATGTCCTTACTTTACCAAAGTGCCAACCTTTTCGCCGCAAACCGCTTTTACGATATTTTCCGGATCCTCCATACTAAATACCAGCCACGGAATGCCCCTATCCTTGCAGAAGGTCGCCGCCGTCATATCCATAACGGCCAAATTGTTTTTGATGACGTCCATAAAGGTGAGCTCGTCAAAACGCCTGGCATCTGGATTTTTCTTAGGGTCGCTGTCATATACGCCGTCCACCATCGTGGCCTTGAGGATAACATCCGCCTCAATTTCCGCCGCCCGCAATGCCGCGCCGGTATCTGTAGAAAAAAACGGATTCCCTGTCCCGCAGCCAAAAACCAGTACGCGGCCCTTTTCCAGGTGCCGGACCGCCCGGTTGCGGATATAGGGCTCGGCCACCTCCTGCATGGCAATGGCCGTCTGTACCCGTACATCCAGACCCAATTGTTCCAGACCGTCGGCTACTCCCAGGGCGTTGATCACTGTGGCCAGCATCCCCATGTGGTCGGCTCTGGTGCGGTCCATGCTTCCGCTGCTGCGGCCCCGCCAAAAGTTGCCGCCGCCTACCACGATGGCCACCTGTGCGCCCAAGTCTGCCAGCGTCCGTACCGGCCGGCAAATATCCATTACCGTGTCGAAGTCTATACCGTGTCCGGCTGTTCCCGCCAGTGCCTCGCCGCTCAGCTTTAAGAGCACCCGTTTATATGTTGGGGTCATTCTGCCACACTCCGTTTCTTTAAGATGATTATTTCCGGGTCCGCGCCGTCTTGGCCGTATTCGCACACCAGCAAGTACTTCTCGTCAGCGGTAAGCCCGTAACACCGGTGGCTGCCTTTTTTGCGCAGTTGATTGCCAAAATAAATCTGGCCGTCGTCCCAAAACTGAACCGGTCCGCTGGGAAAAGCATACTCTAGGTTGATGTAGGACCCCAACAATATATGGAGATCTTTGACCTCCTCCATGTCAGGAATCTTTAACGCGTTAAATTCCCGCATCAGCTGGGCTTTCAGTCCGCAGACTCCGCACTCGTCACAGCGTTCCTGTCCCCTCTCCTGACAACAGGCGGCAAGAGGGCACTTCCCTGCGCTGGAAAACGGCCGTCCGCCGGTAGCAATACAGCCGCGGCAGCTGTCCCTTACATGACATTTACCGCAGTCAATCCCGCAAAAGGTCTCCATGCGATCCCCCCTTCTCACAGTTTTCCCATTTTCACTTGTACCAATTGTACATGAAAACCCCGGCTTTGTAAAGCGAAAACTGCAAAGTTTGAAAAAAAGGCGGCAAAAAAGGAGGGCATTCACAGGAATTCCCTCCTTTTCCTATCTTACTTCCTATTCTGTTTTTGTTGGCGCATGACTTTGCTTCCTTGCCTGTTCCCCTAGATCGGA
>CANONE010000126.1 GCA_947567585.1 uncultured Clostridia bacterium | reverse complement strand
TGCAGGTTTTTCTCCATTATACATCAAATTTAGACAGGAGCAAAGGGAGAGAAACTAAGCAATAGAGTTATACAACTCCGTCAAAGAGCGAAGATATCCTTCGCCGGGGTCCAAAACAACTTGTTCCAAATCCACATGCCGAATATCACTCAAGTTCTGAGGATCACGGAAAGTCTTTGCGATATCGTCCTGCCGGAACCTTTGCAGGGTGTTAGCGGCAGAATCAGGCGGCGTATGCGCAGCGCCCCTTGCGGTATCATTTGTGCCAGCCTCATGATATCTAAGGCAGAGTTTCGCAATTAATGATATACCGCGCCGTCTTGCGGCGCAGACTGCATAATGATTGACACCCCCTCCCTTTCGGTGTTATTATTATAAAAAGCGGAAGGAGGCGGCCCAATGCGGATTGCGGTTTGCGACGATGAGCGCTTACAGGCTGATTTATTGTGCGGTTATGCCGGCGATTGGGGCCGGGCACGTCACGAGCCTGTGGAAATCTCCGTCTTCCGAAGCGGCGAGGCTTTCCTTTTTGCCTGGGAGGAGGACAAGGCATGGGACGCTCTGCTGCTGGATATCCAGATGGGCGGAATAGACGGCATGGCCCTGGCCCGGCGGCTCCGCGGGGAGGGTTCCGCTGTGTCCATTGTATTTATTACCGGCTTCGGGGACTATATGTCCGAAGGCTTCGAGGTGGAGGCGCTGCACTACCTTTTGAAGCCTGTGGACCGGGAGAAGCTCTGCGCCTGCCTTGACAGGGCCCTTCAGCGGGCGGGGCAGGGCCCGGAACTGCTTGTGGAAGCGGTGGGCGGAGAGGCATTGCGCCTGCCCCAAAGGGAGCTGGCGGCGCTGGAGGCGGTAGGCCACCATACGCGTCTGACATTGGCGGACGGCAGTTCGGTGGAGGTCAAGGCCGGATTTAGGGAGCTGGCCGGACAGCTGCCGGCGGAGGATTTCGTCCAGTGCCACCGCTCCTACATGGTGGGCCTGCGGCACATCCGGAGGCTCGGCAAGGAGCAGGTTGTGCTGGACAGCGGCCTTTTGATACCCGTCAGCCGCCGGCTTTTTGGGCAGACCAACGCTGCCTTTATAGCATTCTACCGGCGGGACGGCGGAGAGGAGGCGCGGCAGTGAAACCCTGGCTGCTCTACGCCATTATCGGCCTTTCGGCGCTCCTGGCGCTGGCGGGCGTGAGCCTCCTGACATATCTGCTCACCCTGCGCTCCACCGCAAAACGGCTGGAGTACTTTCAAAATGACCTGCTGGCCCGGCAGGTGGGCGAGGTGGAAAATCTGTACGGTCAGATTCGCGGCATGCGCCACGACCTTCGCAACCATGCCCAGACCATGGGGGCATATCTTGATTTAAACCAGCTTGAGGAATTGAAGAAATACCTCAGGGATCTGGGCCAAAGCTTTGAGCAGGTTGACAACCTGCTTCGCACCGGCAATGTGATGGCCGACGCCATACTGAACAGCAAGCTGTCCCTGGCTGAGGCTAAGGGAACAGCGGTAAAGATCACGGCCGTGGTCCCTGCCGCTTCCTCCATTCCGGACGTGAGCCTGTGTACGATTCTCGGCAACCTCCTGGACAACGCCATGGAGGCATGTATGCGGATAGAGGACAGGAGGGAGCGGTTTATCCGGGTGTATATCGCCCCCATGAAGGGGCAGCTCTATATCAATGTCACCAACTCCGCCCCGGGGCTTGCAAGACGCGAGGGCGGCCGGTACCTATCCTCAAAGCCCGGAAGGGAGCGGCTTGCCCGCCACGGCTTCGGCCTGTCCCAGATAGACCGGGCGGCAAAGCTCTGCGGCGGCTATGTGAACCGCCAGCAGGAGGAGGGCGTGTTCGCGACGGAGGTCATGCTGCCGCTGGACTGATACAGATAACAACACTACCATTCGTGCTTGAGAGGCAACCACTCGTGCACGAATTTACTTTTTTCCGGGAAGATATGCTAGAGTATAGGCGAAAGGAGCGAAAGCAATGAAAAAAACAAACCGAAAACCAAAATATTCCATGGCCGGCGACACCGCCTTCCTGCTGCGCCTAGCCTGGCAGGAGGCCCGCCCCCTGTACGCCTGGTACGCTTTGGCCACCGTCATGCAGACGTCCCAGCCCCTGATTGCCATGATTCTCCCCAGCCGGGTCATCTGGCTCTTGGAGGCCGGGGTCAGCTTTGAGCGCCTGTGTACGGAGATACTCCTGCTGACGCTGGCAATGCTTCTGTGCGGGACCGTGGGCACAATGGCCGATACCTACGCCGAGCGCCGGTATCTGGTAATGCCCAGGCAGGTCCTCTCGGCTATGGCGGACATAAAGCTTATCACCACCGACTACCCTCACGGCGAAAGCCAGGATTTTCTCAACGCGGCCGGGAAGCGCTACCAGGTGATGAGCAGCAATAACTGTGCCGCCGAGGAGGGCTATAGGGTAATAAGGGGGCTCATGACGGCGGCTTTCAGCCTGACAGTCTATGCCGTGATACTGTGGAGCCTGAACCCCTGGGTGCTGCTCCTCATCGCCGGGCTGGCCCTTATCAGCTTCCTTGGACGGCGGGCGGCCAATAACTGGGTCTTCCGCAACCAGGAGAACTGGATTCCCCTGGAGAGGAAAATCGACTATATCTACACCCAGGCCGGGGATTACCGCTATGCAAAGGACGTGCGCCTGTTCGGCATGAGCCAGTGGCTCCGGGATATTTTCACAAGCTGCTCGCACCTGCGCGCGGACTGGGCCAACCGGGAGGGCCGGGTGCAGCTTTTCGCGGATATCTTGGACGGACTTATGAACCTTCTCCGGGAGGGCGGGGCTTACGCCTGGCTGATTTACCAGGTGCTCTCGGGGGCCATTGACCCCGCCGCTTTTGTGCTGTACTTTACGGCTGTGGGGAACTTCTCCCAGCAGCTGATGGACTTTATGTCCCGATTTTCCACCCTCTATAAGTTCCACCTGGAAATTGCAAATATCCGGGAGCTGCTGGACTGGCCCGAGGAGTTCCGCCGGGAGGGCGGCAGGCCCCTGCCTAATGACGGGCGCTGGGAGCTGACCCTTGAGCATGTCTCCTACCGCTATCCCGGCGCGGAAAAGGACACCATACACGACCTGTGCCTCACGTTAAAAAGCGGGCAGAAGGCCGCCCTGGTGGGGCTGAACGGCGCGGGCAAGTCCACCCTGGTGAAGCTGCTCTGCGGCCTCTATGACCCCACCAGGGGGCGGGTGCTGCTAAACGGCATTCCCATCACGGAGTTTAACCGGGAGGAATACTACGGCTTGTTCTCGGCGGTGTTCCAGGAATCCTCCGTGCGGCCCTATACCCTGGCGAAAAACGTGGCCCTCAGCGATGAGCCGGACGTTGAACGCGTGAAAGCATGTCTTGCGCTCTCCGGGCTTTCAGAGCGTGTAGAGGAGCTGCCCAAGGGCCTTGATACCAAGATGATGAAGTACATCTGGCACGACGGCGTGGACTTCTCCGGTGGCGAGGCCCAGAAGCTGATGCTGGCCCGGGCGCTCTATAAGGACGGTCCCATCATCCTTTTGGACGAACCCACCGCCGCTTTGGACCCCATTGCCGAGGCGGAGCTCTATGAGAAGTACGGCAGCCTTACAAAGGGCAAGACCTCCCTGTACATCTCCCACCGGCTTGCCAGCACGCGCTTCTGTGACGTGGTGCTGCTGCTGGAAGACGGCAGTATAACCGAGGCCGGGACCCATCAGGAACTGCTGGACCGGCGGGGGAGATATTACCAGCTGTATGAGATTCAGAGCGCCTATTACCGCAAAAATCCTCTTGGAACGGAAGGAGAGAGCAGAGATGAAGAAGAGATTGGCTGAGCTGAAAAAGAAGGCTTCCCTGACCGCGCGGGGGTACCGCATCCTATGGGAAACGGGCATGGGCCGGGACGTGCTGCTCAGTGGGCTGGCGTCCGCTGTGGGGGCTGTAGCTCCCCTTATCACCCTGTTCTTTTCGGGGCAGATCATCAATGAGCTGGCCGGTGACAGAGATCCTCAGCGGCTTATCTGGCTGGCTTCACTGACGGTGGGGCTGGGCCTGTGCCTGCATCTTTTGAAAAACCTCTTGGGCCGGGGCGCCCAGGCCAGAAGGGGGATGTTCTACATCCGTATGTATATGCTCTACTCCCAGAAGCTCCTTGACATGGACTATGAGGACGTGGAGGACGCCCGGGTGCAGGCAAAGCTGGACAAGGTGAAGCAGCTGCAAAACTGGAACGGACAGGGGCTCATGCGCCTGTACTGGGTAGCGGGCGAACTGGCCCAGGGTGTGGTGGGCACCCTCTCCTCCCTGGCACTGACATTGGGGCTGTTCCTGGCCCCGGTACAGGGCGGCGAAGGGATAGCGGCGGTGCTGGCCTCCCACTGGGGCACGGCGCTTATCCTGGGCCTGTCGGCCTTGTCTGTTGTGGTGACTCAGCGGTGCTCGGACAAGGATTCCAAGCTCTGGGGGGAGGGCGCGGACTATATGACCCTGATAAACCGGCTGTTCATGTACTTTCACTTCGACCTGCCCGACGACCACAAGCAGGGCAAGGAGATACGGCTTTACCGGGAGGCCCCGCTGGTGAAGAGCGCCATAGATGAATATTTGCAGACGTGGAAAGAGGATATGGACTGTAGGGCCGGCAGGTTTGCCCGGATATGGGGCGCGCGGGGTGTGTGCCCCTTCCTGATAAGCGGGGCGGTTTACCTGGTGGTGGCGGCCAAGGCATGCTGCGGGGCCATTGGGCTGGGAGGCGTGGTGCAGTACGCGGGGGCTGTGGGCTGCTTTGCCGCAAGCTTCCAAATTCTTGTGGACGTGCTCACCCGCCTTGCCAGCAACGCGCAGTTTCTGGAAGTCACCTATGATTTTCTGGATTTGGAGAATAAGAAGTACCAAGGGGCCCTACCCACGGAGAAGCGGCTGGACAACGAGTACCTTATCGAGTTTCGGGACGTCTCCTTTAAGTATCCCGGTTCGGACAGCTGGGCCCTCCGCCACCTGAACTTGACATTAAAGATTGGGGAGAGACTGGCGGTAGTGGGCCGAAACGGCAGCGGCAAGACCACCATGATAAAGCTCCTCTGCCGCCTGTATGACCCCACTGAGGGAGTGATCACCCTCAACGGCATTGACATCAAAAAGTACAATTACGACGAGTATCTGGCGCTGTTCTCGGTGGTGTTCCAGGATTTCCACCTGTTCTCCTTCCCTCTGGGTCAGGCGGTGGCGGCCAGCGTGAAATATGACAAAGAGGGCGCGGAAAAGGCGCTGGAACAGGCGGGCCTTGAGGAACGGCTTCGCGCGATGCCCCGGGGATTGGAGACGTATCTGAACAAGGATTTTGACGACAGCGGCGTGGAGTTTTCGGGAGGCGAGGCCCAGAAAGCGGCCATTGCCCGGGCGCTGTATAAGGACGCGCCGTTCCTGGTGCTGGACGAACCCACCGCCGCCCTGGACCCCCTGGCTGAGTATGAGGTCTACCGGCGGTTCGGGGAGATGGCGGGGGAAAAGACCGCCGTGTGCATTTCCCACAGGCTCTCGTCCTGCCGGTTCTGTGACAGGATAGCTGTGTTTGAGAAGGGGAGGCTTGTCCAGGTGGGCTCCCACGACAGCCTCGCCGCCGAGGCCGGCGCTTACCAGCGGCTTTGGGACGCGCAGGCCAGATATTATGATGAGCAGGGTATCGTTTTTACCTAGATTGTGGTCAAAAGCATGTTTTGCGATGGCTTCCGCGGCCGGTGAAATGGGCTTTCCTTTTCGTTCATTTTGTGGCATACTAACAAATAAATGACAAGGAGGGCGGTTATAACATTTCCCGTCACACTATAGTCTGCAGATACTTTCTGCGCACATCTATCTTGCAGGCAGTCTTCAAAATCTGAAAACTTGCCGCGCGAAATTCCATCACAAATCCGCTCGTGGCTTGCTCCGGTCACCCGAAGGATCAGGCAGAGTTTTTCCAGCATGGAGGGAGAGCTCCACAGGAATGACGGTTACTAAGAAACAGATCCATATGCCAAAAAGAAAACCCCTAGAAACCATGTGGTTCCTGGGGGCTTTCCTGGTGACCCATCGGGGATTTGAACCCCGGACACCCTGATTAAAAGTCAGGTGCTC
>CANONE010000125.1 GCA_947567585.1 uncultured Clostridia bacterium | reverse complement strand
TGCCAGCCAATATACGGAGCCCGGAGGCCAGAGAGAAAGCCCCGTATAAACCCGCCTATTTCCAGCCACCCTATTCCGGTGAGGTGATGGTATGGATTCGATATGGACAACCACGGAGGAGCTTCCTCGGTTTCAGCCGCTAAAAGGAGATCTGCGCACAGATGTGCTCATTGTCGGCGGCGGAATCACGGGGATTTTGTGCGCTTATCAGCTGGAACAGGCCGGGGTAGATTACGCGCTGGTAGAGGCCAGCCGTATCGGCGGCGGGATTACCAAGAATACCACCGCGAAAATCACGTCCCAGCACGGGTTGATTTATCACAAGCTGATCAAAGAATTTGGGGAGCAAACAGCCCGGCTGTACCTGCGGGCGAACCAGGCCGCGCTGCGCCGATATAAAGAGCTCTGCCAGAGCATCCACTGTGATTTTGAGGAAAAGGACGCGTTTGTATACTCGCTGGACAGCCGCGAAAAGATTGAAGAGGAAGCGCGGGCATTGGAACGCTTAGGGTTCGGGGCCCCGTTTGTCCAGAAGCTGCCGCTGCCTTTTCCTGTGGCGGGAGCGCTGCGGTTTCCCGGCCAAGCCCAGTTTCACCCGCTGCGGTTTATGGGCGCCATTGCCCGAGGCTTACAGGCCCGCGGCCAGCGAATATATGAGCACACAAAGGTGCGGGAGCTCATGCCGGGAAAGGCTGTTGCCAGCGGCGGGACAATCCGCGCGGAAAAAATCATCATTGCCACCCACTTTCCTATTTTAAATAAGCATGGGGGTTATTTCCTAAAGCTATATCAGCAGCGCTCCTATGTGCTGGCTCTGGAGGGCGCGCCGGATGTAGGGGGTATGTATATAGACGAAAAAGCCTCCGGACTGAGTTTTCGCAATTACGGCGGCCTCCTGCTGTTAGGCGGGGGCGGCCAACGTACAGGAAAGCCCGGCGGCTGGCAAAGCTTGGAAGAACTCTCCAGGTGGTTTTATCCCGACGCGAAAATCACCGGCCGCTGGGCCACGCAGGACTGCATGAGCCTGGACGGCGTGCCTTATATAGGCCGGTATGCCAAAAGCACGCCGGATCTTTTTGTCGCCACCGGCTTTAATAAATGGGGTATGACCTCGGCCATGGCCGCCGCCGCCCTATTGGCGGATTTAGCGCTGGGCCGGGAGAATGCGTACGCCGGTGTGTTTCAGCCGTCCCGGAGCATTTTCCGCCCGCAGTTGGCCATCAATGCCCTGGAGGCCGTCGTGGGGCTATTGACGCCCACTGTCCCTCGCTGCCCTCATATGGGCTGCGCCTTAAAGTATAACACCGCCGAGCACAGCTGGGACTGCCCCTGCCACGGCTCCCGCTTTGAAGAAGACGGACGGCTTATTGACAACCCCGCGACGGATGATAAGCAGCGGATATAGCGTCAACAAAACAAGGACATGCCCAAATACTTTCCTACTATAGGAAGGCAAAATAGAAAAGGCTGGCGCAGCTCCATACCGCGCCAGCCTTTTTATTCTCTCTATCATCCTTCTGATGGGGGCCTGCTAAAAGCCAAAAGCGCCGTCTTGTTCCCATAAAGCTCTTTTCGCATGGAAAATCTCCGCAAATTACAAGACCGGCGGGCTTTTAACCATGCGCCATTTCTGGCGGATACCCCGGCGTTTCTCTATTCTCAAGCAAGCCCTTGGCTTTCCCATTTTGCTTTACTCATTTTCTTCGGCGTCTTCCGCTTCCCCAGAGCCGCCTTCTTCGTCTTCGTCGTCAAAGTCGAATTCCAGCTTTTCGCCGCAGCCGGGGCAAACGATTTCTCCCGCGTCCAGAATGTCGTCCGTCAGAGGAATATCCGCGCCGCAGTTGGGGCAGTTTACTTCAAACTCCATGCAGTTGCAGTCCTCATGGTGGTGATGGTGGCAGCCGCCCCCGCAGCCGCATTCATCCTCGTCGCTGTCCGCGCCGTAAAATTCTTCCTCAAGACTTCCCAGGTCATGATCGATTTCGTCTACCTGGTCCGCCAGGTCGGCATACTCGTCCTCCATCTCTTCCACGGAAACGGACAGGTCCTCCAGCAGCTCTACCATGGCGTTAAAAATCTTGGTCTCCTTTGCCTTGGGGTCCAGCTCCATGCCGTCCATCAGGCCGCGGATGTAAGACGCGCGCTCAGAATTGGTCATTGCAATTCCCTTCTTTCGTCATTTGGGCTTTGCGCCCATTTTGGTGGGACCGTTTTAGTTTAGAACCGCCCTTTCCATCACCAGGACGGGCCAGGACGGTCTCCAGAGATTTAGGCGCGCTCCATATACTCGCCGGTACGAGTGTCAATACGGATCATTTCGCCCTCGTTGATAAACAGCGGCACGCGGATCTCCGCGCCGGTCTCCAGGGTGGCGGGCTTCAGGGTATTGGTGGCCGTGTCGCCCTTGATGCCGGGCTCGGTCTTCGTAACCTCCAGCTCCACAAAGTTGGGGGGCTCCAGACCGAATACATTGCCCTTGTAGGAGAGCACCTTGCACTCCATGTTTTCTTTGACAAACTTAAAGTTGTCCGTCAGCACGCTGGAATTAATGGGGATCTGCTCATAGGTCTCTGTGTCCATAAAGTAGTACAGGTCCCCGTCGCTGTAAAGATACTGCATGTCCTTGCGCTCAATAAACGCGGTGGGGAACTTATCGTTGGGGTTAAAGGTGCGCTCCGTCACTGCTCCGGAAATCACATTGCGGATCTTCGTGCGCACAAAAGCCGCGCCCTTTCCAGGCTTCACATGCTGGAACTCGATGATGGAATAGACCCCTCCATCCATCTCGAAGGTCACGCCGTTTCTAAAATCGCCTGCGGTTACCATAAAATAAAACCTCCCAGAGTATTCTACCTCTATTCTATCTTATCTTACGCAAAAATTCAAGAAAAATATGGTTTTTCTTGAAGACCTTGGAGACTTTGGTCTCATCTGCCGATTCGGTCGGCGCTTGACGGTCCCCACCGGGGACCAGCGCCTCCAAACCTCCACCACCTTTTGAAAAAGGTGGACGAAAACTTTCCTTCCGATTTTATCGATTTCGTTGCCCCGGTGCCAGGGCGGCGCAGAAGGCGGCCACGGAAAGCGCCGGTAAGCTAAGGTCAAGTGATAAGGTCCTCCACCCAACTGCTAGCTAGGTATCCGATCCCTAAAGAAGGGTGACAGCAGGAACCTTCGGCCCCGAGGCAGCAGCTTCCTGTTAACAAAAGCAAAACATCGGAGAAAAAGTTTTTGAAGATCGTCAAGAAACTTTTTCCAAAAAGTGTCTCGACCGGGGTGTGGGGCAGCGCCCCACAAAAAAGGCTTACAGCTCAATCAGCTCCTTAGGAGACTTGGTAAGGCTCCGGCAGCCGTCTGCGGTTACCAGGAGCATATCCTCGATGCGCACGCCCCACTTGGCGGGCACGTAGATGCCAGGCTCGTCGGTGATGACCATGCCCTCGGCGCAAGGGGTTTTATCCCGGTGGGAGAAAACCGGCCATTCGTGGATCTCGAAGCCCACGCCATGGCCCAGGCCGTGGCCGAAGGTGCCGGGGTAGTCCTTTTCAATAATGTCCCGGGCCACCTTGTCCACATCGCAGCACAGCACGCCGGGCTTTACAAAGTCGATGACCGCCAGCTGGGCCTCTAAAACGGTTTCGTAGATCTTCCGCTGCTCCTCGCTGACCTTGCCAAAGGCCACGGTGCGGGTCATGTCGGAGTGGTAGCCGTCCAGCATAGCGCCGGTGTCCATGGTGATGAAGTCGCCCTTCTGCACGGTGTTCATGCCGGGCACCGCGTGGCACTGGGAACCGCTTTTGCCCGCCGCCACAATCAGGTCAAAGGCTACTGCCTCCGCGCCGTTATTGCGCATAAAGAATTCAATTTCCAAAGCCAGCTCCCGCTCGGTAACCCCCTCTTTGATAAAGGGCAGAATGTGTTCATAGGCCGCGTCGGTGATAGCCTGGGCGGCTTCGATCTTCTCCACCTCTTCCGGGGACTTGATCATCCGCTGGTCCTTAATGGCGTTGTCCAGGGTCTCGTCCAAAACCACCTCAATGCCCTTTTCATGAAAAGCCTTTTCAAATTTCCTGGCCTCAGCCACCGAAAGCTTGTTAATTTCCATGTAGACCTGTTTGACGCCGTGCTTCTCCATGAGCTCGCACAGGGTCTCGGTGAAGTTCTTAAAGCCCGTTACCTTACAGTTTTTGGCCGAATAGCCGGCCGCCTCCTCATAGCGAAAGTCCTGCAGCAGATACGCTTCCTCCGATGTAATCAGCAGCGCGCCCGCGTCGGAGGGGAACGCGGTAAAATACCGGCGGTTCCTCTCGGAATAGACCAGAATCGCCTTTTGGCTGTCTCCAGCAATCAGCTTGTCTCTGATTCTCTCCACTGGATTTTTCATTTTAATTTCCGTCCTTTCCTTATCACAGTTTCTCTCGAAGCTTCGCCCGCAGGCCCCGCTCAAAATACCGGCGCAGCCGGAAGGTAAAGCCCGTTTCCAGCTCAATGGGTTCCAGCAGCACCGAGCGCATGCCGCACAGGTTGGCCCCTACAATGTCTGTAAAAATTTGGTCACCGATGATGACGCAGTCCCGGCAAGGCAGCCTTAGCATCCGCCGGGCCTTCCAATAGCCAAAGGGCAGGGGCTTTATGGCAAAGCTGATAAACGGCAGGCCAAACCGTTCCGCGAAAGGCCCTACCCGTTTTTTATAGTTGTTGGAGACGATTACAACCCGCAGGCCGGCCTTCTCCAACCCCCTGGCCCACTCCACCGCCCCGGGCAGGGGTTCATGGGAGGCGTAGCCGGCAATGGTGTTGTCCACATCCAGCAGCACCGCCCGGACCCCCATTCCCCGCAGAAAATCGGGGGTTATGTCCGCCGCCCTGGGCTTTAGGGCGGTTGGTGTAAAAAGTCCCTTCATCAATAAAAATCTCCTGCCGGGAACAAAAAAGCGGGCGATCTGCCCGCTTTCTTCCAGATTCGCAGCCAACGGCCAACGCTTGTGCGCGGGCTTTCAAGGCTGTGGGACGCCGGACGGCCGCCGCCAGCGGCCAGAGCCCCCACACCCCAGGCTTCATTTTCTGAAGCCTCAAAACTTTTCGCCAAGGTTACCGGGTCTGTACAGAAGCCTTTCGCGCGAAGCCAAAAGCTTTCCTCCGCGTTGTACGTCTTTCCCAACGCAAAACGCCCCGCCAATCCCGTTTCCCCCGGCGGCACAGGCGAATTACTTATACTTGCGCTTGCGGGCCGCTTCTGATTTCTTCTTGCGCTTCACGGAGGGCTTTTCATAAGCCTCACGCTTGCGGACCTCCTGGATAACGCCGGCGCGGGCGCATTGCTTCTTAAAGCGCCGCAGGGCACTATCCAAGGACTCGTTTTCCTTGAGCCGGATCTCAGCCATTCATATCCCTCCCATCCGCCAATCAGGCAGGGGTTATGCGTCGTAATTATGCAATACAACATGACTATTATATCCCCAACCCTAAGGCTTGTCAACCCCTTTAAGCCCCCATTTTTTGTTTGTTACTTTTTGTTCATTTTTCTCAAAAAGACGCAGGGCGGCAGGGCGGCGCTTTACCGTCTATCCTCCGGCTTTCCCCCTGACCGGCGGCGGCCCAGCAGGGCGTCGTATTTTTTCCCCACAGCCCGAAAATAAATTTCAAATCCCAGGCAGAAGACCAAAAACGTCACAAAAAAGATAATCACAAAGCTGATCCAGGCGCCCCCGTTACGCAGCGGAAACCACTGAAAGGCCCAGGCAAAGCCGCAGCACAACACAAAAACCAGCCCGCAGAAAATAGCCGTTCGCACAAAGTAGCTGAGCTTTTTGACAGCTCTGCCGGAGAAAAAGACGTATTGCAGCAAAGTGATCATCCCGCACAGGGCCAGCATCTGCACAATCAGGGAGTAGCGGATAGACTCGCCGCCGTACAAAAAATCAATGAAGCAATAGATACACAGCGCGCCAGTGAAGCTCAGGCAGCCCCAGGTTTTTAGTTCGCCGATCATTTCTAAGAATTTTTTCATGACAGTTCCCTCCGTTATATGCCCAATTCATTTTTGATCGCAGGCGCGTACTGCCGGGAAACGTAAATGTTTTCCCCGTTGCTCATGGTGAGCCGCAGGCGGCCCCCCAAGTCCGGGCGCAAAGAGCGAATGGCGTTGAAATTCACCAGGCAGGACTTCCCCGCCCGCAGAAACCCCTGGCCGGCCAGCCGCTCTTCCAGCTCGTACAGCCGCAGGGAGCTTTCAAAAACCTCTCCGGCCGTGTAGAGGAAGGTCCTCTTATCCGCTGTGTCCGCATAGAGCACGTCCTCCCCCTGCAAAATGTAGGTCTGTCCTTCCCGCCAGCCAGTAAGCTTAGACGCTTCCCCGGGCTGTGTTTTCCGCAAAGC
>CANONE010000124.1 GCA_947567585.1 uncultured Clostridia bacterium | reverse complement strand
TACCGATGAATTCATTTTATGAAGGAGGGAAGATTATGCCAAGAAGAGGCAATGTAGCAAAGCGCGATGTTTTGCCCGACCCCTTGTATAATTCCAAACTGGTGACGAGGCTCATCAACAGCATTATGCTGGACGGAAAGAAGGGCGTGGCCCAGAAGATTGTATACGGGGCTTTCGACATCATCGGAGAAAAGACCGGCAAGGAGCCTGTAGAGGTATTTGAGCAGGCCATGGAAAATGTAATGCCCAGCCTGGAGGTAAAGGCCCGCCGCGTAGGCGGTTCCACCTACCAGGTACCTATGGAAGTGCGCCCCGAGCGCAGGCAGACCTTGGGTCTGCGCTGGCTGACAAGTTTTGCCCGGGCCCGCAATGAGCGGACCATGCGGGAGCGGCTGGCCGGAGAGATCCTGGACGCCGTCAACGGCGCGGGCGGCGCGGCTAAAAAGCGGGACGACACCCACAGAATGGCTGAAGCCAACCGCGCTTTCGCCCACTACCGCTGGTAAAAGCGCAGCGTGCAAAGCCGCGCGCTGGTTTTTGGGCGTGGGAACACACGAGTCCCCCGGCCCCGAGGCAGTCTCTTCCGGCAGGAAGAAAGCGGAAGCCGGAGGAAAAGCTTTTGAAGACCCCTAAGGAACTTTTCCCGAAAAGTTCCTTAGGCCGCCGGAGGCGAACCCAAGCCAGCCATTTCTATTAAGGAGGAAACAAGGGATTTATGGCCAGACAGGTACCACTAGAATTAACCAGAAATATCGGCATCATGGCCCATATTGACGCCGGCAAGACTACTACGACAGAGCGCATCCTGTTTTATACAGGCGTAAACTACAAGATAGGCGAAACCCATGAGGGCGCTGCCACCATGGACTGGATGGCCCAGGAGCAGGAGCGCGGCATCACCATCACATCGGCGGCCACCACCTGCTTCTGGCCGGACCGCAACGGCAACCAGAACCGTATCAATATTATTGACACTCCCGGCCACGTAGACTTTACTGTAGAGGTACAGCGGTCCCTCCGGGTGCTGGACGGTTCTGTAACCGTGTTCTGCGCCAAGGGCGGCGTAGAGCCTCAGTCTGAAACCGTTTGGCGGCAGGCAGACGAGTACAAGGTTCCCCGTATGGCCTATGTAAACAAGATGGACATTATGGGCGCTGACTTCTACCGGGTTGTTCAGATGATGAAGGACCGCCTGAAGTGTAACGCTGTGCCCATCCAGCTGCCCATCGGCACGGAGGAAACCTTCAAAGGAATCATCGACCTGGTAGAGATGAAAGCCTATATCTATTATGATGATTTGGGTAAGGATATCCGCTGCGAGGAGATTCCCGAAGACATGCTGGAGCAGGCTCAGCAGTACCGGGCCGAGCTGGTGGAGCATGTAGCTGAGCTGGACGACGCCCTGATGGAGAAATACCTGGGCGAGGAAGAGATCACCGTAGCGGAGATCAAGGACTGCATCCGCAAGTCCACCATCGCCAACCACATGGTGCCCGTTACCTGCGGCACATCCTACCGCAACAAGGGCGTTCAGAAGCTTTTGGACGCAATCGTGGACTATATGCCCGCCCCTACGGACGTTCCGCCTATTAAGGGCGTGAATCCCGAAACCGAGGAGGACGAGGTCCGGCATTCTTCTGACGAAGAGCCCTTTGCCGCCTTGGCCTTTAAGATTGCCACAGACCCCTATGTGGGCAAGCTGTGCTTCTTCCGGGTTTATTCCGGCAGCATTGAGGCTGGCTCCACCGTCTATAACTCTGTAAAGGACAATAACGAGCGCATGGGCCGCATTGTGCAGATGCACGCCAACGACCGGAAGGATATCGACCGTGTGTACGCGGGCGACATCGCCGCCGCCGTGGGCCTGAAGAACACCACCACCGGCGACACCCTCTGCGACGAGAAGCACCCGGTTATTCTGGAGTCCATGGAGTTCCCGGACCCGGTTATCCGCGTGGCCATTGAGCCCAAGACCAAGGCCGGCCAGGAGAAGATGGGCATCGCCCTTAGTAAGCTGGCGGAGGAGGACCCCACCTTTAAGGCTTACACCGACGAGGAGACGGGCCAGACCATCATCGCGGGCATGGGCGAGCTGCATTTGGAGATCATCGTGGACCGCCTGCTCCGGGAGTTCAAGGTGGAGGCCAATGTGGGCAAGCCCCAGGTGGCCTACAAAGAGACCATCCGCCGTGAGAGCTCTACCGACACCAAGTATGCCCGGCAGTCCGGTGGTAAGGGTCAGTACGGTCATGTTAAGATCCGCATCGAGCCCAACCCGGGCCAGGGCTATGAGTTTGTCAACGCAGTGGTTGGCGGCGCTATCCCCAAGGAGTATATCCCTGCTGTTGACCAGGGCATCCAGGGAGCCATGCTTTCTGGCGTTCTGGCGGGGTACAACGTGGTAGACGTAAAGGTCACCCTGTACGACGGCTCTTACCACGAGGTGGACTCTTCTGAGATGGCCTTTAAGATTGCCGGTTCCATGGCCTTCAAAGAGGCCATGCGCAAGGCGGATCCTGTGCTGATGGAGCCCATTATGAAGGTCACCGTCATCACCCCCGAGGAATATATGGGCGACGTCATCGGCGACTTGAACTCTCGCCGGGGCATGATTTTGGGCATGGACGCTCTGCCCGGCGCCCAGCAGGTAAATTCCGAGGTGCCGCTTAGCGAGATGTTCGGCTACGCTACCGATATGCGGTCTAAGACCCAGGGCCGGGGCCAGTATACCATGGAGCCCGCCCATTACGCGGAGGTTCCCAAGAACATTTCCGAGAAAATTATCAGCGACCGGGGTAAAAAGTCCGAATAACTGGTAAATATAGCTTGATTTTTTATAGCTTTGCTGTTAAAATGGATGCAAGGCAGGAGAACGAGATTTTATATTGCAAGGAGGCAATTCCCCAATGGCAAAGGCAAAATTTGAACGCAACAAACCCCATGTCAACATTGGCACCATCGGCCACGTTGACCACGGCAAGACCACCCTGACCGCCGCTATCACCAAGGTGCTGGCGATGAAGGGCGACGCTGACTTTATGGATTATGCCAATATCGACAAGGCTCCCGAGGAGCGCGAGCGCGGCATTACCATCAACACCGCTCACGTAGAGTATCAGACCGACGCCCGGCACTATGCCCACGTTGACTGCCCCGGCCACGCCGACTATGTTAAGAACATGATCACCGGCGCTGCGCAGATGGACGGCGCGATCCTGGTGGTTTCCTCTGCCGACGGCCCCATGCCCCAGACCCGCGAGCACATCCTGCTGGCCCGTCAGGTGGGTGTGCCTGCCATGGTCGTGTATATGAACAAGGTGGATCAGGTGGACGACGACGAGCTGCTGGAGCTGGTGGAGATGGAAGTCCGCGAGATGCTCAGCGAGTACGAGTTCCCCGGCGATGATATCCCCTTCGTCAAGGGTTCCGCCCTGCAGGCTCTGGAGAGCAGCAGCACCGATCCCAACGCCCCCGAGTATGCTTCCATTCTGGAGCTGATGAACGCGGTTGACAGCTATATCCCTACCCCCGAGCGCAAGGCTGACCTGCCCTTCCTGATGCCCGTTGAGGATGTTATGACCATCACCGGCCGCGGCACCGTTGCCACCGGTCGTGTGGAGCGCGGCCAGGTTAAGATGAGCGAGGAAGTGGAGATCGTCGGTCTTACCGAGGAGACCCGCAAGTCTGTTATCACCGGCATCGAGATGTTCCGCAAGACCCTGGATTACGCCGAGGCTGGCGACAACATCGGCGCACTGCTCCGGGGCGTACAGCGTAACGAGATCGAGCGCGGCCAGGTTCTGGCCAAGCCCGGCTCCATTCATCCCCATACCAAGTTCAAGGGCCAGGTTTACGTGCTGACCAAGGATGAAGGCGGCCGTCATACCCCCTTCTTTAACAACTACCGCCCTCAGTTCTACTTCCGTACCACTGACGTGACCGGTGTTATCTCCCTGCCCGAGGGTACTGAGATGTGCATGCCTGGCGACAACGTTGTGATGGACGTTGAGCTGATCACTCCCATCGCCATCGAAGAGGGCCTGCGCTTCGCTATCCGCGAGGGCGGCCGCACTGTTGGCTCCGGCGTTGTAACCGCTATCAATTCCTAAATCCAGCGGATTCAGGTTTGTCTGACCCAAATCAAGATTTTCTGGAGGTTCCCGAAAGGGGGCCTCTTTCTTTTTCTTTCCATCCCTCTCCCCGGCCTGCCCGCTTGCTCCCCAGAGTTCCGCCGCTCAAAAGGGCAGGGCTCAGATATGACAATCTGGGGCACCAAATAAAGAGGATCTCCACGCCGTAATTGGCGCAGAGATCCTTTCTATATTCTATCTGCATACGGTCTTTTTGAGGCAGGGCGTATACCTGATACCGGACCGCCGGTAAAGCCGCCTCATTTTTCGGCCGAGCCGCTTTTGACGGAAACTACGGCATGGAGCCTTACAGCCGCACCAAGGCGCGGGAGCAGGAAAAGCACCGCGTCCGGCGCAAAGGGCTAAGGTTTACCGAAAAAGCGTACACTCGCCGCTTTCCCGGTAATAGCGGATGCGCTTTTCTATCTCCTCCTGGGGCACCTTGAAATATGCCGCCAGACAGCGGATGCATAGAAAATCTTCGGCCCCGCGGTTGACCATCTTCCAATAAATGGCCCGGTCGTCTTGGCCAAGCCGGCCTCCGCATTCCCGGCAGGTTAGATAGTTGCTCACCGGACCTTCACAAGCTTGGCCCGGAATACCCGGCAGCCGTGGGGCTCCATCTGGGTAGCGTACCGCTCGGTAAACGTGCCCTCGGTCTTGTGAGCCCAGCAGTCCACCATCTCAAGGCCCATGCCCGCGGCGGCGGGAATCCCCATATCCCAGAATTGCAGGGACATTTCCGCCTTGCGGTCTCCCAGGTTAAAGAGGCCGATGGCCAGGGAACCGTCGCTCATGGGCTTTACAAGGGCCATCAGCGCGGCGGGGTCATGGCCGGGTACCACATAGGGGCCCCGGCACTCAATGTCCTGGTTGATGGCCAGAATATCCGGGTTCGTCAGGGTCTCCTTGGTATACTCGTCCATCTTGCGGATATCGCAGCCGATCATTAAAGGCGAATTCATCATAGCCCACAGGGAGAAATGGGTGCGGTACTCCTCATCTGTGCAGCCGCCCTTTACGCTGCCGATGAACTCGTTGTTGCTGCCGCCGTGCATCCCCACCACCAGCATGTCGATATCGTTGTGGCAGAAGGGGCCGGAGTAAGCCATTTTGTCCATCTGGGAGAGAGCCAGGTTTTTAATGGACTCCCAGCTGTCCTGAATGTCCCCGGTGGAACGGAACAGCTGGGCCCCGCTGCCCTGAATCCAGCTCCACACGTTGTCAGAGCCCCAGTTGCAGGCGGAGAAGAGGATGTCCCGGCCGCAGTTTCGCAGGGCCAGACTCATGCGCTTGTAGAGCATCTCCCCGTCCATGTGCCGGGGCTTGTAGCAGTTGTCATACTTTAGGTAGTCCACGCCCCAGGCGGCAAAGGTGGCGGCGTCTTGGAACTCGTGCTCAAAGCTGCCGGGGTACCCGGCGCAGGTGTGGGTGCCGTCGCAGGAATACATGCCGAACTTTAAGCCCTTCTCGTGAACGTAGTCCGCCACAGCCTTCATGCCGTGGGGGAACTTTTCCGGGTCCGGCACCAAAAAGCCGTCCTTGTCCCGCTGGCGCAGGCTCCAGCAGTCGTCGATAACCACATACTGGTAGCCTGCGTCCCGCAGGCCGGAGCCGACCATGGCGTCGGCGGTCTCCTTAATCAGGTCCTCGTTGATGGCATGGGTAAAGGTGTTCCAGGAATTCCAGCCTAAAGGCGGGGTCATACCGAGATACTTGTCATGCATGATGATCTCCTCGATTCTATTTGATAGAGTGTGAAGGCAGAAAGGAAGCCATTCTAGGCGCATTATAGCGTGTGTGGAAGGAAATGTCAACGCCAAAGGGTATAGTTTAAAACTGGATTTCTAAATTTTAAATAAGAAATTTATTTTAAAAACTCTGCATTCTAGTTGACATCATTTTACAGATGTGATATTGTGTTTGCAGATAGAAATCAAAAAAGCAACACATATATACATATGATACACTAGATAAATTCCGTTGTAATGATTGTAATCATACTGGCAAGAAAGAAGAACTAAAATGGGAAGATGAAAATGGATATAACATGTTGAAATGTCCAAAATGTGAAAGCACAAATATAAGTGAGGCTTGGGACATAGGAGTAAGGCTTTCAGACACGTACTATAACACCGAATATTCAAGAGAGCTATTTGCATCAGATTACCAATATAAAGCATCAAATTATAAAGATGCAGCCGGAAACGATTTGAGTGAACAATATGGAAAGACTAAACAAAGCAGTAT
>CANONE010000123.1 GCA_947567585.1 uncultured Clostridia bacterium | reverse complement strand
CCAGGTTCCGGTAGATACGGGGGGACTGGTCCCTGTACTGCTGGGCGTAGCTATCTGATCCCAGCCAGGCGGGACCCTGGAAAAAATTCAGCTGGGCGTATTGCAGGGGCTTCTTCTCCACATACACAAAAACATATTCGGTTGGGATGTGATACCCTTCTTCCCGGCTTTTCTGTACAAATTCTACCAGTTCTTCATGCCAGCCATGCTGGGATACCGGATACAGCTCATCCGTAGTGGAGACAATCGTATAGGAGCCCGCGGGGAACTCGTTAATAATAGAATTGGTGGTAAGCACTGCGGCGTTATAGCGGGTCAACTCAAAATAAAGGAAGCCGTGGTAGCAGCCCAGGGCCAGGGACCCGGCGTACACCCCCGCCGCCCCTAAAAGGGACGCCGCCGCTAAAACCTGATCTCTGCACCAGCAGGCCAGCAGCGTAAAGAGAAAATCCACGCCAAGAAGGCTTACCGCCAAAAGCAGCATATGCAAGGTGGAGCACAGCCGGGACCCGGCTACCAGCTCCGGCAGGCCCAGGTAAGGAGCTACATACACCAGCATCAGCAGCAAAGAGGCCAGCAGCAGCACCGGCCACCCCTGAAAGCTCCGGCTGTGCAGGTTCTTTACCGCAATCCTCCGCCGGAAAGCTTCCGGCGCCTTGGACAGCCCCCACCGCCATAGAGCCCAGAGCGCGGTCCAAAGCACGGTCAGCGCCATTAGGACAATACCGCCGCCTGTTCCGTAAAGCTCTCCGTAACCATGGCGGTACAGAGAGCCCAGGCGGACGCTCAGCTCTTTCCACACGCTGGGCTTGGGCGGGGTCTGGCTTTCCGCCCTTCCCTCCTCTTCCGGCACGGCGGCGGCGGCCCCGACAATCCGCTGAATCTCCTCTCTGGCTTCTATGGTACGGCCTTCATCGTTGTCAGTGCCATCTAAAATGCCTTTGGCCCAATGGATGGACCCCTGTAAAGGGATTCCCTGCCCCAAAGCCGCCAGCATAGGCGACAGCGACAGCAGCAGAGCGCAGAGAACCGAAATTGCCAGCGGCGCTACCCGCTTAGGAACGAATACCTGTCTGGCGTATATCAGGGCCACCGCCAGGCAGATGAAAAAAGCCATAATGGTAATGTAAAAATGAACGGCTGCCGAGGCTCCCAGCGCCAGGGCAAATCCCAAAAGATTTTCATCCCAGCAAAACCGGGACCGCCCTTTTTTGGTCAGCACCGTTTGGGCTGATTTGATATACCGCAGCAAAAAAAGGCCGCAAAGGAAAGCGTTGTATAGCCCGAATTCCTGGGGGATGGTCCATTGCAGCCGGGACATGGCAAACACCTGGTCGGAATTCTCAACCCGCAGAATCAAAAACAAGGCCAGCGCCAGCACAGGCGTATAGCGCCAATGAAACAGCTCCCGCAGCAGGCAATAGGCGGAAAGGAGAAAGGCCGCCACATGAATCCCCTGCAAAAACAGCAGCACGCTGTATATCCCCACGCCGAACATGGCGTTCATGGCGTAAATGACGCTGTGCATGGCCAGCGGATACACGCCGTCCGGGAAAACCGTGCCATCCATCATCTCATAGAGCCACTGGTGATGAATGTAGATGTCGCCAAATCCGTAGGAATTATCCTGAAAAGCCCCCCAGGAAAAATACGTCATCCCAAAAGCCAACAGTACCGTGAGAGCCGCATACTCTCCCAGATGCGGCCTTGCAAACCTCCAGACCCGCTCTGGCAAAGCCCTGCCCCACTGGAACAGCCGTCCGCCTGCCCGCAGCAGCACTGTTTTGGGGCCCATGGACCCTTCCGACACATTGGCAATCAGCTTTAGGCCCTGGTCGCTAAAGCGCACACGCCAGAACGCCGAGAGCAAAAAGGCGCCGTATAGGATGATATTGACGGTCCAGCGGTTCAATATGTGCAGCATGCCCAAGCCCAACACCAGCGTGTTCAGCAGCAGAACCTGGGCTGTGACGCAGAACCCAAACTGATAAACCCGGGATTTGCCCCTAAGATGCCCTCGAAATACCACTCGCGGCCACAGATACATCACCAACACATAGCCGATGAGCACCTTGGCGTATTCACCCATCCAATATGCCGTAACCATTATATGCGCGTCTCCTTTGCATGGAATTCGCCAGCTGATTTTATATCTATACCGGCTTTATTGAGCCTATGCATACCAGGCAATCTGGGGTCATTCCCTGATTTGCCAAGGGGATTGGGCGGCCGTCCAGCAGGCGGACGCCAAAAAACAGCTTTGCGGGGGCCGGGAGCTCTGGAAAGTTGGCGTAAATTTTATTCTGGGTTTCCCCAGCCCAGTTACAGGGGTCCACTTGGGATAGCGTCTGTTCCCACCGGGCGCCGTCCTGGCAAACCGCCGTCAGGCAGCAGCGGGCTGGGAAGCAAAGAGAGCCAAAGCCCTGGTTCTCCATGGTGATTTCCAGCACATCCCCCGCCCGCGCCGCCTCCCGTACCACAAAGCGGTACCCCAGCCGCTTGCCGATAGCGTCATATCCGCTCCCCCCACTCCTGCCCCACACCCTTTGGGACCTCCAATGGGCCAAAACCTCCTGCTGGTAGGCGCTGTTGAGATAGCATATCCGGGCCTTAGCCAGCTCCTGTACGGCCAGCTGGTAATCCACCGGCCCCTCCTCCGCAGATAGGGCTTCTCCGCCGTTGGGAACATAAGCCGCCGCCTCCCGCTGCCAGTTCAGCTCAGCCTGCCGCGTCCCTGGAGCGTAGGTTCCAAGGTCTGTGTCAGAGCCGAACATGCCGTCGTTAAAAAGCGCCAGCCGCCGGGGCAGGTCCGGGCACGCGGTACGGCCCGCCGCTTCCCGCCACTGGGCCGGGGTCCGTACCGCCAGATAAAAGCCGCCCCCGGTAGCCTGATCCCAGGCGTCCAGCAGCTTTGTCATGACTCCCGAAGCCAGGAACTTGGACCCATGCATCTCCCCCCAGCTGCCCACAAAAATCCCCTGCAGCAGAAATACACATTCCCTGGACTTCCCAACTGCCCCGCCCAGGGCCTGCATATGCCGGAGCACTTGCTCCAGGCTGTCCGGTTCTCTCTCCATGCCCTGGCCGGCCGTGTCGTAGGTAACCCGCAAAATCACGTCCTGCCCCCGCTCCTTAAAAAAAGCCAAAACTCTCTCCAGCCTTTCCAGAGCCGCTGTGGAAAGATCCCGCGCCCTGTAAGCCCCGATGTCAAAAAGCACCAGGGCCAGCTTTTCATCCGGGACCGGGAAGAGCTCCTGCTCTAGGGGCGGCGCTTCCGGCGGCGGGTCCGCCCGAACTGTGTGAACATGGTACCAGCCCCTGCCCGGCCCCGCCGCCTCCCCAGGGGATTCCCTCAGCTTAACGGGACGGAAGGCAAATCTCCTATCCATAGTCCTCAGCCTCCCCCACATCCATTTTCAGCACCTTAATCCGGAAAATCACCGCCAGCATACTAAAAAGCATCCGGCACATATACCACACCGGGCTCAAGCCCCGGTGCATGCTCTTTCCCGCCGTCCGGCTATGCATCACAGCCGGTTCCTCCTCTACCCGGAATCCCAGCAGCAGCATTTGCAGAATCATATTAGCGTCCGGATATTTATCGTCGAAATGATTATACCGGGCGTAAAAGCGAAAAGCCCGGCAGCTTAGCCCCTGCAGGCCCGTGGTAGGGTCCGCGATCCACCGGCCCGCCGCCCCACGGATACCCAGCCGGAACAGCTGCAAGGCCAGCCTTTTCCGCAGGCTTACCGGGTACTCCCCCGCGCCCTCCATAAACCGGGAACCCAGCACAATGTCCGGCCGGTCCGGCTCCTTCAGCCGCCGGTAGATAGGCAGGACGTTCCCCGCGTCATGCTGGCCGTCCCCATCCATCTGGATGACGTACCGGTACCCGCCCCGGACCGCGTAGTGATAGCCTGTCTGCAAGCTCTCTCCATAACCCAAATTGAACACATGCGCCACCGTCTCCACCCCCCGCCGCCGGGTCTCCCAGCCCGTGCCGTCTATGGAGGCGTCGTCTATAACCAGCACATCGGCAAAGGCGCTTAGCTCCAGCGATTCCAGCTGGTCCAGCACCCTGCCGATGTTCTCTTCCTCATTATACGCCGGTATAATCACCAGCAATTCCTTTCCCCGCATTCTCTTTCCCTCCCGCCAGCTTCAAAAGCCGGTCCTGTCCGCCTTTTGAGGAACCACTAGCCTTCGCCGCCTGACCCAGGGCGAGGCGCTTTTCCCGGTCCGCCGCCAGCTCCAGCACCGCGTTGGCAATGGCGGCGGGGTCCAGAGGACAGAGCAGGCCGTCCACGCCGTCCCGCACCTGGCTTCGGTTGCCGCTGCAATCCGAAACTACCACCGGCCGTCCCAGTACCCGCGCCTCCTGAACCGCCAGGCTTCGCCCTTCGTACCGGGTGGCGTGAACATAGATATCCGCCTCCCCAAAATAGGGATAGGGATTCTCCACGGCCCCCAGCAGCAGAAAATCCTTTTGCAGCCCCAGCTTTTTAATCTGTCTTTCCAGCTCCCGGCGGCGCTCCCCCTCTCCCAGCACATACCAGCGGGCGCAGAGTCCCTTCCGGCGGATGAGGGCCATTGCTTCTACCGCTATGTCGTATCCCTTTTGATAGGTAAGCCGCCCCACTGTCAGCAGGCGGATTCCCCTAAAATCATCCTGAAATCCCCCCGCCTCCCGGCTTTTTCTCAGAATCTCCTCCCGGTCCAGCAGATTAGGGAACACCTCCGCTTTTCCGGCATATTCGGGATAGAGCCTGCAAAAGCTGTCCTTCGCCTCTTCAGACACCGGAAAAATCTTGTCAAAGGCACGCCAGCAGCCTCTGTCCAGCCAGGGGGCGTAACCCGCGGCCCGCAAGTCCACATGGACGAAAGCGGCCTTGGCCTTGGCCCGTACATGGTCCGCCACATAGTAGGCGGAGCCCCCCTCCAAAAAAGCCGCCGCCAGGTGAAACTCTTCCGAAAACCGGTGGGCCCCGTCGGAAAGGACCCGCCACAGCAGCTTATCCGCCTGCACCCGACCCCGGGCCAGCATCCGCGTGAAAATTTCCGCCGTGGAGCACAGCTTGCGAAAAAAGCCTCCGTTTCGAAAAAAGGCGGACAGCACGGACGCCAGCATCCGCCGCCTGCCCTTTCCCGTAAACACCGGTTCCTTGGAAAAACGGGGATTCAATAGCCGCACGCCTTTGGGCAGCTGGTCCACAAGCTCCCCCTGGCCTAAAAGTACATAGAGGCAGAGCTCCAGGTCATCTTCCTTGGCCAGTTCCCTTATCAGGTTCAAAAGGGCTGTCTCCGCCCCCGCCCGGCTCAGTGAATTGATCACCAACAAAATCCTTTTCATGGGCTTCTATCTCCCCCAGCCTCTTATCCAGCCGGCGGTTTTCCTCCAGCAGCAGGGATACCTGCACGGCCAGCTCTTCCTGCCGCATCAGCAGTTTCGAGATCAGCAGCGCCACCTGAAAGGCCCCCAGCACCCCTACCGCCCCAATGGCCAGCAGAGCCGTGCCCGTGCCCATAGACAGCAGCTTGGTCCAGGCGGAAAAAGCCGGCACCGCCCCGGTTACAATCAGCGCCGCCCCTAAAAACTCGGCCACAAGAGCCAAATTCACCGTCATTTTCTTCTGAGACAGACACAAAAACCCCGCCGCCATAATCGCCCCGCCAATCACACACATGGCCGGCCGCAAAAGTACGGAGGTATCCATCACCGGGCCTCCCCGGCCTCTTCCACGGCCGCGTTCTTGTCAAAAACCATGGCCTCCGGCGGGTCGCCAATGATGCGCTTTAGCAGCGCGCCTTGGCAGAAGACGTTCCGGTCCAAGTTCTTCTCGCAGCCCCGCAGGCGGATATAGGCAATGGTCCACCCGGCAAAGGCGCCGGCGACCAGACCCAGGCCATACCAGATCTCCGGCAGGCCAGTGGCCAGCAGGCTTACGCCTAAGTCCGCCAGGCAGAAGCCCAATGTGGCAAAGACAGCGCCGGCGGTGTCGTTATAGTAGTAGAGGAACAAAATAGCGGCGTACATCAAAAACATGATAAAATATCCAGCGGCCAGACAGGGATAAATCCGCATGGTAAGCCCCGAATAACCAAAGTTCGGCAGCACCACAATGGCCACCAGGTACACCGCCACGGACACGATAAACTGTATCCGGGCCAGATCCATCAGCACGCTGGATATCTGCCGGAACATCCGGCGCTTGGCATTGTCGATGTCCGCCAGCTTTCCGCCGATTACCGCTTCGGAATATGCCTTATATTTATCGTGAAACTGCATCTCCACCCGGGCGATAAAGATCACTGTGGCGGAAATATTGGTGAACAGCGCCAGACATGTGGCCATATCATAGGGCTGGTTGCACAAAAAAGTGTTCAGCACCAATACCTTATCTTC
>CANONE010000122.1 GCA_947567585.1 uncultured Clostridia bacterium | reverse complement strand
AACCTGGGCACAAATCCTATTGGTACAGGTTCTTAATATGGAAGCGCCTGCCTTTTCATTTTTCGGAAGTTGGTTCAGAATGGTCGGTGATAAACAGTTTTACTTGAAAAAGCCAAAGTGGAGGAACATCACTCTTTTCGCAGCGGGACTAAAAAAATCAAAAGGCCGCTAAAAATCAGAGAAGCGATGAAAGCGGCCAATCTCCAAGGGGATTCAGCCAGACCCCACAGCAGAGCCCACCGCTTCGGGGAGAACAAAATGGCCACCCCGGCCATTGCGGCGAAAGCGGCGCTTAGCAACACAGCGCCGGCGGCCAGGTCTTTAATCATGCCAATTTGCCGGACATGGCGCTTTTCTACAAAATCGCAGAGCCTTTCAATGGATGTGTTCATGGCTTCTGCGGCGGTAACCAGCCCCATAGCCAAAAGAAGAACCGCCAATTCCCCGCCGCCAACCTCTGTTTTCCACGCGAAAAACAGCACATAACAGCAGGCCAGCCCGTGTATGCGCATGTTTCTCTCCGATTTTATGCAAATCCAAATCCCCCGGAACGCGTCCCGGAAGCTTAGAAGCAGGCTTCGCCGGGGCATTTTTGTGCCCGCGCTTCCCTGCGGGACGCCCGCCTTGCGAGAGCGCTCATTCTTCGGGGGCATAGCTGCTGCTGGCGGGCAGGCCCAATTCTCTCATAACCCGCTCTTCCTTTTCCCGCATACGCACCCGGGCCAAACCGCCGTCCTCGTGGTCATACCCCAATAGATGCAGCATGGAGTGGGCGGTGAGGTAGCCAATCTCCCGTTCCAGCGAGTGTCCATATGTGCGGGCCTGTTCCATGGCCCTGGGCACGGAAATCACAATATCCCCCAGGATTTTAGCTCCAGTCTCATGATTGACATCATAGTGGCCGTCCTCGCCCATGGGGAAGGAAAGCACGTCCGTGACGGAATCCTTGTCCCGGTACTGCCGGTTCATTTCCTTGATCTGCTCGTTGTCCACAAAGCTGATGCTGATCTCCGCAGGATCCGGAAAGCCTTCCATCTGGAGCACCGCATGGCAGCACCGGCGGATCAACATCCGTACCCCGGTGGGGATTCTAACTTGCTTTTGCCGGTTGGAAATGATAACCCTAATCTTCTCCATGTCAAGACTCTCCCTTTCTTATGTAGATTTTTTGAAGACCGTGGGAGCTTTGCTCCCAAACCCTCACGTCTTGTCCGCCGGCCCGGCCGGTTCAAAACGGTCCCGGCACGGCGACTTTGTCAAGTACCTGGAGGCCGCCGCCCTGGGAAAAGGTGGACGAAATTTTTTATGCCCCATTTGACGGGTCTGCACAGGAAGCTGGTGGGCGCGGCAACGGGCTTGCACTGGAGGGAAACCTTCTCTGGACTAACTTTTTAGTATAAATGGAGCCGGCGCCGTTTTCCCGCTAATTTTTCGGGCGGCTGGCGCGTTCGTATGCTTTGATGATGTCCTGTACCAGCCTGTGGCGGACTACGTCTTTTTCGGTAAACCGGAAGATGGCGATGTCCTCCACGCCCCGCAGGACCCGCACCGCTTCCTTTAAACCGCTCTTTTTGCCGTCGGGCAGATCGATCTGCGTTACGTCGCCAGTGATAACCATCTTTGAGTTGAAGCCCAAGCGGGTCAAAAACATTTTCATTTGTTCGCCGGTGGTGTTCTGAGCCTCGTCCAGAATGATGAAGCTGTCGTCCAGGGTCCGGCCCCGCATGTAGGCTAAAGGAGCCACTTCAATGTTTCCCCGCTCCACATAGCGCTGGTAGGTCTCAGCTCCCAGCATGTCAAAGAGAGCGTCGTACAACGGCCGCAGGTAGGGGTCTACCTTCTGCTGCAAATCGCCGGGAAGAAAGCCCAGCTTTTCCCCGGCCTCCACGGCGGGGCGGGTGAGGATGATCCGGTTGACCTCCTGCGCCCGGAAAGCCGTAACAGCCATGGCCACCGCCAGATATGTCTTGCCGGTGCCTGCGGGCCCCACGCCGATGGTAATGGTGTTTTCTTTGATGTTATCGCAATAGGTACGCTGGCCCACTGTCTTGGGCTTAATGGGCTTTCCCTTGCTGGTGACGCATATGCAGTCTCCAGCCAGCTTTACTACCTTATCTTCGCTGTCCTCGTCCACCATGCGCATGCAGTAGCGGACGTTCTGCTCACTGAGAGTCTCCCCGCCGCCGATCAGCGTAATGAGGCTGCGCACCGCCCGGGAAGCCTTGTCCACGCTTTCCGGGTTTTCCCCGGTGATTTTCAGCTCTGAATCCCGGAATACCAGAGACACCCCGTACTCTCTTTCAATGAGCTTTATATTGCTGTCAAAGCTGCCGAAAAGCTCTTCGGCCTGCTCGATTCTATCTACATTAATCCTTTGTTCCAATTTTTCTCCTTTTCCGGCTTGCGTCCGCCGCTTTCAACACACAGGCATACCGGGTGAACGCCCGCCCGCCATACGTCTTGGTGAAAGCCTCTGCCGAAAAGCCGCACTTTCTGTAAAACTCTACCGCCTCGCGGTCTGTTTCCGCATATAGTTTCTCTATGTGAAAAGCCTTCATGGCGCCGTATACCAGGAAGGAGCCCACGCCTTTGCCGCGCCATGCTCCGTCCACCGCGATGCCGGCGATTGTTCCCTCGTCCCCCAGCACCCGCAGGGCCAGAACGCCGGTCAGCGTCCCGTTCCGGCGGCATCCGCAGAGCCGCGCGGCGCCATCGGAAAGCAGCTCCGCCGCTAGGGCGGAAAACTTAGCGGGGGTAGGCTGATACATGCAAAACTGGTAAATGGCATACACCGCCGGAGAATGAAATTCCTCTGCCAGCGTAACCAGCTCCAAGGCTATTCCCCCTTACAAGCGGGCGTAAACGCCCCGCGCCGCCCAGAGACAATTGCGCGCGGCCCACCGCAGATTTTTTCACAGCTATTATACCGTAAATCTGCTTGAAGTTTTCCGGTCCTTTCGCAAAGAGCAAGGCTGCCGTTTCACGGGCAAGGGAAACTCCGGATGCACGCTTTGCGTACATTATACCACATAGGAGCGGTCATGTTCAAGCTTAAAAAATAGACGAATTCGACAAATATATTTGAAATTTATTGTCTAATTTATAGAAATTGTTTTGACCTCCCCAATGTCTTCCCGACACCTGCACTGGGCGCTGAGGATACAGCGGCCTTCGCAAAACTGAAATGAAAGCCTCTCGTTCACCACTTTGGCGCCTTGGGGAAGCACAGCCTTCTGGGCTTCCCGAAGCTTAAGCAGGGCGGCGGTTTTCTGCTGGTCCTCGCTAAGCTCCCGGCGGCGTTCTTTCAGATGGACCACCACCTGATTTTCCACAGCCAACGGAAGCTCTACCCCCAGAAGTTTGGCGCGGCTGGTTTGAGAATGGTTCCTCGTTTCTCCCGAGGGCGGGGACCAAAATCCCAGGGGGATCCTGACTCCGAATATTTCCAGCCAGCGCCGGGCCTGCCTGCCGGTTTCCTCCCAGGCGGTGTCCCAGCAGTTGGCCTCCACCGTGAATTCCCGGTAGGTCTCCGCAATCACCCTGCCTCTGGCCGCGCCGGTTACCTGGTAAAGATGCTCGGGCTGCGGGCCGTAGGGGTCGGGGATTTCCTGATATAGTCCGGCGATCAGCAGCTGTCCGGCAATCACCGTTTCCCCCAGCTGGACCTCTGGCCGCCCTTGTTCCGCCTGGATTTCCACAACCTTCCCTTCCCGCAGGGCCACCATATTGGAGAGCTCCCGTTTGTCCTCCCGCTCCGGCCGGGGGGTTCCCTCCTTAACGGACACCTCTAAAAAGCAGCCGTCGGTGTTTACGGTAGCCCAACTGATTTGGGGCAGGCTGGTTAGAATTCCATTGGCGGCGTTTTTGGGAGAGATTTCATCCTTTTTCGCGCCCAAGTAGATTCCCTGCTCCCTAGCGGCCTGGAGGATAACCCCGGCCGGCGTCTTCTCAGCGCCGCTGATGCTGACGCCCCAGACGGACCCTGACAAAAACCAGTATAAGGCCGCGCCCCCCAGGGCCCCCAGCAGCAATCCCTTACGCGCCAAAAGCTTTTGTCCCCGGAAGGGAAGGCCCCGCTTTTTCAAAATGCGGGTACGCGTGCCGCAGCGCCGGCAAACCGGACGCAGCCGCCGGTAAACCCGGGGCTTTGCTCTGGCCACCGCCTTTCCATCTTTCCGGTCAAAGCCCCAGAACGGAAAACCGAGCTTGGCGGCAATGGAGAAAAACCGCGCCCCGTCTCCCAGCACCTGGAACTCCACATACCCGGAAGCCAGATGAAATACTTTTTCCAGCATGGCGCGCCCCCTTAATAGCTGTATTCCAGGCTGCTGATGACGCCTTCAATCACGGCGGAATCTTCCGTCAGCCGCCGGAGCCGGAGCTTTTGCCCGTTGACCCGCACCGTAAGCCGCCCTGCCCGGAGGATGACTTTTTCCTGATCATAATCCACAATCCCGTCGCAGCCGTCTACCACCGCGCTTCGGTTTCCTGTGACGGAGATAACCGCCCCGCCCATTCCCGCTTCCATTGGCCGCCCCCGCTTCCATAAAAATGTTTGAGAGTAAACCCGGTTCGAAATCATTCCCACTCATTTTCACCGCGATCACTATACGTTCCCGGCGCTGGTAGGCTTTGCGGCGGCCCCGCCCTCGGCCATCAGCAAAAACGCGCCGCACATGGCCAGCAGGGAAGCCCCGCCTAAGAAGCTCCCGGAAAAAGACGCCGCGCCCTCGGGCCCCAGAACCGCCGCAGCCGGCACAGCGCCGCTGGGCAGAAGAAGGCAGACGCCCAAAAAGCAGCCGCTGGCCATCATCCCATGCAGAAACCGGCAGAGAAAGAAGAGCCACAGCCTTCCTGGAAATTCCTGAAAAAACGAGAGCGCCTGTATATGTACGCAAAGGCCCCCGAAAGCCAGCCCGAAAGCGTAAAATACCGGCGCGGCCTGTACCCGCATGGCTTCTCCCACGCCTCCGGTCACTTCCAGCAGAAAGGACAGCACCGCCGCCGACTCAAAGGGGGAGAAGATCCCTGTGCGGGTAAGCCAGCGTATCAGAACCCCTTGCAGCCCGCTGCCCTGTAAAATCGCCCGGAAGCCGGAGAAAAGAACAATGTAGGCGCACATGACCAGCATGCTTTTGGAGGCGTCATAGACTGCGCCCATCAGCGGAGAGCGGGAGGGGGGAGGCGGGCTGGAACGCTCCTCTTTCGGCGGCGGGGCCCATATGGAGACGATTACACCCAGCAGCAGCCCAGAGAGCGTCACTGAAACGAACAGCAGCACCCCCAGCCGCATACTGCCCAGCAGGCCCGCTCCTAAAAAGGTGATAACAAAGGCGACCCCCGGCCCCATACAAAACAAGGCCATCCGGCCCGCCTGCTCCCGAGTGATCAGCCCCTTTTCCAGCAGCAGCGACACCCCCCGGGCTCCTGCCGGGTAACCGCCCAGAAAGCTCATCAAGATGGTCACCGCGCAGCAGCCGGGAAGCCGGAAGATTTTTCGAAACAGCCGCGCAAAGGGCCGCCCCAGAACCTGCGAGGCGGATGAATGGACGCCATAGCACGCCAAAGCCATGAAAGGAAACAGGGAAGGCACCAGCACCTGCAGGCAGTAAGCCACGCTTTCCCGCACGCTGTCCCGAATCAGGCTGGGGAAAAGGAGCAGCGCGGCCAAGATCAGCAAAAATCCCAAGGTACTGTAAACGCCGGGGCCCAAAAAACGCCGCCTGCCCAAAAGCTTTCCACTCATACATTCAGATCCTTTCCCCATACACCATTTTTTTCACCAATAAATATGCGGAGAAACCACAAATCATGCAGAGAAAAGCGGCGGTTTTCAACAGGCCCGTCCCAGCGGGAAGCGCTGGACATTGGGTGGAACGCTTCCCGGCCGGCGGCAAAAGAAAACCCGCACAAGCTCCTATAAGCTTTGTGCAGGTCTCGCGCTCTATTCCTTCCGCCCGCCGGCGGGATCCTTCTGGACGGCGGCCTTGCGTTCCGACGCGATAATACGGCGGATGGTCTTTTCCGTCAGGAAATAGGCTTTGGCCAGCTCCGGGATTTCTCTGCCGGCCTTTGCCTCTTGAAAAATCGCTTGGTTGCGGGCGGCGGTTTCTTTTTTGCTGTGGGTTTTCTCCCCCCAGGCCAGACGGTTTTCCTTGCGCCGGGGGATATAGAGATAGGTTCCGTCAATGTATTCCTGTAGCTGTGTCAGCAGCTCCGCAGGGAGAATGTCCTGCGCGCGTGCATAGCGCATATCTTGCTCCTCCTAAAGAATCACAGAATCTCAGGATGAGCAAAGGCGATTGCGCCCAACCGTACTTTGATGCTCAGTCTGCGCGATAGCCTTTGCTATGCGCTCTTTACGCTTCGGGTCATAGGCGGCTTCCCTCCTTCTTTCTGCCGTTTTGCCTGCCTATAG
>CANONE010000121.1 GCA_947567585.1 uncultured Clostridia bacterium | reverse complement strand
TCCTCCATGGTGAGCCCCGGGGCGCATAGGGCGATGTTCTGATAGATGTCCCCGGCAAAGAGCCTGCCGTCCTGCATCACCACGCCGATATTCCGGCGCAGGCTGGACAGGTCCAGGGAGCTCATATCCTTCCCGTCGTAATAGACCGCGCCCCTCTTGGGGCGCTCAAAGCCCAGCAGCACCCGCATCAGGGTGGATTTGCCGCACCCGGTTCCCTCCACCAGGGCCACATACTCCCCTGGACGAATTTTCACAGACAGGTCGTTAAGGACCCAGGGCGGTTTCTCCCCATACTGGAACGAGACGTGGCTCAGCTCTATACTGCCGGATAGCTTCTCCACCCGCTTCTTCCCGGGATCAGATTCCGGCACGGTGGTAAGGATCGGGGCCAGCAGGCTCATCAGGGGCTTGTAAAAGCACAGGGCCTCCTCCGCCAGCAGCGTACAGGTGCGCCCTGTCACCTTTTCGCGCCGGCCCGTATCTGGGTCGTAAAAATCGTAGCCCCCCATGGGGCGGGGAATGAGAGCGATCACTTCGCCTTCTTCCTCCCCCCAGCCCGCCCGTCTGCCCAGCATGGCGCCCCGGGTCGCGAGAATCACCTCGAAGTCCTCGATGGTGTCATCCCACATGCGGATGTTGCTCTCCAGGGTGTCCTCAAAAATGCTGATGTCCTGGTCCACCACGGAAAGGGAGCCGGTGAACACCGGGCGGGGAATCTCCGTGATGGGCCTGCCGTCAAAGAGAATGTCCCCGCCCCAGGGCTTATACAAACCGGCTATCAGTTTAATGATGGTGGATTTGCCGCAGCCCGACGGGCCTACCAGGGCCACCCGGCGTCCGGGCTCAATGGTCAGGTCAAAGTGTTCCAGCAGGGGCTTGCTCTGGGGGGAGTAGCCGAAGGTGACGTCTTTAAGCTCAATGCGGCCGGATAGCTTTTCCAGGCTCTCTTCCCCCAGGTCCTCGTTCTCGTATTCCACGTCCGCAGGGTATTCCATCACATCCTGGATGCGCTCCATATCTGTGCGCATTTCCTGGAGGACCCGGGTGCTCTCTACCAGCTGGGAGGCCGGAGAGAGGAAGGAGGACAAGAGCCCGCTGAAGGCGGTAATCATGCCCACGGTCCACTGCCCCTGGGAGCAGAGCCAAGCCCCGCCCACCAGTGTGGCGGTATTCAGCAGGGCATACAGCGCCCGGGGCAGCATTCCCAAATAAGCGCTTTTTTCCAGCAGCTCCGACTCCTCCCCAATGACCCGGGCCTGATAGCCTGCCCAGCTGGCAAAAAACGCCTGCTCGGCCCCGGCGGCCTTGATGGTATCCATCATCTCAATGCCGGACACCGTCATGCCGGAAAGCTTTCCATCATCCCGGGAGAGCACCCGTATACGGTCCGCCCGGACCCGGGCCATCAGCCGGGAGGTCAGAAGGTTCAGCAGCACCGAGAGAACCCCCGCCAGACTGAGGATCAGGCTGTAGCGCAGCATCACCGCCAGATAGAACACCATCATGGCTCCCTGCAAAAACAGCGGCGCTAAAATGGACACCAGGGTTTTAACCACAGCCTTATTGTTCTGCTTTCTGGCCAGCACATCCCCGGCCATGCGCTGGGAGAAAAACTCGATTGGCAGGCGCAGAAGATGCCACATGTAGCTGCTGTTGGAGAGAATGGCCAGCTTCCCCTCAGTCCGGCGGGTATAGCTTTGGCTCAGCCACATGGCCGCGGCCTCCAGGGCCAGAAGCCCCGCCGCCCCCAGGAAGAAGGGAGCCACCCATCCGGGGTCCTGGCCGGTGAGAAGCCTGTCGGCAAAGGCCCGGGTAAAGCCCAGGGTAATCAGACCGGTTAGGGCGGTGATCACAGCCGACACCGCCGTCATGACAAAGGGCTCCCCCGAGCCGGTAAGTTTTTCTTTTATAAACCCCCAAAGACTCCTCCGGCGGCCGCCGGGGGCGAAATCCGGGCCCGGGGCAAATTCCAGGCAGACGCCGGTAAAGGATTGATCGAAATCCTCCATGGGCGTCCGGCGTGCGCCGCTGTCCGGGTCGTTAATCAGGGCATAGCCCCCCTGAAAGCCCAAAAGTACCACAAAATGATTGAAGTTCCAATGCAGGATGCAGGGAAAGCTGCCCCGCCGCCGCAGG
Organism: uncultured Clostridia bacterium; assembly: GCA_947567585.1. Classification (GTDB taxonomy): domain Bacteria; phylum Bacillota; class Clostridia; order Oscillospirales; family Acutalibacteraceae; genus Acutalibacter. Next base: position 4,381 of record CANONE010000121.1, on the reverse strand, counting down.
TCCTCCGGCTCCATGCGCAGCCCCTGTCCCAAAAGCCCATAGGCCCGCCCGGCCCCCAGAAGGTTCTTGGCGTTGGAGCCGTCCCGGGAGACGCCGCAGACGGTGCGGAGCTTTTCCAATGTGACAAAGCGGCCGTAATAGGCCAGGACCATGGAGAGGCAGGCCGCGCCGCATTCGCAGGTCTCCAGCTGCAGGATGGCCGGGACCCTTGCCCTGCCCGGGGCCTTTACCGGCTGTTTATTGATCCCGCCCATATCAGCGCACCACAAAGGAGATGGGCCTGAAGCTCTCTACCACCAGGCTGGCCGGGTAGATGCCGTCCTGTAGTCCCTCCACCTCGGCCTCTACCAGCTTGCAGTCCTCCTCGGGGCCCAGGCCGGAGAGCTGCAAAAGGTAGGGCTCCAGATCATGATGGGAGGGCTCCTTGGACACCGCCCGGATCACGCCCTCCTGTCCGGCGATCTCAATGGCCATGCCCGGAGTCACCCGCTGGGCGTCCTCCCCTGAAAGTGGGCAGAGAGCCACATCCCCTGTGACGCGGGCCCCGGTAGAAACCGTGCTCTCAATGGTCCCGAACACACCCCATATCAACACCCCCGCCAGCAGCAGGAGCAGCGCGAAAAGGACGAACCAGGCCCGGGGGCTGACTACGCGGATATAGCCGCTAAGCTTTGCGGGGCTGTTGAGCCTCTCCAGGCTGGCTTTGCGGAAGATTTCTTCTCTCATTGCCTTTCTCTCCTAACATTTTTGAGTACCTAAACCGTCTTCTCCGTTTTTACACAGTTTAACAGGACCCGCGCGGTAAACTCCCCATCTTTGCGGATAAACTGGGCGCTGCCGCCATACTTTTCCGCAATCAGGGCGACGCTTTTGAGCCCCACGCCCTCTCGGCTGTTTGCTTTGGAGAACGCCTCCCACCCAGCAAAGTCTCCGCTGTCCGGCATATTGCCGCAGGGATTTTTGATTCGGATCAGCAGCACAATCCCTGAAGGCATGATTTCAACAGACAGCCGCCGCTCCTCCGGCGGCAGGGCGCGCACAGCCTCCAGAGCGTTTTCCAGGCAGTTTCCCAAAAGCACGGTGATGTCCGTGGCGTTCACGCCGCTGCCCTTTGGCAGGGAGGCCCGGCACTCCACCGAAACACCCGCCTCCCGTGCCCCGCTGAAGTAGTATTCCAAAACGCTGTCCACCACAGGGTCTCCGCTGGACTTCTGCTTTTCCAGCTGCTCATAGACCGTGCCGTACTGCTTGAGGTATTCCGCGACCTCCTCCCGCTTTCCCTGGGCGTTCAAAGCGCCCAAAGCGTTTAAATGGTGGCGCATATCATGGCGCAGGCGGCGGGTCTCCTCCATGGTGCGGCTCAGCTGGCGGTACTGCATCTGCCACACGGCCAGCTCCTGGGCACTCTCCGCGTGCCTTCGCACCGTGGCGATCTCCCGGAAGAAGGTGTAATAGGTCAGCATCTCGGCCAAGGTAATGGAGAGGGACAAAACAGTGGAAAAGGGCTGGCGGAAGTAGGGCATCCAATGGGAGACGAAGCAGAACAGCACAAACATGACGCAAATATAGACCAGCCCCCGCCGGGTCTCCCTGACCTTCAGAACCGGCAGGCTTTTTCTCAAAACATGGCGGCAGAACCGCCACACCAGAGGCCATGTAAGGGCAGTGGCCACCGCAATACTAAAAAAGAACGGGCTTCCCGTCTCGGTATTGACGACTTCCTGTATGTACCGGTCACGGCTCCCCATTATCAACGCCGTCACGTTGCTGCTCAGCATCTGGACCGCAGCCGCGTAGTGGATAATCATGCCCGCCACCATCAGCTTATGGATGGCCGGGGCTTTCACCGTCCAGGCCCAGACGCACAGGGCCGGCAGAAGAACGGCAATCAACGTCAAGTTCTGGGCCAGGTAGTTCCGCACGCCGTCCGGGCTGGCCATCCGGCTGGCGACAGCCAAACCCACGCAGCCCAAAAGAAAATAGCCCGAAAAGAACAGCAGGCAGTTCCGCCGTCTGTATCGCAGGGCATCGTTCCCAAAAGGAGCAAACATCAGAGGAACCAGGGGAAGGGTCTGGGTCCAGATCATCAGGAGAAACATGGGGCTCAGCAGGCGGTCCATCACGGTTTTCCCTCCATTTGGCTCATTTTGCGGAACATGAATTCATTATACCGGGCCTGCACCTTGGACCGCTCCCGGCAGCTGACAGGCAGGCATTCCCCGGTTTTCAGGTGGCAGCCGGAGCTGCCAAGATACAAAAGGCTGTTCAGGTTGACGATGCAGCCCCGGGAAATGAGGACAAAATCCCACTCCTTCCCCAGCTGATCCACCGCCTGATGGAAAGGAGCGGCCACCCACTCCCGGCTGGAGAGCAGATACAGCTGAACGCCCCGGTCCAGGCTGGTGAGGTAGCGGATCTGGCCCAAGGGAAAACGGCGGCTCTCCCTCCGGCCGGTAAGCCGCAGGCAGCGGGAGACCTGGGGGCTTTGGGCACGGAGCCGCCGCAGAAGCTCTTGGGCAGCATCAGGCGTCAGGGGCTTTACAAGATAGTGCAGGGCTTCCAGAGCAAAGGCGTCCACGGCAAAGTCCCGGCTGGAGGTAAGGAAAGCCAGAGGCACGCCGGGCATGGCTTGGCGCAGGCGGCGGGCGGTTTCCATGCCGTTCAGACCCTTCATGTAGATATCAAGGATTACCAGGTCCGGCCCGGGGCCCTGTACGGCCGCCTGTACTGCCTCCTCGCCGGAAGTACAGGCGCAAACGGAGAGGTCAACGGCCAGCAGCTGGGCCGTCTCCCGGAAAATCCTTGCCATATCTTCCAGCTCTTGCCGCTGGTCGTCGCAGAGAATGATGCGCATACTCGCTCCCCTGTTGTTCATGATGAAATCGGACGCCGGTATGGATCCGGTGCTGGCGAATCTTTTGTTTCATTTGAAAAAAGCAGACATTCATACAGGTACATTATAGATTATCCCAAGAAAAGGCGCAATACCGCCCGTGTCGTGTTTTGACCGCTGGCGCGCTTTTTGCCTATGTATGTGAATAGCAAGAAGACGCTCTGCCAGCAAGCAAGAAGCTGCCGGTGGAGCGTCTTTGTTAGCATACTATAGCTAAACTGGAGCTAAACTGGGCCGAACTGGCCCTAAAAAAATAGGCGCATGGAAGCGGTGGGAAATTCCTTTGTCACTTGGCGGGCTTCGGGGTTGGAAGCTGATCCAGGTCGATTTCCTGGGTCACTTCCCGGCCGGATTCATCGGTGTAGGTCATCAGGGTCTTGCCGGTTTCCTCGTCCATATGGATGGTATAGGAGCTGCCGTTGGCCCCTGTCAAAGCGCCGTCGTCAATCTCCAGGGTCATGACGCCCTGCGTGCCGCTTTCAGTGTCGTACTCCACATAGGAGACGATCCGGGCGAATAGCTCTCCCCCCGAGGCGGCGTTGGCGCCCATAGCGGCCAGCACGGCAAGGGCTGTTACGCCAATAGCCACCAGCATCCTCCGGGTCCACTTCCGGGCTTTGTTTTGTTTCTCTGTCATCGCGATTACCTCCTGCATCTTTTCCGGGGGGGCGGTCAGCCTGGAACAAGCGCGCTTATAAAGATCTTTATCAAATTCCATCACGAGCCCTCCTCTATGGTCTTTAAAAGTGTTTTTAGTTTTTCCCGGGCTCTTTGCAGCCGGGTTTGGGCGGTAGATTCCTTTAGCCCGCATAGAGCGGCGGTCTCCTTTACCGAGTATCCCTCGTAGTAATGGAGGTAAATGGGCGTCCGGTACTTTTTGGGCAGGGCCATCACCGCTAAGAACAGGCTGCTTTCCTCCGGGCTTTGAAACGCCAAAGCGGCGGCGTACTCTTCCAGAGGGGCGGATTTTCGAAACCAGGCCGAAGCCAGCAGCTTCCGGGACTCGTTGACAGCCACCCGGATCACCCAGCGCCGCACATGCTCCCGGCTCTCAAACTCTACCGGAGCCCGGTACAGCTTTAGGAGGACCTCCTGCATAATGTCCTCGCTGTCCGCGGCGTTCCCGCAGGCGTGAAAAGCTACACGGTAAACGGTGTCCGCATAGTCCCGAACATACCCGGCGAACTCTTCCTTGGTCATTTTTCCACCCCCTTTGGCGGTCTTTGAAAAGCTTTTCACCTATAGTACCATTTGGGAAGGCCAAATATCCCATTTTTTAAAAAAATTTGCAGCTTAAGGCCGCGAAGCTTTTAGGCCGGATTCATTTTAAATCCGTACCTCCGGCCTCGTGGACACGGCAGTTAGCTTACAGGGGAAATGGCAGCTTGCTGAAATCAGCGCCAGGGTCTTGACTTAGAGTAGAGTCTATATGGTATAATGTACGCAAAGCGTACATCCGGAGTTTCCCCGGTCCGCGAAGCGGCCGCC
>CANONE010000120.1 GCA_947567585.1 uncultured Clostridia bacterium | reverse complement strand
CCCAAAGGCAGTTCGATAAAGGATGCGTCCTGAAGCATATCGGACTCCGCCATGCCATAGAGAACCTCCGGATCCACATAGCGCAGCCGCCGACCGTCTTTTGCGTGAGTATGGACAATATAATCCTTCAGCGTGTACACTGCCTGCACCGGATCGTCACCGGTAACCATGATGAAATTGGCAGGATCCAGGTTCACCGCCACGCCGGTGGAATGCAGTCCGTCTAAAAAGCCCTTTAGAGTCTTGGCCTCTTCCGGCCCGGTCTCAATAGCGAAATGGGCCTTCATGGAATCCGCATAGGCTGCCAGCTGCCCGCAGGCTTCCTGCATCACGGCATAGCGGGGATGCTTAGGATCCGCCGGAACTACGCCAATATGGGTGGTGACCACGTCCGTCTCCCAATCCTTGGCCAAATCTAAAATACGCTTGGACCGCTCAATCAGCTCTGGATTTTTAGCGCTGTCCACAAAGGCTCCAATATCCCCGCACAGGGCGGAAACCGTCAGTCCGTGTTCTTTGATGTCTTTCAGCATATCCCGGCGCTTTTCCGGGCTCAGCTTCTCGGGAACCATGTCCCCGTCCGTTACGCGAATCTGCACACCGGAAGCGCCCAGTTCCACAGCCTTGTCCAAAGCACTGTGAAAATCCAGCCGGAAAGATTCCAGCATTACGCCGATAGAAAAAGGATACATAATCATTAGCCCCTTTCAATTTTTATCAGAAGTGATCAGAACGCATTGATACGCTCACTCATTCGGTTACAAATTTTCCTTACGTATAGCGGGCCATCTTTGTACGTCCCACTTCCCTATATTGTTACTTTGACCACACACCGCTGTCCGCCGGTTTTCACCGACTCCAACAGTTGGGCTTCCACATCCTTCCCAAACACTTGAGAAAACAGATCTTTGGCGTAGCCCAGAGTACACAGGCACCAGGTCCTGGAAATAGGTTCCGCCACCCGCTTTACGCAGGCGCAATAGCACTGAGGGTAGATGAGAAGAAGCCCGTCCTCTACAGCTTCCAGCTGTGCATAGGACTCTTTTTGATTGTGCAGCGAGGCAAATTCCTCCATGTTTTTCGAGGAGCTCCAATACCCGCGCATCCGCTCTGCCAGGGACTTCCCTGCCTCGCAGTGGCAGCGGCCCCGAATCAAAGTGATTTCGTCTTCCGAGAATCGCTTCTCCAAAAACGCGCACTGCTCCCGAGCCCAACGAAATTTTTTCTGAAAGTCTGCGGATTTAGAAAGCGCATGTTCCCCGGCAAACTGAATCGCGGCCTCCTGGTCCAACTGGGACAGGCTCGCATAAAAACGCTGGGCATGGGCGTTATCATTTTTCGGCATATCTCTTCCCTCTTCCCTTTGGCAAAGGCTTATCCGTTCAGCACGATCTCCCGGTGCTGCTCAGAGGAATCATAAATCGCCTGCATCATTTGGGCGGTAATAATCACCGTGTCAATGTGAGAAGGCAGCTTCTTGCCAGTTTTGATGCACTCAATGAAAGCGTCAATCTCATTCTGGAAATGGTTGCGCATAGAGAACTTAGGCGTATACTCCACCAGCGCGCCATTCTCCGTGGTGTACAGGGTAAAGTCGCTGCCATAGTGCAGGCGGATGCCGGCCTTGTCCCCCATAAAATCGATATAGGTCTCGCTTTCGCCAATATTCTGGGCCCAGGCGCCGTTGAGGGTGATCACCGGGCCAGAAGTACGGATCAAGCCGGTAACGGAGTCGTCCACGTCGTAAACGCCGTTCTCTTTATCGCTGCCGGCCTCGGCCCACATGCTGGTATAGGTATAGTTCTTCATGTCCTTGCCCAGCTTGCAGAAAGCCTCGCCGGAAACAGTCTTTACTGCGGGGTCGCCGCAGCAATACATGACAATGTCCAGATAATGCACGCCCCAGTCGATGAGAGCGCCGCCGCCGGCAATGGCCTTTGTGGTGAAAGCGCCGCCCAGCCCGGGAATGGAGCGGTGGGCCCGGAAGCTGGCATAGACATGGTGAATATTGCCCAGCCGCCCCTGATCAATGTACTCTTTAATACGGTTAACGCCGTCGTTAAACCGGTTTACCACGCCGATATTAAGGACATGGCCGGTCTCATGCTGCACCTTCTGCATTTCCAGCGCTTCAGCATAGGTACGGGCAGCGGGTTTCTCGCAGAGCACGTCCTTCCCGGCGCGCAGGGCGTCCATGGCGATTACCGGATGCATGTTGTTGGGGGTACAGACGGAAACTGCTTGGACCTCCGGATCATTAAGAACCTCGTGATAATCTACCACGGCGGTACCGCAGCCATATTCCTCCACAGCCTTCTGGGCCCGCTCGGGGATGATGTCGCAGAAATACTTGATCTCTGCCTCAGGATTATTCATATAGGACGGAATATGGGCCGAATTGGCAATAGAACCACAACCGATCACTGCTACTTTCATGGGAAAACACTCTCCTTATTTTTGGGAAAAATCCCTGCTTTAATGGAGATTATACCCCAAGTCATCCAAAAAAGCAAATGATTTTTAAAAATTTATTCCGAAAACTTTTGGAGAAAAATTTCAGCAATTCTAAGCCCTTCTTTTCCCGCTGGCTTCCTCCAACGCAACCCGCAACACGGCCACCGTTTCCGTTTGTTCCGGCGTGTATGCAAAGCGTTTCCCTGTCACGTTCCGATGGATTGCCTCCAGCCCCTTGGCCTTCTCCTGATGGCCCTGCAAAACTTCCGCTTTTCCAAAACCGATCACACTCTCATAAGCATAGCTGTGGGCGCAGGCAATTTCCCCTTCCAGCAGGCGGTGTCCACAGTCCGCCTCCACACAGATCAGGGGATTTTCCCGAAGAATGTCCAGCTTTCGGCCCGCTTTGGCGCCGTGGATGTATATGCAGATCTGCCCATCCTCCAGCTGCGCCCCAAAATTCACCGGCACCACATAGGGCTTCCCATGGTCCGCTAAACCTAACCGGCACACCTTACACCGGGCCAGAATCTCCATAATCTCGTCTATACTTGTGACTTCGCGGTCCTTTCGTCTCATCCTAGCTCCTTCTTTCTGCACATTTTTGAAACAACCGACTTCAGCGGGCGGACCCCATAGCTTTGCCCGCCACTTGAAAAGACAGTTTTAGCCTGCCGGCTACGTTCATTTTACTGGATTACGTGAACCTTGTCAATAGAAAGCAGGGCCAGATATCCGGCCCCGCTTTCAGGATCACTCAGTTTTGGCTTTCTTTTTTACTGGAATCAACAGGTCCAGCTGGGAGATTTGCGGTTCCCCTTCCGCTGCCTCCTGAATGTGGTCATGGAAGTTCAAATGCTCCTCCAGGCAGCCGTACATGTCCTCCGGCGTACCCGAGCCCGCTATCTCCCACACCTCGTTCTCATAGGCCCAGCCGAACAGCCACTGCCACTCGTGGAAATTGCCCATCTGAATACAATGGGCCGCATAGGTTCCCCCAGGGAAGCTCTTCTTCTCCAGAGGCGCGGGCACTTCCATATCCTCCGGGATAGTCACCCAGAACTCATACCCGTACTCGCCCCCCTCCGGCGGCGGGTTTGGATGGTTGAATCCGTACTGCCGCAAATCGCTTTCCTTTTCCCACAGCCGGTTCTCCCTGGCAAAGTCCGCTATCATCCGCCCGGCGTGGTCCTCCGGGTCCGGCCCAATGAAATGGACTGCCGCCACTGTGGCGGCGGGCAGATGTACAATTCTGACATTCTTCAGCTTGCCTTCGTTTTGTTCCGCTCTGTTCAGGTCATCCATGGTTTTTCGCTCCTTTTGCTGATTTGGTGGACTGGAGAGAGGGGGCTCCACCGCCAGCCCCGCCAGACCTGTGAGCCCCGCCAGCTGCTGGTCGTCCAACAGCACCTTTTGGGCGGGAAGCCAATGGTGCTCCTTCAGCCCGGCCAGCAGTTCGCTGAGAATAATCCGGATGGTGTCCAGGGCCTCCCGCTCCGCGTCCAGACCGGCAATGTTCCTCTGGAAGACGCGGATAGCCGCTTGGGCGCTGGGGTCCTCCAGGATCTGCTGAATGTCCCGCAGCGGCAGGCGCAGCTTGCGCAAAAGTACAATCTGCCGCAAGCGGGCCAGGGCCTCCTGGTCATACAGCCGGTATGCATAACCTTCTTCACGGCGGCTCTGCACCAGACCCAGCTTTTCGTAATACCGGAGCATTCGAGTCGATAACCCCAGCGCCCGGGACACCTGGGTGACGGTGGCAAGGTTGTGGTCCATGTCCATCTCTCCTCTCTGCCTCCCAGTATAAGGTGCGACACGATGTTCAAGTCAAGGGTTTTCCAAAAAATAATTTTTCTGGGCGCCGGCTGGTTAAGACGTCAACATAGCCGCGCTCCAGCTGATGATAAGCTGATACGCATGCTCCGTCTGCTCTTTTGTAAAGCCGGAAACACGGCGGTCCATTGTCAGCGCCAGAAGCTCCTTTTCCCGTCCTTCCAACACGTTCAACAATTCCGCCTTAGACGCGTAGTAGCTGCCGTCCCGCTGCATAGCGAAAAAGCGCAGGCAGAAAAAAATCGGCTTTCCCATTTCCCGCAAGGCCGCGTTGGGGTCAACGCTGTAGAGATAGCTGTGGCAGGCCATGTGGTACAAGGCGGACGCCTGAACCCGCAGCGCCTCTGGCCCCACCTGCCGGGCAAATTCCGGTACAAGGGGCCAGAGCCTGCCAAGCACCGGTTTGGTATCCAGCAGCAAGCCATATAGGTCAAAGCTGGGCCAATGATACAATTCCTTTGCCCCGCAAATAAACCCGCAGGCTTTATGCCCTTCCGGCATGGCCCGCACCAGTCCTCTGTATACATCCAAATCCTTTGGCCCCAGCTTATCCAGCACCGTTACTATGTCGATATCGCTTTCTTCCGTAGCTTCGCCCCGGCCGTAGCTGCCCTGATAGCCCACAAAGCGCAGCCGCCCGCCAAAGGCTTTGATTAATTTTTCCGCCAGATCTCCTGACCAGCTTTCAATATCTATGATCATAGTTTTCTCCCCGCGGCCTCTCAAAAGATGCCCTTGTTGTACTTTATTTGAGCAAACAGCATTATAGCCAGCCCCACCGCAAAGCCTCCCAGAACCAGATAGGAGAGCGCCTCTACTCCCGTGGCTATCTGCAGCGCCGCCGTCAGAACCACAGAAATCCCCATAATCAGGGTTCCTGTCCCCATGGCCCGCCCATAGGCCGGCGCGTCTTCCTCGCTGACCCTGCGCCGGTTGTACCAATGGATTGTCGAGGTGCTGCCCCGCAAATTAGGGACGCTGATTGCTGTCAAAACAATCCCCAGAAGCAGCATTGGCAGATATTTCATAGACATACTCCCCTTTCACACATTTATGCATTCATCAAATGCACAAAGAGACCCCGCAGACAGTCATCCTACGGAGCCTCTTGGCAGTCATTTTATCAGCAGTTTGTCCAGCTTGTCCTTAGATGGAAGCGAAGTACTTAATGGTGCGGACCATCTGGCTGGTGTAGCTGTTCTCGTTGTCGTACCAGGAAACTACCTGTACCTGATACAGGCCGTCACCGATCTCGGCTACCATGGTCTGGGTAGCGTCGAACAGGGAGCCATAGGTAATGCCGATGATGTCGGAAGACACCAGGGGCTCCTCGGTGTAGCCAAAGGAATCGGAAGCGGCGGCCTTCATGGCGGCATTGATGCCCTCGGCAGTGATATTTTCGCCCTTGACAACGGCTACCAGAATGGTGGTAGAACCGGTGGGTACGGGCACACGCTGGGCGGAGCCGATGAGCTTGCCATTCAGCTCAGGAATAACCAGGCCGATGGCCTTGGCGGCGCCGGTGCTGTTGGGAACAATGTTCACAGCGGCGGCGCGGGCGCGGCGGAGATCGCCCTTGCGATGGGGGCCGTCCAGAACCATCTGATCGCCGGTGAAAGCGTGTACAGTGGTCATGATGCCGCTCTGAATGGGGGCATACTTATTGAGGGTGTTGGCCATGGGAGCCAGGCAGTTGGTGGTGCAGGAAGCGGCGCTGATAATGGTATCGGAAGCGTCCAGGGTGTTCTCGTTTACACTGTAAACAATGGTCTTCAGGTCCTTGCCGGCAGGAGCGGAGATAACAACCTTCTTGGCGCCCGCGTCGATGTGAGCCTGAGACTTATCCTTGGAGCAGTAGAAGCCGGTGCATTCCAGCACTACGTCAACGCCGATCTCGCCCCAGGGCAGATCCTTGGCGTCCTTCTCGGCATAGATCTTAATGGTCTTGCCGTCTACAGTGATGGAGTCCTCGCCGGCCTCCACCTTGTCGCACAGAGCATAGCGGCCCTGGGCGGAATCATACTTCAGCAGATGAGCCAGCATCTTGGGGCTGGTCAGATCGTTGATGGCTACTACCTCGTAGCCCTCAGCGCCGAACATCTGGCGGAAAGCCAGACGGCCAATGCGGCCGAAACCATTGATTGCAACTTTAACAGACATTGGAATGACCTCCTAAAAGAAATATGGGGTACTGGACTACCCTTATTTTAATACATTTCTTCCAGAATTACAAGTGTTTACCATCAACATTTTGCAAGAAATTTCTTTTCAGCCCAGTTATCTTTATCCTCCCGCCCTGAGCTGGAAATTTATTTTTCCTTTTTTCGAGAGGAATACTTGAAAAAGAGCTGTTTT
>CANONE010000119.1 GCA_947567585.1 uncultured Clostridia bacterium | reverse complement strand
ACCAGTATTTTTCCCAACTGCTCGAAAAAGATAGCCCATTTGCAGTACTACTACTCCATCATCGTAACTATATGTTCTATCATAATATCCATCATTTTTCTGTCCCCTGATCGGTATAAACACCTTCTTGGTGAATCCCAAAGTTTTGAGCATTCAACCTACGAGTTGGTTCACCTTTCGGAGAGGTTTGTGAATCTATGGGCGCCATTTTGTGTTACTCTTCTGTGTGTGTTGTCTTGGCATCGTTACATCACTTATTTCTAGGTTACTTAGACGCAAGAAATGACTGTACTCCGAAAAGTTATACAGTTTTGCCTGCTCTCAAAAGCAGGGTTATATAAAAGGTAAAATATTGTCGCGAGGTGGTCCCATGCGGTACGCTGAATACTTACGTAAGTCCCGGGCTGACGATCCTGGAGAGCCGGTAGAAATTACCCTCGCCCGCCACCGGGAAATGCTGCAAAAATGCTTACAAGCCCATGCCATTTCCGTTGCTCCTGAAGATGTGTTTGAGGAAGTGGTTTCCGGTGACAGCCTTTATGCCCGCCCCCAGATGCTTCGGTTGCTTGATGGCGTAGAGCGCGGCCTTTACGCTGGGGTGGTGTGCATGGATATCCAACGCCTGGGCCGGGGCTCCATGAGCGACCAGGGGGCTATTCTGGATGCGTTCAAGCTGTCCGGCACCAAGATCATTACGCCCAATAAGGTCTACGACCTCTCCGATGAAACCGATGAAACCTACACGGAGTTTGAGACTTTTCTGGGCCGCCAGGAATATAAAATGATCAAGCGCCGCCTGCGCCGGGGCATTAAGGCTACGGTACAGAACGGCGGTTACATAGCTAACGCCCCTTTTGGTTATGACAAAGTGCGCATTGGGAAGACGCCCTCCATTAAGCCTAACGAAGCCGAGGCTCCCTTCGTACGCATGATGTTTGAATTGTACGCCTCGGGTCTTGGTTGTCAACGCATTGCGGATCAAATAAATGCCTTGGGTGCAAAGCCCCGCCGGGGGGATGCCTTTACCCGCACCGCAGTGCGCTGTATCTTACAGAACCCGGTTTATGCAGGCAAGATCATATGGGACCGCAAGACCCACATCCGGCACAGCAAGCAAAATGGTGGTAAGCACCAGGTTATATATAACCCACCAGATAGCTGGACTATTGTGGAGGGTATCCATCAGGGTATCATTTCACAAGAACTGTTTGACCAGGTGCAAAGCATTTTCTCAGGACACAAGCGGTCTCCCAGTTTTACTGGGGTCATTGAAAATCCCTTGGCTGGGCTGGTAGTCTGCGCAAATTGCGGCCATCACATGCAGCGTCAAGCCGATAAGCGCGGAGGGCCCATGCTCCTATGCCAGAAACGAGGTTGCATCGTTTCCAGCAAACTAAAACTGGTGGAAGAGCAACTCATTACTCAATTGCGGGAGGAAATGAATCTGCTCGTCCACGCCAGCGAGGATGCTAAGCCCCAGCAGGATGACAGCCGGCAAATTGCGCAGACAATAGAAAAGCAGATCGCTACAGCCAAATCTCAGGATGACCGGCTGCATGATCTGCTTGAGCAGGGCATATACGACACAGATACGTTCCTCCAGCGCCACGCCGCATTGAATCAGCGTATTGCCTTGTTGGAACAGGCCAAATCCAATCTTCACCCCAAAGGCTGTTTGGACACCCCAAAGATGGTAGAGCGTATCCAAGGTGTGCTAGACGCCTACCACAGCTTACCTTCTCAAGAACGCAATATCCTATTGAAAACGGTGTTGGAAAAGGTTATCTACCGTAAGGAATTTGGGGCAAAACCCGCCGAATTCCACCTGACGCTTTTTCTTTTGCCCATATACCTATAGAGCGGTATTTGTTTTGATAAAGACTGCCTTGAGGACATACGCGTGCTGTTTCCCGCGGCGCAGCAGCCGGTGATCGACAGCGCGTCCAATGTACGCATTCGGGAGGTGTCGGTGATCACCGTCTACACGGACTTGCAGCCCATTCCCTTTAACAAGGGCTTCTATTCCGTGGATATGACCTTTTTCTTCGACGTGTCCGTGGAGCTCTTTGGCGGCCCCTCATCCGGGCCTGTGCCCATCAGCGGCGTGGCTGTGTTCAACAAAAAAGTGGTGCTCTACGGCAGCGAGGGCAGCGTGAAGGTCTTCCAGTCGGGCGGAGAGAGGGATAATCCCCAGCTGCCCGGCGACCCCCGGGCCCTGCCCAAGGCCACTGTGCAGGTGGCCGAGCCCGTGGCGCTTTCCGCCAAGCTCTGCGGCGCCCCCTGCCGGGTGGAGCCTTACTGCCGGGTGCCCGAGTGCATCTGCCAGCGCTATGGCGGCGAGCTGGACCCGGCCCCCCAGCGCAACAACATCTATGTGACCATCGGCCTGTTCACCATTGTACAGATCGCCCGCAGCGTGCAGATGCTGATACCAGCCTATGATTTCTGCGTGCCCGAGAAGGAATGCGTTCCTACCTCCGACAACCCCTGCGAGCTCTTTAGGCGCATCGACTTTCCCCTGCACGAGTTCTTCCCCCCCAGGGCCGGAGAGGGAGACTGCGGCTGCTAACCCGCCTTATGCGAAACCACAAAGCGCTCCCAGCTCAAACGCCTGGGGGCGCTTTGCGCTGGCCGGCGGGGCCTGACCCGCGTACAGCCGGGAAAGCCGGGGAAATTGGTAAAAAATGCAAAAAGCTATTGTCAACCGGACCAAAATCGTGTATGATATAGATGCGTCTACCACTAGGGAAAGGTCCCTTTTACATAAAACAATATGGCAAAGCTTTCATGGGGAATCTCTCGAAGAAGTGTTTGAACCGTCAGAATGAGGAGGAGCCGAAATGGAAAAAATACTGATTGTGGACGACAGCACCCTGCAAACCGCGTAGCTGAAATCCATTTTAAACGACGAATACGACATCACGGTGGCCAACACGGCGGAGGACGGGCTGCGCTATGCCAGCGCCGGGGACTTTTCCTTGATCCTCTTGGATGTGGTGATGCCGGGTATGGACGGCTTTACGCTGCTGAAAAAGCTGCAGGAGGAGATCATCACCCGCAGCATACCGGTTATTTTGATCACCAGCCTTTCCGATATACAGGACGAGCAGCGGGGGCTTACCCTGGGCGCGGTGGACTACATTACCAAGCCCTTTCATCCTTTGATCGTCAACGCTCGGGTGCATACGCATATTAAGCTGTATCAGTACCGCAAGCAGGTAGAGCAGCAGTCTATGACCGACCAGCTGACGGGGATTGCCAACCGGCGGCAGTACGAGCTCTACAGCGCCGCCAAATGGCAGGAGGCCATCCGCCTGCACATTCCGGTTTCCATATGCATGTTTGACATTGATCATTTCAAGGCGTACAACGATACCTTTGGGCACCCCGCGGGAGACAAGGTGATTGCCGCCGTGGCCCAGGTGCTTTCCAAATACTTCCGGCGTTCCACAGATTTTGTCGCCCGCTACGGGGGAGAGGAATTCGTGGCCCTGGTGCTGGGGGGCGAGGCGGCCTCCGTGTTCGAGCATGTGAAGCACATCCGCCAGGAGGTGGAAACGCTGCGCATCCCCCATGCCCCCAGCGTTTCCAAGTGGGTGACCGTCAGCAGCGGGGGCGTGACCGTGGTCCCCAAAACCGGCGATGAGTACAGCGTCTACCTGAAGATTGCGGACGCCATGCTTTACGACGCCAAAAAGCTGGGACGGAACAGAATTGTCTGGGTCGATGAAAAGATGAAGCAGCTCCGGGAAAAATAAGGGCTTGTGCGAAAGGGGCGCGCCCGGGGCCCGTCCGTACGGGTCTTAAAAGCTTTTGCAACGCGGTCAACGGCAAAATTTGCCGAAAAGATGGGTACTAACTCTTATTGGTACAGGTTCTCATATTCCGGGGAAAATAATCTATACTAGATACTGGGGAAGAATGGCAGGGGAGCCTGCTTTTCCATACCATAAAAATTTTTCAGGAGGTCTAGAAAGATGGGTAAAATTCGGGCAGTGCAGTACGGCTGCGGAAAAATGGCCAAGTACACTCTGCGCTATCTGTATGAGCACGGGGTGCAGATTGTAGGGGCCATCGACGTAAACCCGGAGATTGTAGGCATGGACGTGGGCGACTATGCGGAATTGGGGGTAAAGACCGGCGTGACCATCAGCAGCGACGCGGACGCCGTGCTGGACGGCTGCGACGCGGACGTGGCCATTGTCACCCTCTTCAGCTTGGTCAGCGACTGTTATGACCACTACGTGAAGTGCCTCTCCCGGGGCATCAATGTGATTACCACCTGCGAAGAGGCCACCTACTGCTGGACTACGGACCCCGTGCGGGCCAACGCCCTGGACGTGCTAGCCAAGGAAAACGGCTGCACCTTCGTGGGCAGCGGCATGGAGGACACCTTCTGGGTGAACATGGTGGGCCTGGTAGCAGGCAGCTGCAACAGCATTCAGAAGATTGAGGGCGCGGTCAGCTACAATGTGGAGGACTACGGCCTGGCCCTGGCCAAGGCCCACGGCGTTATGCTGACTCCGGAGGAGTTCGAGGCGCAGATCGCCCACCCGGAGGTGCTGGAGCCCTCTTATGTATGGAACTCCAACGAGGCCCTGGCCGCTAAAATGGGCTGGACCATCAAGAGCCAGACCCAGAAGTGCGTGCCCTATTTCCATGACAGCGACCTGTACTCCCAGACCATGGGCGCCACCATCCCCAAGGGCAACTGCATCGGCATGGCTGCGGTGGTCACCACAGAGACTTTCCAGGGCCCGGTGATTGAGACCCAGTGCATCGGCAAGGTTTACGGCCCTGACGACGGCGACATGTGCGATTGGAAAATCACCGGCGAGCCGGACACCGAGTTCCATGTGGTGAAGCCTGCCACCGTGGAGCACACCTGCGCCACCATTGTCAACCGCATCCCCAGCGTCCTCCTGGCCCCTCCCGGCCTTATCACCCTGGACGAGCTGGACCAGCTGGCCTACCCCACCTACCCGCTGGAATTCTACTGCTAAACCGCTAAAAAAGCCCGCCCCCGGAGCTGAGCTCTAGGGGCGGGCTTTTTTAGCCGGGGAGGCTTTCGCGCCCGCGGCCTTTATCCCTCCAATTGCACAATATGGCACACGCCGGGGATGGATTCCCCCTGCTGCTGGGAGGTGGTGGACATGAGAGCGCCAGTGGCGCAAAAAAGGATTTTTTTCAGCTCTCCCTTTTCCATTTGCCTTAGCAGATGCCCGCACAGCACGCTGGCGGAGCAGCCGCAGCCGGACCCGCCGGCGTGGACGTCCTGGGCCTCCCGGTAATAGAGCATGAGGCCGCAGTCCTGGTGTACCGTTGTCAAGTCCAACCCCTCTCCTTTGAGGGCGTCCAGCATCAGCTGGCTGCCTACGGCGCCCAGGTCCCCGGTAAAGATGCCGTCGAAATCCTGGGGGCGCTGATGGGTGTCCTCCAGGAACTGGCAGATGCTGTCCGCCGCCGCCGGGGCCATGGCGGCCCCCATGTTGGCCGGGTCCTTTACTCCCAGATCCACGATTTTCCCAGCCAGGGCCCGCTGTATCCGGACGCGCCCGCCCTTTCCCACAATCACGCTGCCCGAGGCGGTGGCGGTCCACTGGGCCGTGGGCGTGCGCTGCGCGCCGTACTCCAGGGGGGTGCGGAACTGTCTTTCCGCCGAGCAGAAGTGGGAGCTGGTTACCGCCGCCGCCCGGTCCGCCGCCCCGGAGTCCACCATAACCGCCGCCATTAAAAGGGTCTGGGCCATGGTAGAACAGGCCCCATATTGCCCCAAATAGGGCATTCCATAGCCCCGCAGGCCAAAGGTGGAGGATATGCATTGGTTGAGAAGGTCTCCGGCAAAGATGAAATCCACCTCCTCCGCCCTGCACCCCGCCGAGGCCAGCGCCACGGCTACAGCCTCCTTTTGCAGCTGCGCCTCCGCCTTCTCCCAGCTGTCCGTGTTCAGCGTGGTGTCCTCAAAGGTCTGGTCAAAGTCCGCCCCCAAGGGCCCTCCCGCTTCCTTGCGTCCGCCTACCGCCCCATGTCCAATCACACTGGGCGCGTTTTCAAATTCAATGGTCTGTTTCCCAATCCGTTTCATTTCTGTCTCTCCTTTTGCGCAAGAACCAAGACCTTGGAGGCGGCGCCCCCAAGCCCCTGCCACCCTTATAAAGGTGGACGAAACTTTTGCTCCGGTTTTTTCGGTTTTACACCGGCGGCTTTGTGGGCGGAGCAGGGAGTTTGTGTTTGCTTTTGGCTTTATAGTAAACGCACTTGAAAATCGATAAACGCCGAGTTTCAAGCTGGGCGGTCTTGCCGCCCGATTCAAAAGGGGCGTGCCTCTTTTGAATCGCGTTAACTACAGTTTGGCGGGCGGAGTGGGAAAATATGCGTGGAAGCGGCAAAAAAGGAGCTGGCAGGCTTCCCCGCCAGCCGCATGATGGCATCCTTTACTTTAGGCATTATAGGGCGACTGATCGGCAGCCGCTCTCCATTTTTCATAACCATCCAGTTGCCGTCTATCGCACGGGCAAAATCAAGATTGATAAAGCAACTGCGGTCTGTAAACACAAACCGGGGATCGTTGATCGATTCGAATATTTCCTTGATTCCACGATTATCAGACAGAGAGCCTTGTTCAGTGGTGACAATCTGCAAGC
>CANONE010000118.1 GCA_947567585.1 uncultured Clostridia bacterium | reverse complement strand
TCTTTGCCATCACGTCAAAAAGCTCCTTGGATGCGTCTTTGGGATGAGAGGTCATGAAGCGCAGCCGGTACCGCCCCTCTATACCGTCTAAGCGCTGAAGCAGATGAGGAAACCCGGCAGACTCCTCCAGTCCCTTTCCATAGGAGTTGACATTTTGGCCTAAAAGGGTAATCTCCTTATAGCCCTCCGCAACCAGCTCGCGGCATTCTTCATAGACCCTCTCTGGGCGGCGGCTTTTCTCCCTGCCCCGGACATAGGGCACGATGCAGTAGGAGCAGAAATTGTCGCAGCCGTACATGGCGGTCACCCAGGCCCGGGCTCCGCCGTCCCGGCGGATAGGCAAATCCTCCCGGATGGTTTTTTCCTCCTGTCCCAGCATCAATACCCGCTGAGAGTCCGCCAAGACTTCATAAAGCATCTCGGGCAGCTTATGGATTACATGGGGGCCAAAAATCAGATCTACAAACGGAAAGGTTTTCCGCAGCCGTTCCGCCACAGCCCGCTGCTCCGTCATGCAGCCGCAGACTGCCACCACCAGCTTGGGGTTGCGCCGCTTCGTATTTTTCAGCGCCCCCACATTGCCGAAGACCCTGTCCTCGGCATGTTCCCGGACGGCACAGGTATTAAAAAGGATAAAGTCCGCATCGTCGGGAGAGTCCGTAAACCCAAAGCCCATCTGCGCCAACAGCCCCTTTAGCTTCTCACCGTCCGCTACATTTTGCTGGCAGCCATATGTCCGCACGAAAGCCATAGGCTCGCGCCCGGCCCTCTCTGCCGCCAGCCGGCGTACCTGCCGCATATAATACTCGTTATTCATACCACGTCCTCCCTCCCCAGACGTTCCATTATACCCTTGGACATCAAAACCCTTTCTGCACATTTTATCACAAAAACCTACAAACTGCAAGCCGCTTGTTTTGCCGAAGTATCCGGGGCCCAAACGTATGGTGACCAGATCCCGCCTTCCTGCCGGATGCTTCACCCAATGGGAAAACGGCATAGCCCACACGCTACGCCGTCTTTGATAACCATTTCTATTCCACCCCGAATGGGCCGCCCCACTGGTTTGTCCTCACCCTCTATTCTCATACCCATCTAAAAAGCTATGCTCTCTCCCGCCGCTTTTGTAGCCGGGAAAAGTATCCAGGCAGACAGCGTGCAGGCTTTGAAAAATGTTCTTCTCCACATTGGGGTTTATTCTTTTTAGCGCGGTCAAAAGCTCCTTCACCTCTTGCCGCTTAGAGCCGCCGCAGCGGGCCGCGCCCTCGGTAAATTTGCAGGCGCATTCCAGAAATTCTAAGCCGTTATACCGCCGCCAGGCTAAAATAGCCTCTTCCCTCACCCGATACATAGGGCGGATCAGTTCCATACCCGGAAAGTTTTCGCTATGGAGCTTCGGGGGCATACACTGTAGCTGCGCCCCATAAAACATGGCCATAACCGTGGTTTCAATGACATCGTTAAAATGATGCCCCAGGGCGATTTTATTGCAGCCCAGCTCCTTAGCCTGCCGGTAAAGATGCCCCCGGCGCATTCTGGCGCACAGGTAGCAGGGATTCTTTTCCGCCCAGTCAGCCACAGAAAATATGTCTGTCTCAAAAATGTGAAGGGGCACGTCCAGCAGTTGGGCGTTGGATTCCAATTTAGCCCGGTTGGCGGGGCTGTAGCCGGGATCCATTGCCAAAAACTCCAAGTAGAAGGGAAAGTCAGAGTAGCGGGAAAGCAGCTGCATAAGCTTTGCCAGAAGCATGGAGTCTTTCCCTCCGGAAACGCACACGGCCACCCGGTCGCCCTCCTGAAGCAGCCGGTAGGTTTTCACTCCGGCAATAAAGGGGGCCCAGATCTGCTTTCGGTACTTTTTAGTCAGACTCCATTCGGCTTTCTCTCCAACAGTCATTGCCTCCCCCTATTCCCGCCAAGTCCTTGACCGCCTCCCCCGCCATAATCAACCCCGCCACAGCGGGCACAAAGGCCACGCTGCCAGGGGCCGGTCTTCCCCTTGGCGTACTTGCGGGACTATCCAAAACCAGCGGCGGTTCTTGAGAATACACCACCTTCAGCCCTTGGATCCCCCGCTTTTTTAGCTCCTTGCGCATAATACGGGCCAAGGGGCACACAGAAGTTTCATAAATATCCGCTACCTGAAAAGCGGTGGGGTCCAGCTTGTTGCCGGCCCCCATGCAGCTGACCACCGGCACGCCCGTTTGGGCGGCCCGCTCCACAATCGCCAGTTTACCCGTCACCATGTCGATGGCGTCCAAAATGTAATCGTACCGAGTAAAATCCAGGCGGCGGGCGGTATCCGGCGTGTAGAAGAAGGAGTGCTCCACAATCTCGGCCCCAGGGGCCACCTCCTGAAGCCGCTGGGCGGCGGCGCGGGTTTTGGGCATGTCCAGCGTGGAGGCAGTGGCGAAAAGCTGGCGGTTCAGGTTGGTGACGCTGTATACGTCTCCGTCCACCAGCTCCACCGCCCCCACCCCGCAACGAACCAAAGCCTCGGCGGCGTGGCCCCCTACGCCCCCCAGGCCGAACACAGCCACTCGCGAATTTTGCAGGCGCTCCACGGCCTCCCGGCCCAGAAGCAGTTTTTCTCTTTCAAAGGCGTTCTCCACGTTTTGCAACTCCTATTCTTTCTCCGGCCAAAACGGCGGCGCCAGACCTGCCGCGCCGGCGAGGAGGAACGCCGCCGGCCAGGGGATCCCTAAAAACGGCAGATTGAAATACCGCCAGCCTATGGCCCCAACGCAAATCGCCAAGAGAACGCTGAACAGCAGCGGCGCGATCCCCTTTATGCGTCTTTTCATGACCATTTCCCTTATTTTTTGCGGACGAAAGCCTTTTTAGGCATTTTGCAGATGGGGCAGCTCCATTCCGCCGGCAGCTCCTCAAAGCCGAAATTCGGATCTTTATACTCATATCCGCACACAGAGCACACAAAGCGTTCTCCTGTAATGCGCTGGCCTCCCAGCTGGTTGGGAAGATAGGTAGGCGCCTTTTTAGGAGAAACGCCGCCCAGCTGCTCTACATAATACTGGTAGGTCATGGGTTTCAGCTTTTCATGCTTTGTTGCGGATTCCTGCTCGGCGGTGACGTCGCTGCCGGCAATGATCTCGGCAATAAAGAGTTCCTGGCCGCCCATGGGCAGCTTGGCCTTTACCTGGCACAAAAACCAGCAGCAGGTATTCTCTTTAATGACGGGCACGCCTTCCATCAAAACCTTGTGACGGATATTCTCAAGCTTCCCCCCGAAGCGTCCGCTGGTAAAGCCCAGCGCGCCAATCACCGTCGCCGGGGTTTGCTCGGAAAGCACAGAGATGGTAAACACCCCGTTCTCCTCAATGCACTGGCAGCTATAGTTTTCCGTATTCAGGCTCAAGGCCACCAGAGGCGGGGCCGAGGGAGAGGTTTTCGTTACCTGCATCACTGTGTTGGCAATGCAGGCGCTGGGCCCCCGCTGGTCTTTAACCCCGATGGCGTACATGCCGTACGTGATATTTCCCAGGACAAGTGGTTTCATACGCTGGCTCCTTCCTTATTCGTAGAGGGGGTACCTCCCGCAGATGCCCTCTACCATTTCCCGCAGGCTGTTTACTTTCTCTTCAAAGCCGTCCTCCATGCACAGGGCAATGCATTGGGCAATGTCATCCATATCGGCCTCCTTTAGCCCCCGGGTGGTCACGGCGGGGGTACCCAGCCGCACGCCGCTGGTGACGAAGGGACTGCGCCGCTCGCCGGGAACCGTGTTTTTGTTGGCGGTGATATAAACCTCGTCCAGCCGGCGCTCCAGTTCTTTGCCGGTGAGTTCGCCTTCTGTTAAATCCATGAGCATCAGGTGATTGTCTGTGCCCCCGGAAACCAATTTGACGCCCCGGTCCATAAGTCCCTTTGCCAAAGCGGCGGCGTTTTTCACCACCTGCGCGCCGTACTCCTTAAATTCCGGCTTCAGGGCCTCTCCTAAGCATACGGCCTTGGCGGCGATAATATGCATCAGCGGCCCGCCCTGGGTGCCGGGGAAAATGGCCTTGTCGACCTGCTTGGCGTACTCCTCCCGGCAGAGGATCAGTCCTCCCCGAGGCCCGCGCAGGGTTTTATGGGTGGTGGTGGTCACCACATCGGCGTAAGGGACGGGGTTCTGGTGCTGCCCCGCCGCCACCAGGCCGGCAATGTGAGCCATATCCACCATAAGTTTTGCCCCGCAGGCGTCGGCAATTTCCCGGAATTTCTTAAAGTCGATGGCCCTGGGGTAGGCGCTGGCCCCGGCTACAATCAGCCGGGGCTTCTCCCGCATAGCCAGGTCCATAATCTTATCATAGTCCATGCGCCCTGTGCCGGGCTCCACGCCGTACGCTACAAAATTATAGAGAGCGCCGGACATATTTACCGGCGACCCATGGGAAAGATGCCCGCCTTCTGAAAGATTCATACCCAGCACAGTGTCGCCGGGCTGCAAAAACGCAAAATATACCGCCAGGTTCGCCTGGGCCCCGGAGTGGGGTTGTACATTGGCGTGCTCCGCGCCGAAAAGCCGGCAAGCCCTGTCCCGGGCAATGTCCTCGGCTATGTCCACGCACTGGCAACCGCCGTAGTACCGGTGGGCCGGATAGCCCTCGGCATATTTATTGGTAAGGACCGTACCCATAGCCGCCATGACAGCCGGGGAGACAATATTCTCAGAGGCAATCAGCTCCAGATTCCGGCGCTGCCGGCGAAGCTCCTTATCCATAGCCTCTCCGATCTCCGGGTCCTGGGCGGCGACGAAACCGATCGTATCCATTAAATTCTTAAACATGTTGTACCTCCTAAAGAATGATTGCCGGTCCAAACTGTAAGAACCTGTATCGGCCGGTGCAAGTTTTTACGCAGGGCCTGTTGCCATACCATGTATTTTACACAATATAGAGGGAAAATGCAAGAGCAAGGACAGACTTTATCCTTTTTCCCGTGACATAGGGCTTTGAAGCCCTGGCCCCTGGCAGGGTGGAAACGGATGTGGAAGGTTCCTGGTCCATCAATAAACTATTGAAATGCCGGCGCTTCTGTGTTATGATGTGGGCATGATCTTATTGTCAGAATAGGATGGATTTTGAAAGAGAACGGAAACCATTTGTTGGAAGGATGTGTAAGCTATGCCAACTAGCCAAAAGCATGAAGCGGTTGTGGTACTGGACTTTGGGGGACAGTATGCCCAGCTGATTGCCCGGCGGGTACGGGACCTAAATGTATACTGTGAGATCAAGCCCTTTCATACCCCCGCCGCAGAACTCCGCCGCTATAAAGGCGTGATCTTCACCGGGGGGCCTGGCAGCGTGTACGTCCAGGACGCGCCTCTTTGCGGTTCGGAGGTGTTCCAGTTAGGCGTTCCGGTACTGGGTATTTGCTATGGGGCCCAAGTCATGGCTCAGGTATTGGGCGGAAAGGTTTCCCCCGCCGGCGCCCCTGAGTTTGGAAAGACCGCCACGGAATTTGACTCGGGCTCGCCTCTTTTCTCCCAAGTTCCTTCCAGCGCCACATGGATGAGCCATAACGACGCGGTGAGCCGGCTGCCGGAAGGGTTCGCCGCCTGCGCTCACAGCGCGGGGTGCCCTGTGGCCGCTATGGAAAACCGGGAGAAAAGCCTTTACGGCGTGCAGTTCCACCCGGAGGTGGCCCATACGGAATACGGCTCCCAGATTTTGCGCAACTTCCTCTATACTGTGTGCGGCTGCGCCGGCGACTGGGAAATGGGGTCCTTTACAAAAGACACTGTAGAAGCGCTGCGGGAACGCATCGGAGATAAAAAGGTTCTCTGCGCCCTTTCCGGCGGGGTGGACTCTTCCGTGGCGGCCATGCTGGTTCACCGGGCCATAGGGAAAAATCTGACCTGCATTTTTGTGGACCACGGCTTGCTGCGTAAGGACGAGGGAAACCTGGTGGAAAAGGTTTTCAAAAGAGAATTTGATATGAACATCATCCGGGTCAATGCCGGAGAACGCTTTCTCGGTAAGCTGGCGGGGGTCGCCGATCCGGAGAGAAAGCGCAAGATCATCGGAGAGGAATTTATCCGGGTGTTTGAGGAGGAATCTGCCAAGCTGGGGAAAATGGATCTGCTCTGCCAGGGCACCATTTATCCGGACGTAGTGGAAAGCGGCACAGGCCAGGCGGCGGTGATCAAGTCCCACCACAATGTGGGCGGCCTGCCGGAGGATATTGGCTTTGAGGGCTTGGTTGAGCCCCTGCGGGACCTATTTAAGGACGAAGTGCGCCGGGTGGGCTTAGAACTGGGCATCCCGGAAGAGCTGGTATGGCGGCAGCCCTTCCCGGGGCCGGGGCTCGCCGTGCGGATTATCGGCGAGGTGACCCCAAACCGGGTACATACCTTGCAGGAAGCGGACGCTATTTTTCGGGAGGAGATAGCGAACTGCGGGCTTGAGAGGGAGATTGGACAGTATTTCGCCGTCTTGACTGGCGCCAAAAGTGTTGGCGTGATGGGCGATGGGCGCAGCTACGGAGAAACTATAGCCTTGCGGGCAGTCAATACCACCGATTTCATGACCGCAGATTGGGTCCACCTCCCCTATGAGCTCCTAGGCGCCGCCGCTAACCGCATTGTTAATGAGGTACCTGGGGTAACGCGGGTAGTGTACGATATTACGAGCAAGCCCCCGGCGACGATTGAGTGGGAATGACCGTCAAAGCGGCGCAAACCCGCATGAATACAGGGT
>CANONE010000117.1 GCA_947567585.1 uncultured Clostridia bacterium | reverse complement strand
CATATACGCCACAGCAGGTTTCGGGTTTGTGGACTATATCAATAAGAAAAAAGCCGTGGAGGTCATTCACCCGGATGTGATGCACTTTTCCAGCATAGCCGCGGACAACAACGCCACCGCGGAAGTGGCTATGCAGTATACGGATAGCTTTAACGAGCTGGTGTTGTCCTTTGCCAACGATATCCGCACAGTGGACGGCGGCACCCATGAGGAGGGCTTTAAGCGGGCCCTGACCAGGGTGATGAATGATTATGCCAGAAAGTACAATATTCTCAAAGAGAGCGATAAGAATCTCTCCGGCGAGGACGTACGGGAGGGTCTTACCTGCGTCATCAGCGTAAAGCTGAAGGAAGCCCAGTTTGAAGGGCAGACCAAGGCGAAGCTGGGCAATACGGAGATCAGCGGGCTGGTAAGCTCTATGCTCTATAAATACATGATGGAGTATATGGAGGAAAATCCGGCCACAGCTCGTGCTATTTTTGATAAAGCGCTTACTGCTTCCCGAGCCCGGGAGGCCGCCCGGAAGGCCCGGGAGCTGGCCCGCCGGAAGACGGCTTTGGAGAGCAATTCCCTGCCGGGCAAGCTGGCGGACTGCCAGTCCCGGAACCCGGACGAGACAGAGATTTACATTGTGGAGGGCGACTCTGCCGGAGGCTCCGCCAAAGGCGGGCGGGACCGGAAGTTTCAAGCGATTCTCCCTCTATGGGGCAAGATGTTAAATGTGGAAAAAGCCCGGCTTGACAAGGTCTATACCAATGAAAAGCTGATGCCTGTGGTGACGGCTTTGGGCACTGGGATTGGCGAGGATTTTGATATCAGCAAGCTGCGCTATGGCAAGGTGATCATCATGGCGGACGCCGACGTGGACGGCAGCCACATCCGCACCCTGCTGTTGACCTTTTTCTTCCGCTTTATGCGCCCTCTCGTGGAGCAGGGCCATGTCTATCTGGCCCAGCCGCCCCTATACCGGATCACCAAAAATAAGCGGCACTTCTATGCTTTTTCAGATCCCCAGCGGGATAAGATCATAGCGGAGCTGGGGGGCAACTGCCCGGTACAGCGCTACAAAGGTCTGGGCGAGATGGACCCCATCCAGCTTTGGGAAACCACCATGGACCCAGCCGCCCGCACCATGCGCCGGGTAGAGGTGGATGACGCGGCTCAGGCGGACCAGGTTTTCACCATCCTGATGGGCGACAAGGTAGAGCCCCGCCGGGAGTTCATTGTGGAAAACGCGCAAAAGGCGAATTGGGACGTGTAAGAGAAATGATCGGTGTTCCAAGATCCTTTGAAGGAGAAGTGGATAGATGTCTGAATTTGAGAACAACAACAGCCAGTCCCAAGAGCCTGGCGGGCATGTGATAGATGTAGCGCTGACCAAAGAGATGGAGCAGTCTTTTTTGGACTATTCCATGTCCGTTATTGTGCAGCGCGCTCTGCCGGATGTGCGGGATGGTCTAAAACCAGTACACCGGCGCATACTCTATCAAATGTACCAGGACTCTCTATGGCCGGATTCCGCATACCGCAAGTGCATGGATACTGTGGGAAAGACCCTGGCCTCCTGGCACCCCCATGGCGACGCGGCGGTGTATGACGCTATGGTGCGGCTGGCCCAGGATTTCTCCCTGCGCTATATGCTGGTGGACGGCCACGGTAACTTCGGTTCCGTGGACGGGGATCCTCCTGCCGCCCCCCGTTATACCGAGGCCCGGATGACTAGGCTCTCCGTGGCCATGCTGGATGATATCAATAAAGATACCGTTGACTTTAAGCCCAACTATGACGACCGCCTGAAGGAGCCGGAGGTGCTGCCCAGCCATTTTCCCAACCTGCTGGTGAATGGCTCTATGGGCATTGCCGTGGGCATGGCCACCAATGTGCCGCCTCATAATATCAACGAAGTGCTGGACGGCGTCTGCTGTATGATCGATAATCCCGAAGCCACTTTGGACCAGCTGATGGAGCATATCAAGGGGCCGGACTTTCCCACAGGTGGCATTATTATGGGCCGCAGCGGAATACGGGCGGCCTATGCCACTGGCCGGGGAAAAATCGCTGTGCGGGCCCGGGCGGAAATTGAAGAGGACGAGAAGACCGGCCGCTCGAAAATCATCGTAACGGAGATTCCCTACAAAGTTAATAAGGCCGAGCTCATTAAAGATATTGCAGAGCTGGTGAAGGAAAAGCGTATTGAGGGCATCAGCAATGTGGACGACCACTCCGACCGGGAGGGCATGCGCATTGTCATTGACGTGAAGCGGGAGGCTTCGGCGCAGATTGTGCTGAACCATCTGTATACCTTGACGCAGCTGCAAATCAGCTTTGGGGTCATTATGCTGGCTCTGGTAAACGGCCGGCCGGAGACTCTCAATCTGCGGCGGATTTTGCAGGAGTACATTAACTTCCAGGTGGAGGTTGTCGCCCGGCGCACGCGGTTTGACCTCAATAAAGCCCAAGAGCGGGCCAATATTTTAGAGGGCCTTAAAAAAGCCATTGATATTGTGGACGAGATTATCGCCACCATTCGCGGATGCAGCGGCGGCCGCCCCGAGGCCAAAGCCGCCCTGATGGAACGCTTTGACTTTAACGAGCCCCAGGCGGACGCCATCTGCCGCTTCCAGCTGGGCCAGTTGGCTGGGTTGGAAATCCTAAAAATTGAGACGGAGTTGGACGAGCTGCACTCCCAGATTACCGACTTGACGGAGATATTGTCCAGCGAAGCCCGGCGCTTGGCCATTGTGAAGGACGAAGCTCTGAATATGAAAAAGCGTTTTGGCGACGAGCGCCGCACGGAGATTGCCGCTATCAGCGGCGAGGTGGATGTGGAGGACCTAATCCCTGTGGAGGAATGCGTGGTTACCCGCACCCGCTACGGCTATGTCAAGCGCCAGAAGATGGAAGCCTACCGCACCCAGAAGCGGGGCGGCCGGGGCATCTCCGGCATGACCCGCCGGGAGGAGGACGGAGCCGCAGAGATATTCGTCACCAGCAGCCACGATTATATTCTCTTTTTCTCAGATTTGGGCAGGCTCTACCGGCTGAAATGTTACGAGGTGCCGGAGGGCTCCCGGACCAGCAAGGGAATGCATATCAAGAACCTGCTGCCCTTGCAGGGAGATGAGACCATCACATCTGTAGTCCGTCTGGAGAGCATGGATGAGGACAAGTACCTGGTGATGGTAACCCGTAAGGGCGTGATCAAGCGGACAAGGCTGTCGGCCTTTAAGAACGTCCGCAAGGCTGGCCTCATTGCCGTGGACCTGGACGAGGGGGACCATCTGGCCTGGGTGCAGGTGACCTCTGGCAGAGACCAGCTGTTGGTGGCCACCCGAAACGGCATGGCCCTGCGCATGGATGAAAACGACGTGCGGGAGATGGGCCGGGGCGCCCGGGGCGTGAAGGTGATGAATCTGGACCCGGGCGACAGCATTGCCGGCCTGGACGTGATCCGGGATGGGCAGATGGTGCTCACCGTCAGCGAAACCGGCTTTGGCCGGCTCTCTCCCCCGGAGGATTACCGCATGCAGCGCCGGGGCGGCAAGGGCCTGATCAACTATCATGTGGACAAGTTCGGCCCTGTAGCCGGTGTGAAGCTGGTGTCGGAAGAAGAGGATGTGATATTGATCTCCGAAGACGGCGTCATCATCCGCATCCCGGCGTCGGAAATCCGCGTATGCGCCAGACCCAGTAAAGGCGTAGTGGTTATGAAGGTTCAGGAGGGCAGCCGCGTCGTTACTCTTTCCAGCGCGCCGAAAGAGGAGACAGAGGACGAGGCGGCGGAAGAGGAAGAGGAGGGCTAAAGCTCCCTTTCCCTGGCAAAGGAAAGCGTAGAAGCGGTATTTTGGACCGCGCCCGCCCGCTATGGCAAGGAACGGGCCCCGGGTATACCGGCGGATATCCCAGCGAGGAGCTGTAAAAAGGCTTGATGTATTCGGCTGAATAAATGAAAAACCTTCCGTGATTTCAACGGAAGGTTTTTTGTATTAGCAATTCTTAGAACCTGCACCGATAGGATTTGTGCCCATTCCACCGGGCCGTATGCAGAACTCGTCCTCGATAAGCTGGGTACAAGTTCCCATATCCTTAGCCCGCCGCTTCCAACAACAACGCGCCGGAGATATCAAACATTTCCCCAGTTGCCTGATAATGCCGCAGGCAGATATCGTGCGCATACTGCCGGTAGTAGTCGTAAGTCTCCATGGCAATGGCGACAATAGGACCTTGCTCTTGCGGGTCGTTTTCATGGTCGCTGGCAATTTTTTCCAGGGCGGGCTCCAGATCGTCTTCCCACTTTTTGTGTTCTTCTTCCAGGGCGGACTTATCAGAGCCTGAGAGGGCCTCTAACGTGTCCGCATAAGCCAGATAGATTACATGCTGCCAATTGTCTTTGGCGGCGCCGTAAGCCCCTGCAATGGACTGAAAGCTATCGGCGACAGAGAGATCCTCCTTCAGACTTTCGTCGATGGGATTGGCGGCAAAGAGCTCTTCATAATCCTCGCCGGGGGTGGGCGCCGGCGTGGGAATAGGCGTGGGAATTGGCGTAGGGTTCGGGGTGGACGTGGGGGTGGGTTCCGGCGTGGGGACGGAAGTCGCGGTAGGCTCGGAGGCCGCCGCCGAAGACCAATCCTCAGCGGGATCCTTCTCGCAGGCGGATAAAATACCGCACAGCAGTAAAATCACAAAAAGAACCGTCAGCATTCTCTTATTCATAACGCTTTCTCCTTCTTTACTCCATTCACTTGCAAATCTGATACTTTCAAATTCTTTTGACTATAGCAGCCCTTTTTTCACAAGATACGCTGTTTTCATAACGCCGATCTGGGTTTTTGCATCCGGAATCTCATTGGAGCAGACCATCTCTACCGCTTTTTCCAGGGGGATCAGCTCCGTGGAAAGGAACTCGTCCTCATCTAAGCGCAGTTCCGCCTGCTCCCCCACAGCCCGGCAGGCCCACAGGCGGATGATCTCTCCGCAGTACCCTCCCGTTGGATAGACCTCTCCAAGAGATATGTAATTTTCCCCCTTGGTGCCGGTTTCCTCCATCTGTTCCCGCTTCATGGCTTCAAAGGGGTCCTCCCCCGGTTCCAGCTTCCCGGCCGGGAGCTCTAAAAGCACCTTGTGATACGGATACCGGAACTGACGCACGAAAATCAGCTGGTTCCCCTCTGTCAGCACCGCTACGCTCACGCCTCCCGGATGCTCCACAACCTCCCTCTTTGCCGTCTTCCCATTTTCCAGCTCCACATCATCCACATGAACCCGGATGATCCTCCCTGTATAAATCGTCTCCTCTGATATCGTCTTCTCAAATAGTTTCATGCTGTAAAGAACTCCTTTCATGGGTGGACTTTGGCAGGCTTCTAAGGTCGTGAAGCCCTGCCTCCACCCTGATTCTCGTATGCCGGCCCGGCCGGCTCAGAACGGCCCCCAGGGCTTTAAAGCTCGTTCATAACCAGGCCGGTGATGAGCTTGGGGTAGAAATAGGTAGATTTTTGGGGCATTTTTTCATTGTGGGAGGCCACTGCGCCGATTTCTTCTACACGGGTGGGATTGAGCAGGAAGCAGCAGTTGGATGCCTTCTCCCTTACGGAGCTTGCGGCCTCTTCCGGCGAGCGGGTATAGGTGAGGTTGATCTGCTTTGCCATGTTGTCCTTGTCGATGCCCAAGAGCCGCTCTAAAACGAGAGAGTGCAGAATGGTTACATCTAAATGCCGGTAGGCGGCGCTCTTTTCAGGGAGCAGCCGGTCCATGGCGAAGATATCCGTAAGGGTAAGCAGAACCCATTGCTCCCCGTCAAAGAAAGCGAAAGCGTGCAGGCCCTGGGCGTAGGCGTGATCCAAAGCGGATTGGGCGGCCTCCAGGCTTTCTACGGAAGACAGCTGGAAAAACTCTTTGCAGGCGTCCAGCAGAGCTTCGCTGTGGAATTTCTCTAGGTTCCTTACCAGCCGGTGGGTAGGGAACACCACCAGGCCGGGATCGGCCATGTCGGCCAGCATCATCATAACGTAGTCCGCCCCGGGGCAGTAGGCGCCGGAATCCCGCAGATGGTTGCGGAAGTTGAGGGCGGTCTCATAGCGGTGGTGCCCGTCGGCGATATAGAGCCTGCGGGGGGCAAAGTCCTCCTGAATGGCGGCAATGGCGGCGGGGTCGTTCACCACCCAAAGGCGGTGGGTGACCAGTCCGTCGGAAAACGCGTAGCGGGGCGCGCAGCCATCCGCCAGATGATCCAGGCGCTGGCGGGTGATATGGGCGTCGTCCTGATAAAGAGAGTAAATTTGGCTAAAATTACAGTGGGTAGCCCGCATCAGCTGGAAACGGTCCTCCTTGGCCTTGCTCAGAGTCTCCTCATGGGGCAGGACCACCCCGGTGGAGAAATCCTCCAGCCGCACCCGGCAGATGAGCCCCCGGAGCTTTTTTGGTTCCCCGCTATCGGCTTTAGAGAGGAATTCCTGTTCATAGATGTAAATGCCTGGGTCCATATCCAGCTTTAATATCTGGTCCTCTTTCCACTGGGCCAGCGTGTCCCGGGCCGTCTCATAAGGGCGCTGGCCTTTGGGAAGCTCCAAAAGAACTGCGTTATAGGGGCTGCGGTCAATGTAGGCTTGCCGCTGGGAATCACTGATAATGTCGTAAGGCGGGCAGGTTAAATTTTCAATTGCTCCAGCCTTTTTGGAATATCGAAGAGCGCGAAAGGGTTTGATAAATGCCATCAGCCGGTACCTCCTTTAGATGTAAGGACAGTCTCAACATATATTGTAAAGGATGCGCGCCATTCCGTCAAGCAAGAATCACCACAGGTTCACAT
>CANONE010000116.1 GCA_947567585.1 uncultured Clostridia bacterium | reverse complement strand
TGCCGTCGGAGCCCAGGCCCCAGAACTTGCAGCTGGTGGTGCCGGCGGGGGCGGTGTCGGGATCCTCCTTCACCTCCAGGGACAGATGGGTCACATCGTCCACAATGCCGATGGTGAAGCGCTTCTTGGGCTGGGCGGCCTCCATGTTCCGGTATACGGCGATAATGTCGCTGGGCTTGGTGTCCTTGCTGCCCAGGCCGTAGCGGCCGCTGTAGATGGGGCAAGCGCCGAAGCTGGTGCCGTTGACGGCGGCCAGCACGTCCAGGTACAGAGGCTCGCCGATGGAGCCGGGCTCCTTGGTGCGGTCCAGCACGGAGATGGTCTTCACGGTCTCCGGCAGCACGTCCAAGAGGTACTTGGCCACAAAGGGACGGTACAGGTGTACCTTTACAAGGCCCACCTTCTCGCCGGCGGCGGTGAGGTAGTCGATGACTTCCTCAATGGTCTCGCAGGCGGAGCCCATGGCGATGATAACCTTGTCCGCGTCGGGAGCGCCATAGTAGTTGAAGGGCTTGTAGTCGGTGCCCAGCTTCTCGTTGACTTTGTTCATGTACTCGACGGCCACCTCGGGCACGGCGTCATAGTACTTGTTGCAGGCTTCCCGGGCCTGGAAGAAGATGTCGCCGTTCTGGGCCTGGCCCCGGAGCACAGGATGCTCGGGATTCAGAGCGTGGCGGCGGAACTCATTGACAGCGTCCCAGTCCAGCATGTCGCCCAGGTCTTCATAGTCCCAGGTCTCGATCTTCTGGACCTCGTGGGAGGTACGGAAGCCGTCGAAGAAATGCAGGAAGGGAACCTTGCCCTTAATAGCGGCCAGATGGGCCACAGCGCCCAGGTCCATAACCTCCTGAGGGGAGTTGGAGCACAGCATGGCGTAGCCGGTCTGGCGGCAGGCGTAGACGTCGGAGTGGTCGCCAAAGATGTTCAGCGCGTGGGTGGCCACGGTACGGGCGGAAACATGGATGACGCTGGGCAGCAGTTCGCCGGCGATCTTATACATGTTGGGGATCATCAGCAAAAGGCCCTGAGAGGCGGTGTAGGTGGTGGTCAGCGCGCCAGCGGCCAGCGAGCCGTGGACAGCGCCGGCGGCGCCGGCCTCAGACTGCATCTCCGTGACCCGGACCTCCCGGCCAAACAGGTTTTTGCGGCCTGCGGCGGCATACTTGTCGGTCTCGTCGGCCATCACGGAAGAAGGGGTGATGGGGTAGATAGCAGCAACGTCGGTAAACGCATAGGAAACGTGCGCGGCGGCGTTATTGCCATCCATGGTTTTCATTTTTCTTGGCATTTTAACGATTGCCTCCTTATTAGGATGATCAATACTGAGGGGCGCCGATGGGGCCAGAGCCTGTATGGAGCTTTAGGAATCCGGCCGGGAAACGCCAAATAGGCGGCCCCTGAAGCTCCATACAGGTTCTTGACCACCACATCTGCACCCTTGCCGTATTATTTTACCATTTTTTCAGGCCGGTGTAAAGGTGAAAATCGTGCTTTTGCAAAAAAATTTGCAAACATTTCGCTGGCTTAGACCATGCCCCCGCCCTCCCGGCGCGCTTTTACAGCGGTCTGCGGTTGACCGCCAAAAAACCCTCTACTTCCCCTTTGCTTGGAATCGAAGGCACGGCCCCCCGCCGGGTAATGGCCAGGGCGGCAGCGGCGGCGGCCTGCTCCAAAACAGCGGACAGGGAAAGCTCTTGGGCCAGACCCGCCGCAAAGTATCCCAAGAAAGTGTCCCCCGCCCCAGTGGTATCCACCGGAGCAACAGAAAAGCTGGGCTGGAACAGCCTTTCCTCCCCCCGCTGGCAAAAAGCGCCCTGGACCCCCAGGGTCAGCACCAGGCCGGTATGGGGCAGGCGGGCCTTTAAGGCTTCCAGAATGGCGGCGGGCTCCCGCCGGCCGGTAAGCTGCCAGCCTTCCACCTCGTTAAAGACCAGCCAGCTCGCCTGCTCCAGGGGGCAGTCCAACACCGTCTGGTCGCAGGGGGAGGGATTCAGGAGAATCTTTAGCCCCCTGGCCGCGCCCTGGCGGATCATGTACTCTAAACCATTGATCTCGTTCTGCAAAAGCAGCAGCTCCCCAGCGGCGCTTTGCCCCAATACCCGGTCCACCTGCTCCCGCTCTATCTCGCGGTTGCTGCCCCCGAAAAGGACAATGCTGTTTTGGCCGTTTTGGTCCACTTGAATAAAGGTATGGCCTGTGTCCCCCCGGCCTCTTTCTATATGCTCTGTGTTGATCCCATACCTTTCGCACACCGCGATAAGCCCGTCTCCATCCCGGCCCACTTTCCCGGCATGGGAAACGGAGGCACCGGCCCTGGCCGCCGCCACGGACTGGTTCAGCCCCTTGCCTCCATAATAGACATGCCGTCCAGCGGCGTGAATGGTCTCCCCAGGGCCTACAATCCGGCTGACCTGGTATACATAGTCCATATTCAGGGAACCAAAATTTAGAACGCGCGTACTCTTTTCCATGCTGCTTCTCCTTTCAGCGGCTCTCCGCTATTTCCCAACCCGCGTTTCTTCCCTCTTTTCCTTTTTCCACTGGGCAATCCGGTCCAGAAACGGCCTGCCATACTTTTTGGCTTTCACCTTGCCAACGCCGGAGACTGCCAGGAACTCTCCCATATTCCTTGGCTTTTTCGCCGCCATATCCATCAGCGCCGCATTGGTAAACACCACATAGGCCGGCACCCTTTCCGCTTCCGCCAGTTCCCCCCGAAGCTCCCGCAGAGCATGGAAAAGCGTCTGGTCCACATCCGCCGGGGTCGTGTAATGAGGCGTGGCTGGGTCCTTAGCTTTTTCCGTCCTGTTAGGCGCGCGGCACAGATGTGTAACCTTCTCCCCGTGGAAGAGAACGCCCTTGGCCTTGTTGGTTAACCGCAGCACGGGATATTCCCCCGCGTCCGTGTACAGGCATCCGGCTTCCACCAGGCAGTCTATGTAGTCGTTGACCTGCTCCCGGCTGTGCTCCTTCATAATGCCATAGGTGGGCAGTTTATCCAGATCCAGCTGGGTTACCCGCTTGTCCTTGCTGCCCCGAAGCATCTGGATGATCAACGTCGTTCCCAGCCCCCTGCGGTACTTTCTTTCCACCCTAGCCACTGCGGAAAGAATTTTCTGAGCCTCGGTGGTGATGTCCCTTGTCTGTAGTTCCGCGGTGCAGTTGCCGCAGCCACCGCAAAAATCCGGCGCTTCTTCTCCAAAATACCGCAGCAGATACGCCCGCAGGCACCCGGTAGACTTACAATAGCCCGCCATCTGCTCCAGGCGGCCCAGCTCCAGACGCAGCAGGCGCTCCCGGTCCTCTTCCGGCGCGGCCTGATTGGAGTCATGAATGAGAAACCGGGCTGTGCTTAGATCCCTGGAGGCATACATCAATAGACAGTAGGCGGGGGAGCCGTCCCGGCCCGCCCGGCCCGCCTCTTGGTAATAGCTCTCCACGTTTTTCGGCATATTGAAGTGAATCACAAAGCTGATATTAGATTTGTCTATGCCCATTCCAAAGGCGTTGGTGGCCACCATCACCCTGGCCCTGTCATAGACAAAGTCCTCTTGATTGTCCCGGCGCTCCTGGGGGGAAAGGCCCGCGTGATACTTGGCGGCGGAAATTCCCCGGCCCCGCAGAGCCTCGTATACTTTCTCCACCTGCTTGCGGGTAGCGCAGTAAACAACGCCGCTTTGCTCCTCCCGCTGAGCCAAAACCCTGGTAAGTTCAGCCATCTTGTCCTTGGGCCGGACCACTTGGAAAAAGAGATTGGGCCGGTCAAAGCCGGTGGACGCCTTTACCGGGTCCCGCAGCTCCAGCAGCTTTTCTATATCCTCTCTCACCTGGGCCGTAGCCGTAGCGGTGAAAGCCCCAACAGCCGGCCGCCGGGGCAGGGAATGGATGAACCCCGCGATTTTCAGGTAGCTGGGGCGAAAGTCCTGGCCCCACTGGGAGACGCAATGAGCCTCGTCCACGGCAACCAAGGAGATATCCGCTTCTTGCGCAAACGCTTGAAACCCCTCCATTTCCAACCGTTCGGGTGCGATATACAAAAGCTTATACGCGCCGGAGCGGGCTTTATGAAGCACCTCCTGATACTGGGAATAGCTTAAGGAAGAATTGATGTACGCGCCGGGCACGCCCGCTTGAAACAAGGCGGATACCTGATCCTTCATGAGAGAAATCAGGGGCGAGACCACCAAGGCCAGCCCCGGCAGCATCAACGCCGGCAGCTGATAGCAAACAGATTTCCCAGCGCCGGTAGGCATGACTCCCAGCACGTCCCTGCCGGAAAGCAAAGCGTCCACCAGGCTCTCTTGTCCGGGACGAAAGGCGGTGTGGCCAAAAAACTCTTTTAGCAGAGCATACTTCTCCATAAAAAACCTCCCAGAATCATGCAAGCGATTTTCTGTCCGCGCCGGAAAGGAGACCCTCTCCCCTGTTTACTTATAAAAAACCGGCAAAAGCCCAAAAGCTTCCGCCGGTTTCCTGTGTGTCATTCAGCTTATTTGCTCTTGCGGCCCCGGCCTTTGGCAGGAGCGGGGGTACCGGCGGTTTGGGCTGCCTGGGGCGCTTCCTCCTCCGCGGCGGCCTTGGTTTTGCGACCGCGCTTAGCGGGTCCGGCCTTGGGAGCGGACTCCGCCTGCGCGGCGGCTTCCGCCGCCTTGGATTTACCGCCCCGGCGTTTAGGCGCGGGCTTTTCCTCTGGCGCGGGGGCCTCTTCCTTCTGGCTCCGGGCTTTCGCGTCCTTTTCCTTCGCGTCCGCAGGCTCGGCCAGCTTCCACTGCTGCCCCGCGCCGTCCACGTCGTCCCAAATCTGAGCGGGAGCTCCGTCATCCTCCCGCATGTCAACGATATCCAACGCCTTGCCGGACTGGACGTTAATCAGCTTTTTGTAAGTAGCGGTGATCTTCACAATCTGCCATAGCTGCGAGCCGCCGCCTACGTCCTCCCAGGTCTGCGCCCAGGTGCCGGCCTCTACCCCGCCGTGCATAACGTCCAAAACTTTTCCGCTGGCCTTGTTCACCAGTTTCACACCGCCGTTTACCTTTACAGGCGTCCATAGCTGAACGTCTTCACTGGTAGGCGCGGCCTGCACCACCACCTGGCCGTTGTCCAGGCCGGTGCATTGCAGGACCTTGCCGGTCCGGCGGTTCATAATCATAACTTCCCCAAGCTTCTCCTTAGCTGCCATACTTAACGATACATCCTTTCGATGCGCCGTGCGCGGACCATGCGCGGCTTAATTTATTCTTAAAAATGTTGTTCTATGAGAGTATTATAGCGGCATGTTCACATAATGTCAAATATGAAACCCATGGAATAAAGCGATTTTTCTCCCGAAAACCGGGGGATTTTCAGTTTTCTTCTCGATTCCATCTTGGAATTTTAGCGATAATTAGCAGTTCTTTCAAAAAATGCCGGGGCAAATTCGTAAAATATATTTTCGCCCTTTTTGCCTGCAAACCATGGAAAACGCCCTCTTTGGCCACGTTTCATCCCTCGGGGGCATTGTCTAAAATCCCCCGCCGGCAAGCTTAGAACCTGTGCCGATAGAAATATGCGGCGGCTCTTGACAAATCCATGAAGGCAGCATAAACTATAGAAATGTGGTTAGATATAGCTAATTAAAAATACAAGGAGGAATGTTGGATGCCTCTATCTATTGCCACAAACATACCCACCGTCCTAATCGCCCTGGTGATTGCCGCGGCCTTCGCAGCCGTTGTAGTCCGTGGAATCATCCGGCGCAAAAAGGGAGAATCCGGCTGCGGGTGCGGCTGCTCCGGGTGCCCGCACAGCGCTGTCTGCCGCGGCGGGACGGCAAAGCCGGAGAAACCGGGGCAGTCTGGTAAGCGCCATTGATAACTGACGCCCCAATTTCCAAACAGCTTACGCGTCCGGCCGTGCAATAGAGCGTTTTCGCTGCAAGGGCCGCCGGGCAGCCATCGGCTGACCGCGCTGCTCCCCATGGAAAAGAACCCTCCCAGATGGGAGGGTTCTTTCATCCATCCTTTTACTCCACGCAGTAGGTCTCATACCAGCTCTCCGGGAGAGAACCGCCGTTGAGGCCGCACAGAGCGCTTACAATAACATAGGTAAACTGACGGCCCATACTGTAGGACAGAGCCATACCCGAAACCAGCGCCTGGTTTCCGCCTGTACGGGCTTCGGCAGCCGTCAAATCTTCCCACAAAGGCAGGTTGTAGTCGGGTTCTTCCCAAGCCAAGGGGAAAAGCTCATGGAAGCCCGGGGTAATAGTAATGACCTTTTTCTCAGGGTCAAAACTGCAGAAGTCCCCCGGGCTGCCGGATTGATCCGTACACCAGCCATACCCATGGGCATTGGCGTGAGAGATGGCATAGTTTCTGGCGGACCGGATCTTCATCTGTTCATAGGGCGAGGCGGTATCCAAATCCTTGATTGCCCACTGGTAGATTTCCGGGAATATCCCCGCGAAATAAGCGCGCTCCCCAGTGAAGTATTGGACCGTCCACCCGCTGGGATCGCCGTCATGCCAAGACAGAATGCCCGCCACAATCTCGTCCTGCCTCTCTTTGGAAAGGTCCGCAAAGCCCGTGCCGTATTCAAAGTCCGGCTGAACAGGGCCAACCGCTTCCTGGGCGGCAGCCCCCAAAGGCAAGGTCAGGCAAAAAACGAGAACCAATAAAAACGTCCATAGCCTTTTCATAACATCCACCTCCATAATAATATAGCACTATTAAGTATAGCATAAATTCTTTTGGCGTTTTCCAGTACTTACTAAAGAGCGAAGAGCGGGCCCTTCGGACAAGGGGAAAACTACCAATGTTATGCTTTGTATATATTATAGCACATGAAAACCTCCTGTATATTCTCAGAAAGAAAAAACAAAAATTTTTCCCAGGTCCCAAAAAGTCTCCATGCCATAAAAAAGGGGTT
>CANONE010000115.1 GCA_947567585.1 uncultured Clostridia bacterium | reverse complement strand
AACAGTCGTCGCTCTTAGGGCTATACAACCAGCGTCTGAAAGAGGCGGAAGGAATCTTCGCCGCAGAGCCAGCCCCGCTTAAACTTCAGAGCGACACCATCAAGGGACTGTCGGATTATGTGTCGGCACTGGGCCGCATGGCTGGAGATAGCCGCCACCAGATCTATGCGGTCAGAGAACTGCTGGATGACATAGGCTCGCACCTCCCTTGGACGGGAAGCGCAGATATGCAAGGCAAGGCAATCGACCAGGCGAACCGTGAGCTGCGGCACATGACGGCGCGGCAGCCCATCCGGTTCACCCGCCTGCTCCTGGGCGGGGAACGCGGGCCAGCAGATAGTACGTTCCTGCCGGGGCTGGTCACACAGGCTGATGAGCTCCTCGCTACTGACTTCTTTGACGATATGAACTGTCGGTACGGCAGCTATGAGAAGTGGCCAGCGCTCTGTACCGTCTACACAGGCGGGGGCCGAGGCCACTACTTCGCTGCCCTTGCGCGGGAGATGCCGGTCATTTCTATCTCCACCCCGAAGTCCTGCTCTCTCAGGTCCAGGCTATCACCTCTCTTACACCTTGAAATAAGAACAGGCCGCGCCCACCGGCACGGCCCATCGATCACTTATGTTCTCAGAGCGACTGGCTCTGCTCTACTTCACAGCCGCGTTTCCGCTCACAGTCTATCTTTTCCGTGATGTAGCTCAGGTCGAATTCAAAATTGCGTTCCAGATTCGCGCCCCGCGCTGCTATCCAGGCGTCTCTCACGGTCTCCAGAGGGTCGTCCAGAAGGTTGAGGAGGGCTATCCAGGTTTTGTGCCAGGAAAGGATACTGAGCCGCCCATAGCAGAAGACCGTCGCCATGATCTCTACAGCCCTGTCCTGGATCTGGCTCGTGGACAGTCCCCGGCACTTGGCGAGGTAGGCATTCCAACATGAGTCCAGCTTATCATGAAAGGCCGCGCAGGTCTCCCAAGTCTTCACTTTATCTGTCACATCGCGGGTTTGGTTGTACCATTCCGGTGATTCCCGAGGCGGTATATACTCCGACTTCCGGCCATCCTGCCAGAGAAAGGAGCCGCAGTCCTCACCGTCAAACCACTCATGGGAGATAACTTTTCCCCCGCACTGCCAGGACAGGTCGTACAGAAATTTGTCGGCCCTCTCCCCGCTGCGGAAACAGGCGCGGCCTCCCGGCATGAAGCACAGCCGTTGGATGCTGCCGTTATTCTCTAACTGTCTGAGGCTGTCTGCCAGTTTCTGTGCGTGCTGCCACTCGCTTTCCCAGTTTACTACATTCTGAACCATACACGAATACTCCTTTCGGGTCGCCCCTTGTTTTACCCACAACACTACCCGAACCCGGCGCGAAAGTCCATACCCAATGTGACCGAATGTGCGGCCCGGCTTTGCCGCTATGTACCACGGATGTTCACATCGACTGCCCTTGCCCTGGCTCCTGATGCCGCTGCTCCCGCCAGTATCCGGCGAGCTCCTGATAGGTATCGCAGGAAGTATCCTTTTCCTGACCCTCGGCCCAGCTGGAGAAGCCCTCAAAATCAACGCCGTGGTCGATGAGCGTTTTCCCGATCTCCGGGCAGTGATACTCCACACAGGCGGCGAGGGCGTCGTAGTTATCCGGGCTGACCTTCATCCCCATGTCCAGCAGCGCTTTGACCATCCAAGGCTCTCCCTTCCCCCGGCACTTGATGAAGGGGCGCAGGGCGTGGTCACCGTTTACGCCAGCACACGCCAGCAGCCTGGTATGGGCCACTCATTTTGTTTTTCTCTCATTCTGAGCTCCTTTCCGCTTGTCCTTATCCAGGTCGCGCTGGATGACTTTGGCCTCCGGCGGATCACGCTGGAAGCCGGGGACCTGTTTCATGAAGCTCTCATAGGCCCTGTCGATCTTGTTGCTTGTAAAGTTTGGCACTTTACACACCTCTTTCCTGAAATAGAAAAAGGGCCAGGAATTTCTTCCTGGCCCTCTCAAATCTTTTTTATTTACTTTTCTTTGCCACGGCTCTTTTTCGTAACCACGCAGGTTCGAATCCTGTCAGTAGGGGGTGGCATCCCCAAAAACACGTCACGTCGTGACGGTCGTTTTTTGGCCCTCTGAACGCCGAAAAACCCCGGAATTCCGGGGTTTTTCGGGGGTGGCATCTTTTAAGATGTGTAACCTTGGTGCGGGCAACAGGACTCGAACCTGCACGGTCGCCCACCAGAACCTAAATCTGGCGCGTCTGCCAATTCCGCCATGCCCGCTTTTTGTTTATT
This sequence comes from uncultured Clostridia bacterium, assembly GCA_947567585.1. Lineage (GTDB taxonomy): Bacteria > Bacillota > Clostridia > Oscillospirales > Acutalibacteraceae > Acutalibacter. The sequence goes on along the minus strand of CANONE010000115.1, from coordinate 4,767 downwards.
ATAGCGCGTTTTGATGTAAAACGCAAGAAAAACTTTGCGAGCGGGCACTGGCGGCAGGTACAATAATGAGATTACACAAGGTCGAACGGCTCCACAACAGGCATTTTGTTTCACAATCTCGCTTCCCGGTGGCAAAACTGGCTGTCACAAACTCATAGGGACCAAAGAAAGCGCCCGCATTTCAGAACTTTGCTAGGGGTAATCAAGGTTATTGCCACACAAGTTCCTACTGTAGGGTCAGCACCAGCGCGGTGACGTCGTCCTCATGGCCGTCGCTCCGGCGCTTTTTCGCTTCCTCGGTAATCTGTTGGGCCAAGAGATTGGGGTTTTCGTCTTCCTCCCAGGCCATAACCAGATCCACCAGCCACTCGTTTCCGGCGGCCACCACGCCGTCTGAAACCATCACCACAATGTCTCCCGGGCTTAGGTCCCGCTGGTAGCAGGCAAACTCCACCCCCGGCATAATGCCCACAGGCACGCTGGAAGCCTCGATGACCTCGCTGCGCCGCCCCCGCCGGACCACAGTACAAGCCGCCCCCGCCTTGCGAAACTCCGTCCGGCCGGTGAAAAGATCCACACAGACCACGTCCATAGTGGCCAGAGACTCGTCCCCGGACTTAGCGATAAGGGCGGAGTTTACCGTTTGCAGCATACTGTCAAAACCAATGCCCGCCTTTAAAAGGCTTTCCGCCATAGCGGAGGTCATAGCGCCGTCCACAGCGGCCCGGCCCCCGGTGCCCATGCCGTCGCTGAGCACGGCAATCAGCCGCCCGCCGCCATCGTAAAAGACGTTGGTGCTGTCCCCGCAGAAAGCGCCGCCTCCGGCGCAGTACTGGGAGAAGCCCCGGCCCACCTCCAAAAGCGGGCGCTGGCACATCTGGATGCGGCAGCGGTCCTCCCCGGCGCTGACGCAGGGGGGCGAGAAGACCCGGCCGCAGGCGGCGGAAATCTCTCTGGTAAAGGCCGCCCGGTTCAGCCGCCGCTGGCGTTCCCGGGCGATTTCCGCCTCAATGGTCATCCGGCCGAACTTGTCCACCCGGCAGCACACCTCCATGGGCGGCACCCCGTTGTCCCGGAGGATGGCCGCCACCCGCTGGGCGGCCTCCTCGTCAAAATGCTGATAACGTGCGAACTCTCCAGCCATTTCCTCCAGAATGCCGGCGGTGGTCCTGAAATGCTCCTCCACCACCTCCCGCACCTGGGCGGCCCGCAGCTCGGCGGATTCCTTCATTAAGTACCGGGCATAGTTCTTGTTAAGCTCGTCCCGCATTTCCCCGGCCCGGCAGCAGCGGTCGGAGAATTCCTTGGTAAAGTCCGCAGTCTCCAGCTTTTCCTTTTCCTTCAGCGGCCGTGAAAGCTGGGCAAAGTTTTCCAGGGTCTGGTCCTTATACTTTCGCCAGCACACCGAGCTTAGGCCGCATCCCGCGCAGATGGTCTCGGTAGAGCGGTTGTAGACGCCCTGTAGGTTTGGCGCGCACACCGTGCTGAGCTTTTTGGAAATCTCCTCTACGGACGCGGACACCCCTGTAAGGGCTTTGGCGGCATACCTTAGGCGCATGACGATGTTTCCCCGCAGCGCCCCGCCGCTGAGGCTGTCCGCCCGCAGGCCGAAAAGCTCCCCGATGCGCCGGCTTTTAGGCAGAAACATATACGCCACCGTGGCGATCGCTACCTCTACCGCTCCGGTGAATATCCGGGAATCCCCGGAGCCCACCTGCAAAGACGCTACGCCGTGGGAGATGATAAAGGCAATGGCGGCGGCAATTTTCCCCATAGGCGCGAAAACGCCGGCCATCAGCCCGCCCAAGCCATAGGCCCCGGACAGATAGGAGAGCCCCATGGTGGACAGCCCCTGAATAGCCCCGGCAGACACCCCCGCCACCGCCCCGCCGGAGATTCCTCCGGCCCGGGCGCAGTAGAGCACCAGGAGCACCACCAGAATCCTTCCCAGAGACACCCCCATCACACTGACCTCGGTAAAGGCCAGTACCACAATTCCCAGGCTGACTGTCAAGGCGGCCACGTCCCCGCCGTCATAAACTCCATTCCGGGTCCTGCCGCCCTCCTGAGGCCCTGCCAGCAGCCCGGCGGCCCGATTGAGAAAATAAGCGCTGCCCGCCCCCAAAAAGGATTCCGCTACATACAGAGCCGCCGTGTAGCTTACGGAGCCGTTGAGAAACACCATGGTCATCCCGGTCAGCAGAAGGGGAAGAAACGCCGCCGACGGGGCAAAAAGCGGGTGGCCGTTTACCGACTTTAGCTCCGACAGCGACCAGCGGATGGCCGTAACCGCTACCAGCGCCGCCGCGTACCGCACCGGAACATAAACCGGCGAGGGCAGGAGGTAGCCCAGAAAAGCCCCCAGGGCCCCCGCCCAAAGCCCGCCCCGGGGGACGCTGGCCACCGCCGCCACCCCAAAGGGCGCGTACTTTCCGAACATCAGCCCCCGGGAACAAACCAGCCCCGCCAGGAAGCTGCCAGCCGCCAGCAGAAGCTTGCGGGCATGGACCGTCCGCAGCAGCCCAAACATCCGCAGCACGTTTTCCTTCATCTTACTTAGTTCCATCCTGAACACCCCTTGGCAATAATTATGGAAACCTCTATGCAGGTAACAAGCAGATTATACATCCCAAAAAGAAAAATAATTGTCGCTTGCGGCATGAGAGAATCTGCCATATTTCAGACAAAACCGCTGGTTCCAGCCAAAGCTGCGCTAAGCCGGCCGCGAATTGCCGAAAAACAGCTCTCGAAAGATTATGTCAACATCGCTCGAACCAGCTTTTACGCCCGCCTCATAAAAAGCGGCATCATGGTCCTGGGCGGTAATTCCCCCGAGCGCCTCATGGGGCTGGCTCGGGAAAGCTGGAAGATCGAGTCCATGCATCGGCTTTTGGATATGTCCTTTTTATGAGATGGGCGCAGGCCCGCGCCCCGGGCCTCTTGACATCCACGCAATTCCTGTTATAATATTAGGTAATTGGCTGCATGCCGGAATCGGGTGGGAATCTGCGGGCCGGGGAGAACGGGCCCGCTGGTTCTGTTTTGCTTTTTTGCCGACTCCGGCTGCGGGCAGCGCTTTAGAAAGGAAAGTGTGTGAAATGGCTGAAAAACAGTTTTTTGTAACAGAAGAGGGCCTTGCCGCCCTGGAAAAGGAACTTGACTATCTTAAGACGGTACGCCGCAAAGAGGTGGCCGAGAAAATAAAAGTGGCGCTGTCCTTTGGCGACCTATCGGAAAACAGCGAGTACGACGAGGCGAAAAACGACCAAGCCATGGTGGAGGCCCGCATCGCGGACGTGGAGGTCATGCTGAAAAACGCCGTGGTGATTGACGAGAGCGCCTTAAACAATGAGGCGGTGAATATCGGCTCTAAGATCGAGGTTTCCATTGTCTCGCCTACGGGCAAGGAGTCGGAGCGCTCCTTCCGGATTGTGGGTTCCAATGAGGCGGACCCCAGGGGCGGCAAGATTTCCGATGAATCCGCCGTAGGCAAAGCCCTAATCGGCGCGGTGGTAGGCCAGGCCGTGGAGGTAGAAACCCCTTCGGGCCTTGCCACCTATAAGATTATTACCATTTCCAGATAATCCACGGGCAGAGCGCCGCCTGTGCATACAGGCTCTAAGGAAGCCGGCCCACTAAACGAGGAGGAATGCAGAATGCCGGAAAAGAAGGGACAGCCGGAGCGGGAAGCCCCGCAGGATATGAGAGAGATTTTGCAGATTCGCCGGGATAAGCTGCAAAAAATGAGGGAAGAGGGGAACGACCCCTACCTGCACACCAGATACGCGGTTGACCATAAAGCCCAAGAGATCGTCCACCGCTTTGAAGAACTGGAGGGGCAAAGCGTGCGGATTGCCGGACGTATTATGAGCCGCCGGGGCATGGGTAAAGTGGCCTTTATGGACCTGCGGGACAACTCCGGCCGGGTGCAGGTCTACGCGAAAATTGACGTAATGGGGGAGGCGGCCTACAAGGCCATGCAGGCCGCCCTGGACATTGGCGATATCGTAGGGGTGCAGGGAGAGGTCTTCCGCACCCAGCGGGGGGAAATCTCCGTGAAGGCTCTGGAGGTAACCATCCTCTCCAAGGCCCTGCTGCCCCTGCCAGAAAAATACCACGGCCTTACCAACACCGACGCCCGCTACCGCCAGCGCTACCTGGACCTGATTATGAACCCGGAGGTCCGGGAGGTGTTCGTAAAGCGCTCCAAGATCATCAGCGCTATCCGGGAGTATCTGGATGGGCAGGCGTTTCTGGAGGTGGAGACCCCGGTGCTGCACACCCAGGCGGGCGGCGCGGCGGCCCGGCCCTTCATCACCCACCACAACACCCTGGATATGGATATGTACCTGCGCATCGCCCTGGAGCTCCATCTGAAGCGGCTCATTGTAGGCGGCTTCGACCGGGTGTACGAGGTCAGCCGGGTCTTCCGCAACGAGGGCATGGACACCTGGCACAACCCGGAGTACACCATGCTGGAGTTCTACCAGGCTTATACCGACATAAACGGCATGATGGACCAGACCGAGGGGCTTATCCGCTTTGTTGCCCACAAGGTGCTGGGCACCGGCAGGGTGGAACGCAACGGCGTTGAGATTGACCTGGACAAGCCTTTCGCAAGAATAAGTATGGCAGAGGCCGTGAAGCAATACGCCGGGGTAGATTTCTCGAAGGTCGGCAGCCTTGAGGAGGCCCGAAAGCTTGCGGACGAGCACCATATAGAATACGAGCAGCGGCATAAGAAGGGCGAAATACTGAACCTGTTCT
>CANONE010000114.1 GCA_947567585.1 uncultured Clostridia bacterium | reverse complement strand
TCATGTTGATATAATGTCAACAATTTTAGCTTTGGAAAAGCTGTCGAAATAGGACCGTATTATAGAATCCGCCGGGATAATAGGTATTATCCATGGAATCGGTCTGCTAAAAGATATTTTATCAAAAATTTTATGCAGCTTCTTTTTCACGCAGCGGCTTCCGATGATTATTATAAGATGGAAAAACCGCGCCTTTATACTATCAAATTCAGAAGGACGGTTTGCATGAAAAGGAAAAAAGGCCGGCGGCTCTCTGTGCCGCCGGCCTTTTATATGGAATTCTTCCCGGTCTTAGAAATCGTACTCGATTACGCCCCAGGGCGTCTCCTGCCGGTGGAGGGCCACAGACTGGGACATGGCCCGGACTTCCTCGCCGGTGACGCTGCGGTGCTGGGCCTGGGAGATAAAGATGGCGTCGGAAAGCAGGGCTGTCTCCATGGCGATGTAGGGGGAGTCGATACGGGTGCTGTCGTCCAGCTCGCCCCGCAGGTAGGCCACCCAATGGACCTGGTTGTCGTTGTAAAGGGCCATTCTGGGGTCCACCTGGGCCTCTTTGCGGCCGTTCTCCTGGCAGTTGATGACCTTGGAGGTCTTCATGCCGTCCTCATATCCGAAAAATTCCAGAGTGGGCTTCTGGGCGCTGCCCCCGCCGGAGATCCGCCCGCCCTTGGGCACGGCCAGTTCGCCGCCGGTGGTATCCACGTCAATCAGCTTCAGGCCGCCCAAGGACCCGGCGATAAAGCTGGTGCCCACCTCGTCCATGTGCATGGCCCAGTCCTCATAGATGTCCAGGGACACCCCGTTTTTGAAGGTGGCGATGCCCACGCTGAGGTCCTCCACATCGTAGGTGAGCCCAGGAGGCAGCAGCCGGGGATCCTGGTAGTAGTCGGCGGAGGAAACGCCGAATACAGTGTCCAGCTCCGGCATGCCCATTATATAGAGCATCTGGGAGAGATGGTAGATGCCCAGGTCGCACAGGGGGCCGTGAACGCCGATATCCTTGGAGATAAAGTCCCGGGAAAAGTTGGGCATGTCAAAGCCCGGGCGGCCTTCCCGGCGGTGGCCCACGCTGCGGGCATGGTAAAGCTTGCCCAATTTGCCCTCTTCAATCATCTTCTTGGCCAGACGGGTCTGGAGATTATAAATGGAGCTCAGCTGCACGGCCAGCTTCTGGCCGGTGGCCTTGGCGGCGTCGTAGATAATTTTCGCGTCGGCATAGCTGGCGGCCATGGGCTTTTCGCAATAGCAGGGGTAGCCGGCTTTCATCACGGCCACGGACACAGGGGTGTGCAGGTTGTTATGGACGCATACGTCGATGGCGTCCAGGTCGTCCCGCTTCAGCATTTCCCGGAAGTCCACATACAGGTCCTCCTCCGGAATGCCGTAGCGCTCGCCCCAAGCTTTCACTTTTGCCTGGTCAATATCGCATCCGGCCACCACTTTTGTGCCGGGGATATGGGACCAGATGGTCATGTGGCGGTTGGAGATCATGCCGGTGCCGATGATCCCAATTCGCAGTTCTTTCATTATGTCATGCCTCCTGTTGTGTTTTTTACCAGGGATGCGGCGCATCCCCCTTGCCCGCGGGCTGCGGGAGAGTGTACGATCATTATACCTCTTTTTCGAACTTTTGCAAAGTTTTTCTTGTAGTTTTTGCCCGGGCATGATAAAATTTTTATGGCAGTTGCCCTGCTTGCAGGCTAAAGCGCTGCCAAGTGAAAACGAGGAGGCACAATATGGACAAACAGCTTACCATTTGGATCGTCATTGGCGTGTACGCCGTCTTTATGCTGGGAATCGGCATTTTGTATTCCCGCAAGGGCGGCGGCATGGCGGGCTTTACCGTAGGCGGGCGCAGCGCCGGGGCCTGGATCTCTGCGCTGTCTTACGGCACGGCATATTTTTCGGCGGTGATGTTTATCGGCTACTCCGGGGGCTCCGGCTGGAGCTACGGTCTGTGGAGCGTGCTGGTGGGCCTGGGAAACGCGGTTTTCGGCTCCCTTCTGGCCTGGCTGGTGCTGGCGGACCGCACCCGGGAGGTAACCCGGCGCATGGATATCAAGTCCATGCCCCAACTTTTTGAAAAGCGTTTTCAAAGCCCCGGCATGCGGCTTTTTTCCTGCGTTGTAATCTTCGTGTTTTTGATCCCCTACTCCGCCTCGGTATACAAGGGCCTCACCAGCGTCTGCTCGGTGATTTTGGGCATTGACGAGCGGGTCTGCATGATTATCATTGCCATTGCTTCCGCTCTTTTGCTGGTGCTGGGGGGATATATCGCCACCCTAAAGGCGGATTTTGTTCAAGGCTTTGTGATGATGATCGGGGTGACGGCCCTGATCGTCCTGGTGGTGCTCTCCCCCCAGGTGGGCGGGCTTTCCGCAGGGCTATCCAATATGATGGACTACATGAAATCCCATAACATGGCACCATTGCCGGGGAAATCCGCCGTAGCGCTGATCTCCACTTTGCTGATGACCAGCTTTGGCACCTGGGGCCTGCCCCAGATGGTCCATAAGTACTACGGCATTCGGGACCGCCAGGAGGTCCGCCGGGGTACGGTGATTTCCACGGTCTTCGCCCTGCTGGTAGCCGGGGGCGGGTATTTTATCGGCTCGCTGTCCCACCTGTTTTTCGGGGAAACCATGCCCCAGGGCGGCAAGGACTTTCTGGTGCCCCTGATGCTGGACTCCGCGGGCCTGCCCAATCTGTTGATCGGCGTGATTCTGGTGCTGCTGATTTCAGCCTCTGTCTCCACCCTTTCCAGCATTACCCTGACAGCCTGTTCTACGGTTTCCATGGACCTGGTCAAGACCAATATCAGAAAGAAAATAGACGACAACAATCTGGCGGCCCTAACCCGGATTCTCTGTCTGGCCTTTGTGGTGCTCAGCTATTTTATCGCCAATTATCCCACCCCCATTTTAGAGATGATGTCCTACTCCTGGGGCATTATTTCCGGCTCCTTCCTGGCTCCGTACCTCCTGTCCCTGTACTGGAAGGGTATCAACCGCACCGGCGCTTGGGCCGGTATGCTGGGGGGCTTTTTGACGGCCTTTTTGCCCGCCGCCCTCTCCGGCTTCACCACCCCGGACGGCCCCCTGTACGCCTGTCTGGCCATGGGGGTTTCCTTCCTGCTGTGCTTTGCGGGCAGCAAGGCGGGCGCTGCGCTGAAACTTCCCCAGGAAACCGCCGGGGATAAATTCTACCCCAAGGCAAAGAAGAAAAAGGCATAGGCAGTTGGCGGGGCGGTCCGCTTTGCCCGGCGTTCTGGCCCTTCCCCCAAAATTTTCCGGAAAGACAGGCGCAATATCTTATCGGTACAGGTTCTAAAGATAAGCCGCGCCGCTCCATTCCCCCGTGGGATGGCTGCGGCGCGGCTTGCTTTTTCCGGCTCGTCTCAGCGGGCCGCCGGGCCAGGACCTACCGGCCTACAGGACGCAAAGCCCCATGGCTGTAGCCTCAGCCATATAAGGGGCCGTAATTTTGGCACGCCCGATAGTCGGCGGACTGAATGTCTTCGGCGCCGAAGGCGGACCAGGCGTGGGGGCGGAAGATATCGCCCTCATCCACATTGTGCATGGCCACCGGGATGCGCAGCATGGAGGCCAGGGTAATCAGCTCCGGGCCCACATGGCCGTACACCGTGACGCCGTGGTTGGCCCCCCAGTTCGCCATGACGCTGTACACGTCCTTAAAGGCTCCCTTCCCGGTAAGGCGCGGCGCAAACCAGGTAGTGGGCCAGGAGGGATCGGTACGCTGGTCAATGACCTTATGGATCTCGTCCGGGAGATGGGCGGTATGGCCCTCGGCAATCTGGATAACCGGCCCGATCCCCTCTACAATATTTACCCGCAGCATGGTTACGGGCATCTCCGCCTGACAGCGGAAGTGGCTGGAAAACCCGCCGCCCCGGAAATACTCATAGTTGGCCCGGCGCCAGTCCGTGGCGCGAAGGCAGGCGGACACATCCTCACCGGTCATATCCCAGAAGGGCTTCATACAGCCTTGTCCTTCCTTGTTCTTCGCCGCGCCGGAACCGTCCAGGGCGGTGGCCCCGGAATTGATGAGATGGATAAAACCGTTGGCCGCCACGCCGGCGGGCTTGTGTCCGGTAACCCGCTGGCAGGCTTCCGGGCTCCAATAGGTGCGCACATCGTGGAAGCAGGGGGCCGTGTTGCTGACGAGAGTCCCCAGCATCATGGCCACGCCGTTAAGGGTGTCGTTTTCCGTGGCAAAGGGCGTAGGGGCCTTAGGACCGTTCCAGTCAAAGGTTGAGGCCAGAACAGCCTCGGTAAAATCCGCGTTGGGCAGCCAGTCGGTCCACTGGCGCTGGCCCTGGAAGCCGCCCGCTACCGCGTTTTTACCCAGGGCTTCTTCATGCCAGCCCAGCTCGTCCAGCTTGGGATTGCCGTAGAGAATGTCCCGGACAATGATGGTCATCTTGGCGATAAACTCCCAGTCCTGATCTGCGGGCACTATCTTGGAGCGGGTGATGATCTCCGGCAGCGCCTTGCCTTCGTTTAGATCAAGACCCTCTTTGCAGTTGGCGCGAATCCAGGAGAGGGCTTTCCCGTACTCCGCCTTATCGTAGATTTCCAGGGTAATCCGCCGCAGGATCTCTGTCATGTCCACCCATTCGGCCCGGATGCCCAAGTACTTTTGGAACATGGCCGCGTCGCAATAGCTGCCGGCAATGCCCATGGCCACGCCGCCCAGGTTTACGTAGGACTTATTCTTCATCCAGCCCACGGCCACCGCGCCCCGGGCAAATTTCAGGATCTTTCCCGCCACGTCCTCCGGGATGGAGGAATCCCCCAGGTCCTGGACGTCGTGGCCGTAGATGGAAAACGCCGGCAGTCCCTTCTGGGCATAGGCGGCCATAACAGCCGCCAGGTACACCGCCCCCGGGCGCTCGGTGCCGTTAAATCCCCACACAGCCTTGATCGTGCCAGGGTCCATGTCAAAGGTTTCGGAGCCATAGCACCAGCAGGGGGTGACGCTTAAAGTTGCTACAACGTCTTGCGTAGAAAACAGCGCCGCGCACTTGGCGGCTTCCGCTCCGCCGCCAATGGTGGTTTCGCTTATCACGCACTGCACAGGCACGCCGTCCGGGTACCGCAGGCTGGTTTCAATGAGCTTTGCCGCCGCCTGGGCCATGCCCATGGTCTGGGCCTCCAGGCTTTCCCTGACGCCGCCCCAGCGGCCGTCGATAACAGGGCGGATGCCGATCTTTGGATACCTCGTAAACTGCATAACGAACCCCCGTTTCACAAAGATTAGTTTTTGCCAACTTCTATACTATACCCGGGAGACAGCGCACAAAGCCGCCGTTTCCCGGAAGGTATAGCTTATGTAAGAACCGGCCCCCAATAAGAATACGTGCCCGCCTTTTCGGTAAATTCTTATTTCCTTTCCGGGATAACCTCCGCTTTATCCACAGAGTGGGCAACTAAGCCCTTACCCTGGTCTTTATCAGGAACGATTAGGTTGAGAATAATACCCACGATGATTCCCAAGCCGATGTTGGAGAAGCTGAAGGTAGCGTTGCCAATGGCCGCCCCGCCGATAGCCAGCACCAGCATGACGGCGGCAATGCAGAGGTTGCGGTTCTTGGTGAAGTCCACATGATTTTCCACCAAGGTCCGCAGGCCCACAGAGGCGATCATGCCATAGAGCACGATGCAGGCCCCGCCCAGCACGCAGTTGGGCACGGACTGAATCACTCCAATGGCCTTGCCCAGGAAGCTGACGGCAATGGCCACCAGCGCCGCCACCCGCAGAGAGGCGGGGTTATAGTTGCCGGTGGCGGCCAAGACCGCCGTATTCTCGGAATACGTGGTGTTGGGAGGCCCGCCTACAAAGCCCGCGAAGACGGTAGCCAGGCCGTCTCCCAACAGAGTGCGGTGCAGGCCGGGATTTTCGGTAAACTTCTTGTTCACCACCGCGCCGTTGGCGTATACGTCGCCCACATGCTCCACACAGGTGACAATGGCGATGGGGGCGATCATACCAATAGCGGTGATGTTAAAGGTAGGCATCACAAAATGTGGGGCCTGCAGCCAGCCGTATCCGGCGATCACGGAGGTGTCCATCAAAGCCGCAGGGGCCAGCCCGGTCTTTGTGGCAATCAGGGCCAGCACATAGCCCGAGACCAGGGAAATCACTATGGAGGACATCTTCACCATGCCCCTGCCGCAGCTGGACAGAAACACAGCCAAAAGGCACACCGTCCCCGCCAGCGCCCAGGCCCACACATAGGCGGCCATGTCGTAGCCCTGGCCAAAGACGGCCAGCGCCGCGCCGTCCGGGCCATACTGCGTTTGGATATTGTTGATGGCGGACCCCGCCAGATTCAGGCCAATTAGCGTAATGCCCACGCCCCGGACCACCGGCGGAAACAGTTTGTCAATGAGCCCCTTGCCAAAGAGCCTGATCACCAGAGCCAGAATCAGATAGAATACGCCCGAGGCAATGATGCCCCCCATGGCCGCGGCGACCTGTTCATCCTTGGTGGCCCCAAAGCTGCTGTTTCCGATGACCCCGCACAGCGCGGAGATAAAGGCGAAAGAGCTGCCCAAAAAGGTGGGCATCCGGCCCCCGGTACACAGGTGGAAGATGATGGTGCCGCAGCCCGCGCAGAACAAGGCCACGCCCACGTCCAGACCGGTAAGCAGCGGGACCAAAATGGTGGCGCAGCTCATGGCAAAGGCGTGCTGGAAGCCCAGGGCCAGGCCCTTTTTTATCCCCAGCTTTTCATATTCTCCGGCGCAGGGAAACAGTAGGCGGTTGAGCTTTGATAGCAATTCCATTGTTTACAGCCTCCTCAATCCTCAATTTTTCCGCGTACAGGCAAAAAAATAGGCGGCAGGCAGGTGAAAAAGCATCTCACCGGCCCTGACCGCGCTGTCAAACAGGCTGGGACGCGGGGCCCAGCCCTGGTGCGTTCGCGCTATTTTACCATTTGTGACATAAAAAGTCAATGCTTTAGGGGAAACATTTGGAAGAAACTTTTACACCGCCTTTGTTGGGATAGCCTACGGCAAATGTCAAGTAATTGATGCGAAAAAACTATAAAATATTTTAAGCGGCGAGTCCGACGGCCTCGTAGAACA
>CANONE010000113.1 GCA_947567585.1 uncultured Clostridia bacterium | reverse complement strand
TTTGAAATGTCCTACCTGCTGCGGATTATGGCGGTCTATGTCTGCATTTTGATTGTCTCCCTCATCTGCACCTACACCCAGGCCATGGTGCTTCAAAAGGTGGGGCAGAAAATCCTCTCCGCCATGCGCCAGGATGTTTTTACCCATATTGAGAGCCTTTCTCACGAGCAGCTGAATAATATTCCGGTGGGCAAGCTGGTCACCCGCGTCAGCAACGACCCCAACGCTATTTCTTTTATGTTCACCAATATTCTTGTCACCCTGGTGCAGAATGTGATGGTGGTAGTGGCTGTTCTGGCGGCCATGCTGATGCTCAACTACCTGCTGACCCTGATGGTGCTGTGTTTTGTTCCCTTTGTGGTGCTCTTCACCATCATCTTCCGGCGGTTTTCCCGGTCGGTCCACCTGCGGGTCAACGACGCCACCACGGATGTGAACACGTACCTTTCCGAGAACCTTTCCGGCATCAAGATTACCCAAATTTTTAACAGGGAAGAGCGGAAGATGCAGGATTTTTTGGAAAAATCCAGGGCCCTGCAAAATGCCAAGCGCAGCCGGATGTTTGTTTTCGGCGTGTTCCAGCCCATGGTCTATATGCTCTATATATCCTCTGTGCTCTGCCTTTTGTATCTGGGCGGCAAGGGATATATCGGCAATTGGACGGTATTTGGGCAGACCATGACCAGCGGCGTCATTGTGTCCTTCTATATGTACATTTCCAAGTTTTTTAACCCCATCCAGCAGCTGGCCGAGCAGTTCGACATGCTTCAGCGCTCTTTTGCGGCGGCGGAGAAGATCTTCACCGTAATGGATATGGAGCCCCAGATTGTGGACGCCCCCGGGGCCAGGGACCTCACGGAGGTGAAAGGGGAGATTGAGTTTCGGGACGTTTGGTTTGCCTACAATCCCGGCGAGTGGGTGCTAAAGGGCGTGAGCTTTCACATCAGCCCCCGGCAGACCGTGGCCTTTGTGGGATCCACCGGCTCCGGCAAGTCCACCATCCTTTCCCTGATCTGCCGGAATTATGACATACAAAAGGGGCAGATTCTCATTGACGGCGTGGACATCCGGGATATCACCATCTCTTCCCTGCGCCGCCACTTTGGCCAGATGCTACAGGACGTGTTCCTGTTTTCCGGCACCATCCGCAGCAATATTGTCCTGCGGGACGAATTCCCCAATGAGGAAATCCGGCAGGCATGCGAGTACGTCAACGCTGACAGCTTCATCTACCGGCTGGACAACGGCTTGGACGAGGTGGTCCGGGAGCGGGGCAACAACTTCTCCGCCGGCCAGCGCCAGCTGCTGAGCTTTGCCCGTACCATTATCCACAAGCCCGCCGTGATGATTCTGGACGAAGCCACCGCCAATATTGACACGGAGACCGAGCTGCTGATTCAGGATTCCCTGGAAAAGATGAAAAATATCGGCACGATGCTGATTGTAGCCCACCGCCTTTCCACCATCCAGCACGCGGACAACATCATTTTGCTGTCCCACGGCGAGATTTTAGAGCAAGGCACCCACCAAGACCTGCTGCACAAAAAGGGCCGGTACTACAATCTCTATACCCTCCAATACAACAAAGAGCAGCTCCAACGCGGCTAAAAAGCTGAATGGGGCCCCATAAAAAGGAACAGGCTCAAGTGAGCCTGTTCCTTTTTATCCTCCCAACCCAAAGGAGGCAAAAGCTTCCGGCTTCGCCCACCCAGCCTGCGGTACGGACCAAACAAAACCCGGCAAAAAAGTTTTCGTCAACCTTTTTCAAAAGGTTGTGGGGCGTGGGGTGAGGCCCCACGGCCTTCCGGTTCTATTTCCCAGGGCCCGGCCATAGATATGAAGCAGTCAGGAAAGGAGGACGTGCTATGAACACCTGGGCGTTTGACCAAGTGGCGGCGCGGTTGGCCGGTTACCGGGAGCCGCTGCTGTCCTTGCCGGAGCGGATTCGGAGCCAGGCATATGATATTCGCTTTAAGAGAGACCAGCCCGTGTCCATATGGGGACGGGAGGGAGCGTGTTTTCTCAGCCCGCCCAGCGGCCCGGGCAGGCTTTCGGCGGGAGATTTGGAAGAGCTGTTTTATCATATCTGCGGCTATTCTGTTTTCAGCCATCAGGAGGAACTGCGGCAGGGCTTTGTGTCTGTTGGCGGAGCGTGCCGGGCGGGAGTATGCGGCACGGCGGTAATAGAAGAGGGAAAAGTAAAAGGGATGCGGGATATCAGCTCGCTGGTGTTTCGGATCCCTCGAGACGCCCCAGGTTGCGGGGACAGGCTCTTTCAAGCGGGGGTCTGTCCGGAGGAGGGCCTGCTGATTGCGGGAGAGCCTTCCAGCGGAAAGACAACGCTGCTGCGGGACATAGCCCGTTCGCTGTCCATGGGACGCTTCGGCCCCTGCCGCCGGGTGGCGGTGCTGGATGAACGGGGAGAGCTGGGCGGGTTCGACCTGGGCCCCTGCGCGGATCTTTTGGCAGGCTTTCCCAAGTCCCGGGCCTTTCACATGGCCTTACGCACCCTTTCGCCGGAGGTAATTGTCTGCGACGAGCTGGCCCCGGAGGATCTGGAGGCTGTGTGTTCCGCGCTGTTCGCCGGGGTGGGAATGATCGCGACCATCCATGGGGCCGGCCGGGCCAGAGAACGGCCTCTGTGCCGGGAGCTGTTGGCCACAGGAGCCTTTCCGGTTTTGGCGGCGCTTCGAGGCCGGGAATGCCCCTGCCAAATTGGGACCATAGAACGCATCGCCGGGGCGGAGCCATGAAGCTTTTGGGGGCGGTGCTGCTGGTGGCCAGCGGGTTGCTTTTGGGATGGGGACGTTCCAAAGAGCTGGGAGAGCGGGTGGCCATGCTCATGGACCTGCGGCAGCTGATGAACCTGCTGGCCACGGAGATCAGTTTCGCCGCCCGGCCTTTGCCGGAAATGCTGAGGCGCAGCGAGAGCCGCTTTTGCCAACAGGCTGTCAAAGACGGCGCCTTCCCGCAGGACCCCCGGGGGGCTTTGTCCCGGGCGGGGGAAACTCTGCTGAAAAACCAGAGGGACCGGTCCCTGTTTCGAGACTTCGCCCAGGGGCTGGGCACTACGGATATTCAGGGCCAAGAGGAACACCTAAAGCTGTGCGGGGCGCTTTTGGAGGACCACTTGCGGGAGGCCCGGACCGATTGGCAGGAAAAGCGCCGGCTCTACATTGCCATGGGCCTGTTCGGCGGCTTAACCTTATGCTTGGTGATTATATGACAGGGCTCGCCAAAACAGCGTAAGAAGCCGGAGCCGGAACAGTCGGATTTTCCAGAAGGAAGCGAAAACAGAGGAAAGGAATGGTCACAGCGGTGGAAGTGGACCTCATATTCAGGATAGCGGCCATTGGAATCATTGTGGCGGTGCTCAACCAGCTGCTGATTCGCTCTGGCCGGGAAGAACAGGCCATGATGACCACCTTAGCAGGGCTGATCGTCGTGTTGATGATGATCATCAACGAAATAAACGCTCTGTTTGAGGCCATCAAAAATGTGTTCCAGTTATGAGCGCCGGGGGAGTGCTGGGGATCGCGGTGCTGGCTTTTGCCGCAGCGGTGCTGGGGGCGCTGGTCAAGCGTGGAAACAAAGAATACGCGCTGCTGCTCAGCGCCGGGGCCGCGGTGCTGATCGCCCTCAAAGCCTTAGAATATGCCGGGCCGCTGATGGAGCAGGCGCGGCGGCTGACTATGGACGGGGAGCTGCCGGGACAATGTATAGAGGTTATGCTCAAGGCGGCGGGACTGGCGGTTATGGGACAGCTGGCAGGGCAGTTATGCAAGGACGCCGGGGAATCCGCCTTGGCCTATGGGGTAGAGCTGGCAGTGAAAATCGCTATTCTCACTGTGTCCCTGCCTCTGGTGGAACGGCTGCTGGAATATGTGGGGGAAATTTTAAGCCTATGATGTGGAAAACATTTTGCTGGAGAATGGCGGCGGTATTGCCCCTGCTTTTTCTTCTTGTAGCTCTGTCTTCCCCCAGCGCCCAAGCCCAGGAGGGCGAGATCTTTGAAAAGAGCGGGGCCGGCCGCCTTTATGACGGCTTGGACCAGGAAACCCAGACGCTTCTGGGACAGGCCGGGGCCAAGGATGGGAGGATAACCGGGGAGCTGGACGGTGCGGGGCTGTTGGAAGGGGTAGCCCGTTCCCTGCGGCAAAAGCTGGCGGCCCCTCTAAAAGCGGCGGCCGCTCTTATAGGGATTGTCGTTTTATGCCGGGTTTGCGGCTGCTTTGCGGAAGGAAGCTCCGGCCGGCAGATGGGGGCGGTAGCCTGTGGGGTAGTCATGGCCGGACCGCTTTTGGGCCTGCTCTCCCTGTGCCAGACCACTGCCCGGACCGCAGGGGCCTTTATCACCGCCGCGGTTCCTGTGTTTGCGGGGCTTATCACCGCGTCGGGAAACCCGGCGGCCGGGAGCGGCTACAGCGTGCTGGCAATGGCGGCGGGCGCCGCGCTTCCCTGGCTTGCATCCGGCTTTCTGCTGCCCCTTCTGCGAATGTATATGGCTGTTTCCCTGAGCGCCGCCGCTACGGGAGGACGGCTTGACAAGCTGGCGGGGTCTCTATATAGCTTTGGCAAGTGGGTCCTAGTGGTAGCTGTAACGGGCTATACCGGCCTGTTGTCGGTGCAGACGGCTCTAAACGCGCAGATTGACGCCGCCGCCGGAAAGGCCGCTAAGCTGGCTCTTTCCTCCGGGGTGCCCATTGTGGGCGGGGTTTTGGGGGACGCGGTAGCCGCCATCCAGAATAGCGTGCATATGGTAAAGTCCGGCGTAGGCGCCTTTGGAATTTTAGCGGGGCTGTGCATTTTTTTGCCCGCTATGGGGGAATGCCTAGTCTGGTCTCTGGTATGTCTGGCGGGCCAAACCCTGGGAGACCTTTTTGACGCCCCGGAGGTCAGCGGATTGATGGCGGCCTGCGCCGGGGTAGCCAAGATGATACTGGCGGTATTAGCCAGCGTCTGCGCGGTGTGCGTGGCGACGTCGGCGGCGGTGGTCTTTGCCCGGGGAGCGTAAAAGGGTTTGGCAGCTTTATGGAATATAGTAAACGTACTTGAAAACCGACAGATACCGATTTTCAAGCTGGACGGCAGAGCCGCCCGGTTCAAAAACAGGATACCTCTTTTGAACCGTGTTAACTATAAAGTTTGGAATGCAGGGATAAAGCCCAGAAGGGCTTTAAAAAGGAGGCGTGCGGTGGAAGGTTTGGCGGAAAGCGCGGCAACGGTGTGCGGCGTTCTGGTGGTTTCAGAATTAATAGCGAAGCTCTGCCCTCAAAACAAGGCGCTGGGATTCGCCAAAGCCCTGGTGGGGCTGACGCTGCTGGTTTCTGTCTTTCTGGCGGCGTTGGGAGCCAGGTGGGAATGGCCGGAGCTTTTGAATGAGGGGGCCGCCCAAAACCGGGAGCTGGAGGATTATCTGGGCGGCCAATACGATACGGCAGCCCAGGAACAAGCTGCCCGGTATATTGCGGGGCTTTTGGGGGCGGCTGGGCTGGAAGCGGAAAAAATTTGGGTGGAGACAGATATCGCGGACCAGTCCGGCATAGTATTAACAAAGGCCGGGGCTAGCTTCCGGTTTGAAAGTGAAGCCCAGCGGGCCCGGGCTCTGCTGCGGGGGGCGCTGGGGGAGGAAATGAAAATCGAGGTAACGGCGGATGGAACTTAAAAAAGCCAGGGAGGCGTTCAACGCGGCGCTGAAAAATCAGAAGCTGGTAAAGCTGGTACTGCTGCTGGGCCTGGGGGGGATTTTGCTGATTTACCTATCTTCCCTGCTGCCCGGCGGAGAGCCCCCGGACCAACCGGAGCTCCAGCCGGCCCTAGGGGTCCAGGACTGCCAGCGGGCCCTGGAAGAGAGTCTGGCACGGGTGGTGCGGGCTGTCACCGGGGAAGAATCCCCCCAGGTAATGGTTACTCTGGAAAATGCCGGACGGTGGGTGTACGCGGCCGACGCCCGGGAGAGCCAGGCGGAGGGCGGCCGGGAAAGTGAAAGCACCCATGTGGTTCTGGAAGATGAAAAAGGGGCCCAGAGAGGTCTGGAGGTAGCGGAGATCCAACCGGAAGTAAAGGGGGTAGTGATCGTAAGCCGGGGCGCGGCGGACCCGGCCCTGCGGGAAATGCTGATAAACGCCGCCCGCACCGCTTTGGGGGTGCCCTCCTCCCGGGTGTGCGTGGTGGAGGGCAAGTCATGAAAAAAATAAAAAGGTGGTTTTATGTATGATGCGCAAGATCGGCAGAAAGCAATTGGTATTGGCCTCTTTGGTTTTGGCCTTAGGGGCGGCGGTTTATCTTAACTGGCAATTCTCCGGGACCAATAAGCTGCCTGTAGGCGGCGGGCAGGAAGGGACCTCCAGCCAGCTGGGGGCCGCCCAGCTGGTAAACAACGCCTACGTAGAAACAGTCTCCGATGATTTGCAGGGCTCCCAGCAGGTGAACGCCTCCATGGACGACGCCTTTGCCGAGGCCCGCCTCACCCGGCAGACCTCTCGGGACCAGGCTTTGGAGCTGCTGGACGGCGTACTGGAAGACGTGAACGCCGACAGCGAGGCCAAAAAGGTGGCCGTGGAGCAGGCGTCCGCCATGGCCCAAAACATCCTGAAGGAGACCAATGTGGAGGGGCTTCTGAAGGCGAAGGGATATGAGGAGTGCGTGGCCTACATAGCCGACGGACAGTGTACGGTGGTGGTGTCCGGCGAGATCCAGGACAGCGACGCGCTCATCGTCCAGGAAGTAGTTATGGAGCAGACCAGCCTCTCGGCTGAAAAAATCAACATCATCGGCACAGCGTGACGCAAAAGCCCGCACTTCCTCTTCCCGGGAGTGCGGGCTTTTGCGGGCAGGGCCGCAGGGACGTCTCTGCAAACCTCACGTCCCGTCTGCCGGACCGGCCGGCTCAGAACGGTCCCTGCACATTGACTTCGTCAAGTCATCATAGCTAGACACACTATTTAAACCAGAACATCCATAAAAACCCTCGCCGTTTTTCGGCATTTCTTCACGGAATTCCATTACTTGCGATTCATGCTCTTATGCATTCGTCATCCCAAACCTGCACTTCTATATAATGATATTGCTTTTCAATATTGGCCATAAATTCCTCTGGAGTACCATCATAATCATATATCGCCTTTAAAAGCATATCCTTTGTAAGCATAGTAAACGCACCAT
>CANONE010000112.1 GCA_947567585.1 uncultured Clostridia bacterium | reverse complement strand
GCCATCAAGCATGAAGTGGAGTTTGAGATGGAGATTTAGCAAGAGATTTTTGCATTTTTTTGCGATCTTCTTTATTTTCCCTCCCCAATACCCCTCCAATAGCAATAAAAAACCGCCCTTTCCTGGGAAAGAGCGGTAAACGCAGGGATTCTATAGCATGGTTTTCAAAAAAGCGGTCTGCTAAATCTCCATCTCAAACTCCACTTCATGCTTGATGGCAATGCCGTTCTCCCCAAAATCTGGAATTTCCGGCTTCGCCTGGCGGGCCAGTTCCATGGCGTTGTGGTAAACCCGAACCATGTCAAATCCCTTTTTTTGATAGAACCCCATGGCGGAAAGATTGTCGTTGGTAGTGGTAACCGTAAGCTTCCGGCAACCGCGCTTTTTGGCGGCAGACTTCACCCGCTCTATCAGGTGGGTGCCCATGCCCAGCCCCGGCTCCAGACAGTCCAAGGAGAGGATCTCGCAGACGTCTCCATACACCGCGTAGCTGGCAAGGCCAATCAGCTCCCCGTCCCGGAAAGCCCCGAAGCCTTGGGCACAGGTCATGTCTACTTCAATGCCGTGGATCACCATTACCGTGGAATACCAGCGTTCCCGGATCAGTGCGTTGGCCTTTTCCCGGTCGCTTTCGTCAATGACCCGGTACTCCGGAAGTTTGCCGCTGGGAGCGGGAGCTGCGTCCGGCTTGGGAGCGGCCTCGGGTTTGGCCTGAAGGGGCTGCGGCTCCGGGGCCGGCGCGGGGCGCGCTTCCACTGCCGGCTGGGCGGGAGTAGCCGCCGGGGCGGGAACCGCTTTTTCCTCCCGCTGGGGTACATACTCCACCTGTGGGGCATGTTCCGCTCCAGTGGGCCTATCCTCCGGCCGGGCAGAGCCCAATCTGTACAGCTTAACTCCATAGGGGGGCAGTTCGATGCAGCCGTTAAGGCTGACCTCCCGCCCGGTGTACAGGTCCACAGCGGAGCCGTGGTAGTTGACGTTGATATTAAACCCGCTTCCATCGGTGTTGATGCCCGCCAGCACAGTCTCATCCTGACATTCCCGGCGGATGACAATCTGCTTGTTGAGCAGGGTTTCGTTTTTATAATTTCCCTCGCTGAGGGCCTTGCTGTGCAGCTTAATCTCACTGAGCCGCCCGATAAACTCCGTCAGCTCATTTTCCACCGGCGCGTCGAAGCAGGGCCGCAGGCTGGGGTCGCCGTTTTTCTTATCGCCCTCGGCGCCCCACTCGCTTCCATAATAAAGACAGGGGATGCCCGGCATGCAGTAAAGCATGGCATACAGCCCGGGCAGGTGCTTCTTGTCCCGAAGGATGGTATAGATCCGGGACACATCGTGGTTGTCCGCAAAGCATAGAAGATGCTCGCCCCGGTACAGGCACCAGTTTTCACTGCCAAACTGCCGGTTTAAAGAGTGGGCGATTTCAAACATATTCTGGTCGTTAAAGGAAGAATACAGCCCTTTATAGCACTCGTAATTGGTGACGCTGTCCAGCATGTCCGGGTTCATAATCCGCCGGTAGTCCCCGTGGATCATCTCCCCCAACAGGAAGAAGCCCGGGTCCCGGCCCTTTGTGAACTGGTGCAGCCGCCGCAGGAAGTTCTCGTCCAGCAGGTAGGCCACGTCCAGCCGCAGGCCGTCAATGGCAAACTCGTCCATCCAGCCTCCCACGCATTCCAGAATGTGGTCCACCACCGCCGGATTTTGCAGGTTCAGCTTTACCAGCTCAAAATGACCCTCCCAGCCCTCGTACCAGAGGCCGTCGTTATAATTGGAGTTGCCGCCGAAATTGATGTAAAACCAGTCCCGGTAGGGGGAGCCCTCCCGGTTTTTAAGGACGTCCTGGAAAGCCCAGAACCCCCGGCCCACATGGTTGAAGACGCCGTCCAGCACCACCCGGATGCCCGCCTGGTGCAAAGCGCCGCACACTTGGGCAAAGTCCTGGTTGCTGCCAAGGCGCGCGTCGATCTTCCGATAGTCCCGGGTGTCGTACCCGTGGGTGTCGGACTCAAACACCGGGGAGAAGTACACCGCGCCGGTGTTCAGCTTTTTGAGATGATCCACCCAGTCCAGCATTTTCAGAATGCGGCTCTCCGGCTTTCCGTCGTTCTCAAAGGGCGCGCCGCAGAAGCCCATGGGGTAGATCTGGTAGAACATGGCGGAATTCTGCCAGCCGGGCTGGTTTTTTAGGCGGATCACTTGGGTTTCGCTCATAGTCTGTTCTTCCTTTCATATGTTTTTAGGGATTGAAGAGCTAGCGTTGCTATAAGGGCGCGGCGCGGGCTCTGGCTTTCTCAAAAGCCCGTTACCACCGCAAGCCTATCACAAAGAGTGCCACTGCCAAAACGGCCAGAACCGTCCAGCCGATATACCTTCCCGCGATTTCCAGCTCCGACGGCTCCGCGCCGTCCGGGCAGCGAACCCGAAGCGCCAGCGCAAAACGGAACAGCTCGTCCGCAAACAAAATGGAAAAGGTATTGAAACCGCAGCAGAGCACGCCGAGAAACCATATGGGCCACTGGCCCTTGTGGGTCAGCTGGGGGCCGTTCATCAGCTCCAGTATGGTAGTCGCGAAGGGCTCTACGGGGTCAATGGGATTCCCGCTTTCGTCCCTCTCGATTCCATCGCTGGTGGTATAGGTGATATAGAAGTGGGCTGGGGTTCCGTCTTCGCTGTACAGTACCAGAAAATCGTTGGTTTTCAGAACGCCCCCGCGAAACAGAATTTCATCTCCCTGCCGAAGCTCCACGCCGGTCATATCTTCCGCCAGGTCCTCGTCCTTTGGAATGGCAGAGGGGTCCTCCTTCGCGGTATAGGGACCATAGATTTTATCGCCATGCTGAAACACCACGGTCTTATCCGCCGACACTGTAAAGCGCGCCCGCTGCCAGAGAATTTTGCCAGTGTACACCGTGCCGCCGTTTTCTTGGCTTGGGACGAGAATGGCGTCCATATACGCAAATCCCACCCGCGAGATGGTCATGGGGTACATCACCGTGAAGGCCAGTATCATAGCAATCATGAATAGGATGACGCCTTTTTGATAGCGGCCTAAGCTTTTGATCCGTTCCATATCCTCATCTCCTGCGCAAATATCTTTAGAACCCCTACCCATAAGGATATTGCACCATGTATGTTTTCAGGTTTCAGGGCGGGTCTCCATCTGGCCGCAGAGCATGGTGTAAAACCCGAATTTTTCATAAAAGGGCCGCAGGCTTTCTTCTCCGTAAATCACGGAGATCATATAGATGCGGCTGTCTTTCAGACGGCTGACGGCCCGGTTCATCAGCTCTGTGCCGATGCCCCTGCCCTGGTAGTCCGGGTGGACCATCACGTCTTGAATATAAGCGTCAGTCACGCCGTTGCTTACTACGGCCAGAAAGCCCGCCAGTCTTTCCCCGTCATAGCAGGCAATCCGCAGATAGTCCCGCAGGGCCGGATCTTTCAGCTCCGCCTCCATGCCGCCCCAGCCAACAGAGCGCCGGAGGGCGGCGATGCTTTCCGGGGGCGCGTCTGGGTTCAAAACGTACCGCAGCATAACGCGGTCCTCCTAGCCAATATGGCAGCTGTTCCCCTTCCAGGAAAGCACGCTGTTATAAAAGGCTGTCATGGCGTTCATCATGTGTGAGAGGTCCTCTTTGCCTGCCGTCTCATAGGGAGAGTGCATACTGAGCTGGGCTAGGCCGATATCCACCGTGGGAATGGACACATGGCTCCCGGAAATCAGCCCCAGAGTGCCCCCGCCGGGGTTGGAGGAATGGTTGTAAAAATCCTGGGTAGGCACGCCGGCCTTTTCGCAGATCCGGCGGAACACTGCGGCGGTAACAGCGTCCGTGGCATAGCGGGTGCTGTGCTTCACCACCACTCCCTGGTTCATATAGCAGCGGCTGGTGGGGTCCGCCTTTTCCGGGTAGTTAGGGTGAACGGCGTGGGCGTTGTCCGCACTGAGCAGCATGCCGCTCTGGATGGCCCGCTGGCGTTCAGCGGCGTCTTTGCCAGCGGCGGCGCAGATCCGGTCCAGCACGTCGCCAAGGAAGGTGGAACCGGCCGCGTGGCGGGTCATGCTGCCGGTCTCCTCATTGTCAAAAATGGCGCAGACCGTGGAGTTTTCCGGGTTTTCGCTCTGCAAAAAGGCTGTGACAGCGGAAAACGCGCACTCTAAATCGTCCAGCTTGGGCGCGGCTATGAACTCCTGGTCCGCCCCGTACACCGTGCCCCGGGCCCGATGGTAGAGATACAGGTCGTGGGACAAAATGTCCTCCTTCTTCACCCCAGCTCGCTCCGCCGCCAGGGACAGCAGGTCCGCTTCGCCCCCTCCCAACAGAGGCAGGGTGTCCTTTTGGGGATCGGTTTTCGCCCCTTGATTGGCCTCCCGGTTCATATGAATGGCCAGGCTGGGAATTACCAGAAGGTCCCGGCTGATATCTGTCAGCACGGACCGGATCCCCTCCTCTGTCCGCACCGCCAGCCGCCCCGCCACGCTGAGGGGCCGGTCCAGCCAGAGATGCAGGGCCATGCCGCCGTAAACCTCGGTGTTCAGCTTGGCATAGCGGTCCTCTACCTTCATTTCCGGCGAGCCCTTTACCTTAAACGCGGGTGAATCCCCGTGGGGCGCTACAATGGAGAAGGCCCGGAAATCCGCCTTGGGGTAGCGCAGCGCAATGACAGAGCCCCCGCCCCGGGTGGTAAAGTATCCCCGCCCCGGCGTAAGCTGCCAGGGCTCTGTCTCAAAAAGCTCCGTAAATCCCGCTTGCAGCAGCATAGCCCGGACCGTCTGCACCGTATGCAGGGCGGTGGGGCTGCTCTGGATAAAGTCAAAGAGCCGGTTGGTTAGTTGATCGGTCATGCTTACACCCTCTTTTTAAGATGATCCTATAAATTGCCGCCAGAATGGCTAAGCGGACGGCCCTATTCCATCCACATATCCATGGCGGGGCCCGCGTTGTCGTTGGGCCGCTGGCTAAAGCCAAATCTCTGGTAAAAGCTGTCTCTGCCCTTGCCTGCCAGCAGGTGGACTTTCAAGCGCCACCCTGGCCGCATCTGGGCCCGCAGGAAAGCAAGGCAGTCCTCCACCATTTTTGTGCCAATCCCCCGGCCCTGGTAAGCGGGGAGTACCATGACGTCTGTGAGATAAGCGGTATAGCCGCCGTCCCAGAGCAGCCGGGCGCTGCCTACGGCTATGCCGCCGTCATAGCACCCGGCCGCGAATGCCGAGCCGGCCAAGCCTTCCGCCGCCTGCTCCAGGCAGATGGCGCTCCAGCCCACAGCCTTTCGCAGGCCGCAGTATTCCTCCGGCAGGACGCCGTGCCTGTACTCCAGCCGCCCGCCGCAATCCGGCCCAGCCAGAATGACAAAGGGCTCTCCGGAAATTTTGTGGACGGTTTTTTCCCCCGCGCCAAACCCGCACCGGGTGTAGACCCGCCAGGCCCGCTGGTTAAAAGCGGCCACGGTGAGGCGGAAATCTTCCGCTCCCAGCTCTTTTTTGGCAAAATCCAATCCCGCCTGCAAAAAGGCCGCGCCTAATCCCAGACCGCAAAGCTCCGGGCACAGGCCAAGTCCCACGTCTAACGGGCCTTCGGGATAGCTTTCCGGCTCTTTTGTGGGGATTCTTGCCCCCTGGCCGAACTGGTAAAAGCCTACCAAGTCCCCTTGGCGGTTTAAAAGGGCGTAGGCGCCGCCGTCCAGCAGCTGGTCCAAGGGTTCCCCCTCCCGCCAATTGTATACGGCGTATTCATCGGGGTAGCGCCAAGCCGCGATTTTTGCGGCCAGCTCCTTTGTCATAGGAATAATAGGATTTTTCACATGTTCCCCCCTCAATAGACGAACCCGTCCGGCAGGCTGATGTACCCCCGGATGTGCCTGTCCCTGGGCCGCTCTACCACCCCGGAGACGTTGTTCAGGTTCCCCTCCGCGGTGACGATTCTGTCCTTGTCCGCGCCCAGCACAATGCCGATGTGGTCATGGACCTTATTCTCGAACACCTTGTCGAACAGCACAATATGCCCCGGCTGAGGCAGGCAGCTGGGCGCGAGCCACCCGATACGGTTGTCAGCTTTGGCCCACTCCTCCCAAGCCCCGCACCCGGCCAGATTGCAGGACACGCACTCCTTTGGCCGCACGGGGAACACATACCCAGCCCCCAGGCAGCAGTAGTACACAAAGGCCGCGCACCACAGGCTCTCGGCCTCCTTCAGCTTCCACTTGGGAAAGTGGCGGAGAATGGGCTCCAGGTTGGACTTTACCCCCAGCACGTTCCCGTGCCAGCAGCGCTGGGCCTCCACCCGGGCGAAGAGGGCCAGCCGCTCCTTGCAGGCGGGGGCCAGTTCTGAGTTTCCAAACTCTACATGCTCCATACCGCTCACGCCCCTTCCAGTGCGCCCATTAGGACGATGCCCGCTCCGGCAATGGCGATGGCCCCATACTGGCGCAGGGTGAGCTTCTCTTTCAGGAAAATGCGGGACAGCACCACAGAAAACAGGCAGTAGCTGGAAATCAGGGGCGCGGCCATAATGGCGTTGTCGGCAATGGCGTAGATGTAAAAGAACTGGCCAGCCGTTTCGCAAATGGCTCCTAGGCCCTTTTCCCGCTCTTCCCAGAGACTGAATTTCTGCTTTTTCACAAATACCAGGAAAATGAACGCCGCTACAGCGCACAGGAAAAAGGTGAATTCATAGGCAATCTCCCCTTCCTCTTCGCTGACAAGAGCCCAGGCGTCCAATACCAAGCTGTCGCCGAAGGTGCCCAGGGCGTCGATCAGGCAGTAGATAATGGGTATGCTCACGGCCAGAGCGCTGACCGCGTACTTCTCTTCGATGACTTCACCCCGGAAGCGCCGGGCCTTGTTCTCATCCTTCATGTCAAAGACGGAAAGAAGGATCACGCCCAGCACCACCAGGACCACAGACACCAGCTGCGGGCCGCTCATGGTCTGCCCCAAAAGGACAAAGCACAGGACAGCGGCCACGGCGCCGGAAGAGTTGCAGACGGGAGAGGATACGGAAAGCTCCAAATACCGCAGTCCTATGTAGCCAATGGCCATGGAAATAATGTAACAGGCGGAAACCGGGAGATATTTTACAATGCTCATAGGGTCGAACTCATGGTAGTTGAGGCACAGCATTACAAACCCGTGGATACCCATAACGGCGCCTACCATAATGACCATGCGTAAATGGCTGTACTTGTCCCGGGGATCCGTCCCCATCTTAGAAAACAGATCGGAA
>CANONE010000111.1 GCA_947567585.1 uncultured Clostridia bacterium | reverse complement strand
GCTCCAATCAATATATTTTTGCGGCTTTGTTTGTTGAGTAACGTTAATTTGGGGTCAATTAAGTAAATACGATTTTTTGAACGAGCAAAAAAAAGGACACGGATTAAAGATATATCCCTTTAGTGAGCATTGTCAAAAAGCTGCTTCCTATGATATAACACCAACTATCATTGCCATGTCTGCAAAGACTGGTATGCTCGAAACAGTCTACCGTGAAAAATGCCATTTAGATGATAAATATTATATATATGTTCATGCCAAAGATACTGTATTAATCGTCAGTAATGAATACATTTTAGTTCCCCCTACGATGGCTGGGTATGTATCTTCACGTGTTTCAAAAGTTGTAGAAGGGTTTGGCCATATAAGCACTACAATTGATCCAAATTGGTCTGGGGCAGCATTAATTGCAATTAGCAATCCATCAAATCAAATGTTAAAAATATATGTTGGAAAAAATGCCTTGCCAAGCGGTATCCCTAACAACTTGGCAACAATCACCTTTCATTATCTGCATACCCCTTGTAAACTAGGTGATAAAGAAAAAAGGCATCGTGGAATGCGGATTGATTTGCTAAAACAAGTAGCTTACACGCAAAAGCGAGGATTGCGATCATTTTTTAGAAAATGTTTTTGCTTTCGTCGACGTGAATTTACAGATTACTTTTTTGCTCGCAGTAAAATGCTAGAAAGTGAATTTACTGAAGAAGTTTGGGATGAATTTCTAAATGATTTTTCTTCCTTGAAAGCATCTTCCTCCTCAAAGCTAGAAAACAAATCTCAAAAAGCTAAAAAAACAGCTAGGGATTTCATAATCACTGAGCACATTTTTATACGTTTCTATCACTTTATCGTAAGATTTAAATCTCAAACTACACTACTACTCTTAATCTTATTATTTGTTCTGTGGCAATTAAGTATACTTCCTGAAAACTCATTGAACATACTACTACAATTCTTTACTAGTATCTAAATTAGAGCAATTCTCTGAAATAGCAATAAAGCAAGAAAAGTGGTAAAATAGCAGCGAGGTGAGCAGGATGCTACATAATGAAGTGCAGAATTTGCTAAAACGCACGATGCCAAGGGGATTGTGTTGGCATACGGGGTATCTGTGCCGAGCGTATACCGGCTGGCAGAACAAAAGGGCAGAACAGGAAGTGTAGATCTGCGTGTCAGCGAAAGAGGACGCAAGCGCATACTGGGGCAGGAGGATTTGGAAAACATAGCAAGAGCGGTTGATGAACAGCCGGACATCACCCTGTTCGAAATAGTAGAGAAATTGAATCTGCCAGTAGGAATAGAAACGGTACGGCGGAGGCTTCGGGCAATGGGATACCGGCGGAAAAAGAAGATGATCCACGCTTCCGAACAGGAGCGTCCCCGGATGTGCGGGCAAAGAGAGAAGACTGGAGTGGGTTTGCGAAGAAGACACAGGCGTCTCATCTGGTTTTCCTGGATGAAAGCGGTGTGAATATCAATATGGTCAGACGTTATGGCCGGGGAAAAGGCGGTCGGCGTGTGGTAGATCATGCGCCGCTGAATACGCCGAAGTCCACTACCATATTGTCCTCCATTTGCGCTGGATGCCGCGATCCGCTTTGCCCTTGGCCAAGTCTCCGCCGATGATTGCGCCGGCTGATTTTGCTGCGCTGGTTATTGCTTATTTTGAGAATTGCCCTAAAATTGAGAGACAATGTATTCAATGTTACTATTTCATTGTTTATGAAGTCCTTTCGTAAGCCATACAGTGATAGCTTGGCGAATCGCCTTGCTATCGAATTTGAATAACGGTGGATGATATTCAGACAAGATTAAAGTTGAATTTTTCATCAAAGTCACCTCCAATAAAGTGTATGAAGTGGAGACTGCAAAATATGAAAAAACAAATACCTACAACAGCATAAAATAGTCAAAGGAGCTATTTGCTTATGGGGTATAAAAAGCGTACTTATCATAAGTATTGACCGGGTATTGGCCTACGTTTCTACCAAGGAAAGGGTGAATATAGTATTGCCTACTATGACGAGGCGGTCGATGCGGCGGAGACAGAAGCACGGTTCAAGAAGCTGGGCGCTCAATGTCTGCTTCTCTGCGGAAATCTGGAAGACTCCGGTACGGCAAAATGCTATGTGACACAGACCATCCAGCGGTTTGGCGGGCGCTTTTCAGACCAACGTATTTTCTTTCTTTTACCTAATCCAAGCCACCTTCCCCCACATGGGCTAGAGTGGGAGCACCATCAACACCACTTTGGTCACGGCCTACAGGGGGGGACCTAATCAACTACAGCGACACTAAGGGGGGCCATTGTCTCCTCAACTCGGTCCCTCTCCCTGTCCCTAGCTAAGCAGAGCATCCGGGTCAATGTGGTGGCACCAGGGCCTATCTGGACTCCGCTGATCCTCGCGTCTTATCTCACCGAAGAGGTGTGAACTTTCGGCTCCGGGAACTCAAAAGTGCCCATGTCCCTGGCGAGACAGCCCTACGAGGTGGCGCCCACTATGTGTTCTGATCTCTGACGCCGCCAGCCACGTAACTGGGTAGATGTTACATCCCAATGAGGGGACCATCATCGGGGCGTAGCAGTCGAAGCAACGTCTCACGCTCGTTGGTAATCTCCCCACTGGTCACCCGTTCCAGCAGTCCATTCAGCACTCGCCCCACCTCTGGGCCCGGCGCAATTCCTGCCGCGATCACATCCCGCCCATTGACGGCCAAGTCTTTCAGAGAAAAGCACTGCCCCTGGGCAACAATCTCCTCCGCTTTCGCTCTCATTTCCTCCAGCTCGGCCAGGCGGTCTTTCACCAACTCATAGGACTGTCCCATTCCGTCCGCCCGTTTGACCTCCAGAAGCTGGAAAAAGGTCTCCGGACCCAGACGGCCCAGCCATTTTCGGATGGAGCGGTCCCGGCACGGAATCTGAACATCGTGGCGCTCCACCAGAGCGACCACTCGCTCCCGGGTCCTGTTGTCGAATTTCAGCGCCCGGAGCATCTGGTCGGCCAGCTTGGCACTGACAGTAGGGTGACCGTAGAAGTGGTCGATGCCATTCCCGTCGGTGGATTTGCAGCTGGGTTTGCCGATATCGTGAAGGAGCATGGTCAGTCGCAGAATCAGGTCAGACGGGGCGGCCTCCACTGTGTGGATGGTGTGCTCCCAGCCGCCCCAGCAGTGCCAGGGGGTGTTCTGCTCCAGGGTGACCAGCGGTCCCAGTTCCGGCCAAAACTCACACAGCACATCGGGGTACTGGCGCAAAATCTCTCCAGCCTTGCTGCCTACCAGCAGCTTGCACAGCTCCACATTGATACGCTCTGCCGCCACATGTTTCAGCATGTGGCGGTTTTCATGGATGGCCCAGGTTGTTCCCTCCTCAATCTCATAGCCGAACACCGCCCCAAACCGCAAGGCCCGCATCACCCGCAAGCCGTCCTCCTGGAAACGTTTGGCAGGCTTCCCCACACAGCGGATTCGCCCGGCTTTGATATCATCCGCGCCGCCGAAGGGGTCCCGCATAGTGCCGTCCAGCCCCAGGGCGATGGCGTTCATGGTAAAGTCCCGCCGGGCCAGGTCGGCCTCCAGACTGGAGACAAACTCCACGTAGTCCGGCCGGCGGCTGTCGGAGTAGGGCCCCTCGGTGCGGTAGGTGGTAATCTCATAGGGCTCACCGTCTTCCAAAACGGTGACGGTGCCATGTTTCAGCCCGGTCTTGATAAGTCGGTGGCCAGCAAAGCAATGTTCCGTTTCCTCCGGACGGGCGGAGGTACAGATATCCCAGTCGTGAGGATCGACACCTCTCAGCAAATCCCGCACACAGCCGCCCACCAGGTAGGCCTCGTAGCCTGCGCCGGTGAGTGTCTAAAGAATATGTTTCGCTCCAGAAGAAAACTCAAATTTCATCTAGACCACCTTTTTGCTTACTCTTGTCTAAAACGCTTCAATACAGGTCAGTCCCCAACGTTTAAATGTCATTCTGGAACACAGCTTATTTTATGTTGATAATGAAGTCAAGCTAAATTTTTTTCAAAGTCCCGGCACTGTTCAGTTTTGTTTCATACTCCAGATGAGCAGATAGATTTGCGGTTGTTTCCAAGGTACTGTGTCCCAGCCACTGCTGCACTTCAATAAGTGGAGTTCGATTTTGAAGCAGTTCATTTGCCTCATCGGCGGAATAGTGATTTGGGGTATAATTCACTTTTACGGGCCGTTCCGCCAGATCAGCGACATTTCGGCTTACAAGGTCCAACCTTACGGCGTCCTTCAGCGCCTTGTGAATATTGGCGTGATGATGGATGGCGGTATTGGCGGACAAACCCTGATTTTGAAGATAGGCATAGTACTGCTCCAAATCAATAGGGCGCAGATTCCGCAATGAGATATTCTTCTGCCGGAAGTAGGGGCATATCCCGCGTTCAATATTGTATTTATACCCACGATATGTAGTGGGCGACACTTTCGGCTTCATTTTCCCCAGCCACTGGAGCATATAGTCGGCAAAAAGCAGTCCGCTGGACTCCTGACTGTCAGCGTACTGCTGCCTGGTCTGGAGCAACAGTTCCTCCGCGCGGCGCTTGTTGCCCTGCACAGGCATGTGGGTGGCAATCCACTTGGTTTTGCGTTTTCCCTCCGCATCATATAGGTTCAAAACCATATACCAATAGTCCTTTTTCTGCTGCAAATGGCCTGCTACCATAAAAATCATTCCTTTTACATTTTTTCTATATAAAAGCAAAAAGAAGTATAGAGATACCTACACTTCTTCGCAATTTTTTCAAAATTTAAGTTGCTGGTATTTCGTATTGGCAGACGCAGCGGATTCAAAATCCACTGCTTACGACAATGTGACAGTTCGAACTTTTCTTGTCTACCATTAACCCAGAATATCTGCTATATGTATTTTCTGCAAAATCTGCTATAATACATGTTACTTATAGCAAATAAGGAGAGGGAATACATATGAGCATGAAACTGATTGTTGTCTTGTTAATTTTGATGGGCGTAAACCAAGTTATCGGTACAGGATATGGCACATGGAAAAAGGGCTTTCAAAAAGATCTGCTGTGGAAAGGTATTTGGAAAATAGGTTGTCTTGGGTTGGGCTATAGTGCCTTAGCCATCGCTGCCAAATATGCTTCAAACTATGTGCCATCCGCAGAGTATCTGAGCGGAATCCTGATTGAGCCGATCGCCAAGTATTTCTCCAAAATATGCGAATCACTGCGCCGACTCCTTGATGACTCTGTCACAGAAGTCGTGGAACAGAAGCGCAAAAACAAATAAAAACCTCTTATATTGTTATATTGAGCAGTTACGCCATTTCAAATAGCTTGTCCCCTAAAAGTGTCCTTATGGAACCGCGCCCCAGGGGGTAGACGGTTTTCCCGCCGGGGGTGGCCCGGGTGTCCAACATCAGCAACCGGGCCACCAGGTTAAAGTCCTCTTTAGAAACGATGGGATCATGGGTTCCCTCCACCCGCATCCACTCCTCCTGGGGGCGCTGGATCTCCCGCTTGACCTTGTAGTTGGGGGTCGTGCGTTTGCCCTGCTCCATAATGCCCAGGTAGACCACGCTGGTGAGAATACGCCGGACGGTGACAGAGGACCAGAGGGCCTTGGCGTGGACCTTATACCCGCTGCCATAATTGACGCCCTTGGCCTGCTTGTACTCCATGGGCGAGAGGATACCCAGCTGGTTGAGTTGATCGGCGATGGCCTGATTGCTCATCCCATCAATCTTCCAGGCGAAAATATCCTGTACCACGGCGGCGGCCTCATCGTCAATGAGCAGGTGGTTTTTGTCCTCCGGGTCCTTGCGGTAGCCGTAGGCGGCAAAGGAACCAATGAATTTCCCGCTGCGGCGGCGCACGTCCAGGTGACTGCGGATCTTGATGGAGGTGTCCCGGCAGTAGTTGTCGTTAAACAGGTTTTTCATGGAAACAACCAGGTGGTCTGAGGAGGTTTCCTTGGTATTATCATAAATGTCCAGAATAGCAATGAATCGGATATTTTGACTGGTGAATTGCCGAAGGTATTTTCCTACGTCAACATGCTCACGCCCGAAACGGGACAGGTCCTTGACCACAATGCAGTCGATTTTCCCTTCCTCTATTGCCCGCATCATCTCCTGGAAATGGGGGCGGTCAAAATTGGTGCCGGAGTAATTGTCGTCGTACCCCTCCATGCACAGCTCCAAGTCTGGATGCCGGCCGATGTACTCATGAATCAGGTCCCGCTGGTTCTTGATGCTGTTGCTCTCATCGCTGTCCTGCCGCGTCTTCTGGTCCTTCCGGGACAGCCGCCCATAGGCATAGCAGCGGTAAATCTCCGGTTTTTGGCACGAAAAAAACTCTATAAAAACTAGCCTCCTAACCTGGTATTACGGCAAAAGCCGCTCCGGTCAGAAAGTGTTTTTACAGAGCTGTTCTGATTTGATCCACTGCCAGTATAGCAGAAGTCGTTCAGATTGTCCAGCCTGAATTTCTGATGTGGGCGGCTTTGCTGATTCAGCAATCCGATTATAAATGCTCCAGGCAGTCCTCCAGGAGCGCCTGAAGCCGGGCCTCGCCTTTGAAGGAGGTCTTGACTACCAGCCCCGCGCTGCGGAAAAAATAAGGATTCCCGTTCATCTGCCGAAGAACGCTGGCCATCCGCTGCTCCGGAGGCAGCGAGGGGTCGATATGGATATCCTTGATATCCGGGAGAGTTTCCGGGTCTACATCCCTCACGTCCAGTTTCCGCAGTTCCTCCAGGCTCATTACCGTCATAGCGCATCTCTCCTTTGGTCAAACGTATGAAAAAAGCGGCCTGTCTATGACAGCCGCTCCAAATGAAACGGGACCGCTCTGGCGGCCCCGCACTTCTTTACGATAGCAATTATAGCAGATCCAGATTTTACTTTCAACCCCCCATATGCTGAGTTTTTCACTTTACTTTTACTGTACCATTCACTTTACTTTTATAGAAGCGTTAATTTAAACCGGGAGCACTAATGATTTCTCAGTAACCTTTTATCCAATTTCTAGACGCCAATTATTAGGACATGACTTGACTAGCTTTCCCGGAGAGAATACAATAAATAATCATTGTAGATGCTCAAAATAGCAATCTATACTACCTTTATGTTGATGGACTAAAAAGATCAGAATGGAGGAAAAATATATGGAAATGCCTTCATCAACAAAAATTGAACATAGGGCAGTAAATGCACTAGAGGCAATAATTGATGAGCATTTAACAATGGAGCACCAATTTAATGAAAACGATAAGGAAATGTCATGGGACGGATATATATGGCTTTGTAAAGAAAACAATGGAGTTCAGTCAAAATAGAGATAATAGAAATAATAATTATAATAATAGAAATAGAAATCAAAAT
>CANONE010000110.1 GCA_947567585.1 uncultured Clostridia bacterium | reverse complement strand
CCGCCTCCATGCCGCCCCCGGCGATATGGACGATGTGATATTTCTCTTTCTGGAAGCCGGTGATCTTGGCGTCCCTGTCCGCCAGCATTTTCAGGGTGGGGGTCTGGACGCGGCCCACGGTCAGGGTCTTGTGGTACAGCACAGAGAAAAGCCGGGTGGCGTTAATGCCGATCAGCCAGTCCGCCTTGGCCCGGCACAGCGCCGATTGATGCAGCGGGTCATAGTCCCGGCCCGGTTTCAGGTGGGCGAAGCCCTCCCGGATGGCGCTGTCCTCCATGCTGGAAATCCACAGCCGCTTCATGGGCTTGGTACAGCCCGCCAGGTGGTAGACCGTGCGGAAGATCAATTCGCCCTCCCGCCCGGCGTCGCAAGCGTTGACAACCTCGCTCACGTCCTCGGAACGCAGAAGCGTCCGCAGGGTGTCGAACCGCTCCCGCTTGTCCGGGGGGACGGTCAGCCGCCAGCTCTCCGGGATGATGGGCAAATCCTCATAGCGCCAGGTTGGTGATTATCAGCTTTTTCAGGTCAGGCTTCACCGCTCCATCCCCCTTTCTCTGATCTTCTCCTTGGCCCGCTGGACGTTCCGGCCAACCGCTTCCCGCAAGACAGACAGCGCCTTGCGGATGGAGGGCTTGGCCTCCCGCGACAGCTTCTTGGCGGTGAACTCCTTGAAAGCCTGTTCCAGATTGTCCGCGTCCCGGCTCTTGAAGATCACGATGTAGTGGGGCGGCTGGGTGGTCTTGTCCTTCCGCAAGGCGAAGTCCACGCCGTATTTCTTGGCGCAGGGCTTGAAAGCGGCGATGTTGGCGTCGGTGATCTCAATGTTGGACAGCGCCGCCCCGTGCTGCTTCAACTGCTTTAGGCTCTGCTGGCCCTGATGGAGCTTGGGGCCGTGCTTCTGGGCCTCCAAAAACTTTTTCAGGGCCATTTGCAGCACTTGGGCCGTCAGCTTCCCGGTTTTCATGGATAATGCGATGGTCTTTTGAGTGACTTCCTCTTGCAAGCGTCATACCTCCTTTGTTCCTCTCCACGCGGAATACTGGCATGGCTCTCCGCTCCTTTCGGTGCATGAAAAAACGCCACAGACTTTTTCAAAATCTGCGGCGTTGACCGGGACGCAGAAACGGGCGGTGTCTTGCCGACATCGCCCGTTTTCTGTGCTGTTGTTCACTTGTTTGCGCCGCCCCGTTTTCCGCTGCCCTTAAAAAACATTGATTTTACTGGGGTTTTCCATGTTTTCTTATGGCAACGCCCTTAATCCGCGGCCTTTTTTCTTTTTCGCTCGGCAAGCGCCGTGGCCTTCTTCAAATGGTTACAGGCCGCAAGGCGGAGCCCTCCGGACTTAAAGATGCTTACTCCACCGACAGCACTTGGTAGTCCTGGGCTTCAACAGCCTCTTTTAGAATGTTGTCAGCCACAGCGGCGGTGAGTGTGACAACCGCCGTGCCGGCCTCGTGGCTTACCTGGGCGGCCTGCACCTCCGGGATAGCCTCCAGGGCCTTTTTCACCCGGGCTTCGCAGTGGCCGCACATCATGCCTTGGACTTTCAGGGTTTTTTCCATGGTTGTTTCCTCCTTAGAAATGGGTTTCATATGGTGAATCTTTCTGTCATGGCGGCTGTCCCGTAGCTTAAAAAGGTTCAGCCGCAGGGCATTGGACACCACGCAGAAGCTGGACAAGCTCATGGCGGCCGCGCCGAACATGGGGTTCAGCGTCAGCCCAAAGGGGATGAAAAGCCCCGCTGCCAGGGGGATCCCCACCGTGTTGTAAAAGAAAGCCCAGAAAAGGTTCTGGTGGATGTTCCGCAGCGTGGCCCGGCTCAGGCGGATGGCCGCGGGGACGTCGGACAGGCGGCTGTGCATCAGCACCACATCCGCCGCGTCAATGGCAACGTCTGTACCGGCGCCAATGGCAATGCCCGTGTCGGCCCGGGTCAGAGCCGGGGCGTCGTTGATGCCGTCGCCTACCATGGCGACCTTCCCCTGCTCCCGAAGCTGCCGGATCACGCTTTCCTTGCCGTCTGGCAGCACTCCGGCAACGACCTCGTCCACCCCCGCCTGGGCTCCGATGGCCTCCGCGGTGCGCCGGTTGTCGCCGGTGAGCATTACCACCCGCATCCCCATGTTTTGCAGTTCCCGGATAGCCTCCGGGCTGTCCTCCTTGATGACATCCGCCACAGCTACCACGCCCAAAACCTGCTTTTTGGCTTCGTCGGCAAAAAACATGGGGGTTTTTCCCTGGGCTGCCAGAGCTTCAGACCGGGCGGCCAGCTCTCCTAAAGATATCCCGGCCTCTTCCAGCATGGCCTGGTTGCCGCCGATGAAAGCGGTTTTCCCAATGGTTCCCCGCACGCCCCGGCCATGAACCGCCTGAAAGCCGGCGATAGGCTGAGAGGGAAGATTCCGGCTTTTAGCCTCCTCCACAATAGCGGAAGCCAAGGGGTGCTCGGAGGGAGCCTCTAAACTGGCGGCCAGTGCCAAAAGGGTGTCCTCGTCCAAGGGGGAAACGGGAACCAGGTCCGTGACCTTGGGCTGGCCGCTGGTGATGGTACCGGTCTTATCCAGGGCAATGATCTCCGTACGTCCAGCGGCTTCCAGGGAGACGGCGGTTTTAAAGAGGATGCCGTTTTTTGCCCCCAAACCATTGCCCACCATAATGGCCACGGGGGTGGCAAGCCCCAGGGCGCAAGGGCAGCTAATCACCAAAACCGAGATGCCCCGGGCCAGCGCGTAGCCGAAGCCCTGCCCTAAAAGCAGCCAGACGGCAGTGGTTGCCACAGCAATGGCAATGACGGCGGGCACGAACACCCCGGAAACCTTGTCGGCCACCTTGGCGATAGGGGCCTTTGTCGCCGCCGCGTCGCTGACCATCTGTATAATCTGAGACAATGTGGTGTCTTGGCCCACCCGGGTGGCCCGGCACTTTAAAAATCCTGAGCGGTTCAGGGTGGCGGCGGAAACCTGGCATCCAGGGGCCTTATCTACAGGGACGCTCTCCCCTGTCAGCGCCGACTCATCCACCGCGCTTTCCCCTTCCACAACGAGGCCGTCCACAGGAATATTCTCCCCGGGCCGCACCACGAACAGGTCCCCTGGCTGCACCTGTTCAATGGGTACCTGCTCTTCCGTACCCTCCCGGAGCAAAGCGGCGGTCTTGGGGGCCAGGTCCATCAAGCTCTTCAGCGCGTCGGTGGTCCGGCCCTTGGAGCGGGCCTCCAGCATTTTGCCTACGGTAATCAGGGTAAGGATCATGCCGGCGGATTCAAAATACAGCTCCATCATATAGCGCATAACCGCCGCGCCGTCTCCCCGAAGCTGGGCCTCCGTCATGGCGAACAGGGCGTAGGTACTGTAGGCAAAGGCCGCGGTAGCGCCCAAGGCCACCAAGGTGTCCATGTTGGGGGAGCGATGCCAGAGGCTCTGGAAGCCGCTGATAAAGAACCGCTGGTTGATCACCATAATGGCCCCGGTGAGCAGCAGCTGGACGAGCCCCATGGCCACATGGTTCCCTTCCAGCGGGCCAGGCACAGGCCAGCCCCACATCATGTGGCCCATAGAAAAGTACATCAGCACAATGAGAAAGCCCAGGGACCAGAGCAGCCGCTTTTTCAGCTTTGGCGATTCCTTGTCCTCCAAGCTTTCAGAGGCCCGTTCCCCCTGTGCCTGGGGGGCGGCCGCGCCCTTTTCAGCGGCGCCATATCCGGCGGCCTCTACCGCCGAGACGATCTCTTCCGGCGTGGCGCTGCCTTCCACCCCCATGGAGTTGGTCAAAAGGCTGACGGAGCAGGCCGTTACCCCGGGCAGTTTTCCCACCGCCTTTTCCACCCGGGCGCTGCACGCGGCGCAGGTCATGCCGGTCACGGTGTATTGTTTCATGGTCGGGTACCTCCTTTTTAAGACCGCCTCCGGCGGGTTAAGGGACTTTTTTGTAAAAAAGTCCCTTAACAATCTTCAAAAAATTTTTTCTTTGCATTTTTTAATCCTTGCTTTTGGCTTGACGCGGGAGATTTCGCTTTATTTCATTAGCTTCTGTAGGGCGGCGGCCAGTTCGTCTACGGTGCTGTCGTCGCCGGCTTTCAGATCCCGGGCTACGCAGGTGCGCAGGTGCTGAACCAGCAGCTCTCGGGAAAAGGCGTTTAAAGCGGCGTTGGCGGCGGCGGCCTGGGAGAGGATATCGACACAGTACGCGTCCTTCTCCAGCATACCCCGGATTCCCCGAATCTGCCCTTCAATCCGGCTCAGCCGGTTGCACAAAAGCCGGTATTCCTCTTCGGAGCGTTCCCGGGTTTTATGACAATTTTCACACCCCATCTTTCCTTCCCTCCCCCTGTTTTTAATCGTGTTCACAAAAAACTGAGTAGCGAACACGCCCTGGAACAGTCTTTCCCAACCGTGCGGGAATATACCCCCCTTGGGTATTATGATTATATACCCCCCTCGGGTATTTGTCAAGAGAAAAATCCAGCGGCCCCCAAAGGAACGGCCGGACTTGCTCCTTGCGTTTTAAAGGATTCTTTGTTATAATTAACAAATAAAAGCAAAAAACTAATCTCAGCGAGAAAGAAAGGGGGCGGCGGCACGGCTGGAGAAAAGAAAAACGGGTTTATGAAAGGCGCGGCGATTCTTTCCGCCTCTACCCTGCTGGTGAAGCTGCTGGGGCTGTTGTTCTCTATCCCGCTGGCTAATTTCATCAGTGCGGAAGGCATGTCCTATTTTTATGGGGCATATGATATATTCACTATATTTTTAATGCTTTCCACTGCGGGACTGCCTATTGCGGTCTCCCGGATGGTGAGCACCGCCTATGCCCGAAACTGCCGGAAAGAGGCGGACCAGGTGTTTTCCGTAGCGTTCTGGCTGTTTTTCGGAATTGGCGCGCTGGGAAGCCTTGTGATGCTTCTGTTCCCCCATGAGATTGCGCGGATGCTGCACAAGCCGGGGGCCGCCGGGACCATTCGGGCTCTGGCCCCTACTACCTTCTTTATCTCTGTCACCTCCGCGTTACGCGGCTACTTTCAAGGGCGCTCCAATATGACGCCTACCGCCCTGTCCCAGGTTATTGAGGCTGTCACAAAGGTGGCTATCGGCGTGGGGCTGGCGGCCTACATTGTCAACAAGTTTGGCGACGACACTTTGGCCGCCGTGGGGGCCATTGCGGGGGTATCCATTAGTTCCGGACTGGGGACTCTGTATCTGACGGCGTACAAGCTCCGGCAAAAGCGAAAGGACCGGGCTCTGCCGCCGGACAGCGGGCCTACGCCTGCTAAAAAGGACCTGCTGTTGGCCCTGGCGCGCTTTGCCATACCGATTACCCTGGGTTCCTGCTTCCTCAGCGTTCTGGACTTTATCGACAGCGCTGTTTTGATGGACCGGATGATGATAGGAGCGGGGCTCCTGCAGGAGCAGGCGGACTGGTTCAGCGGGGTGCTGGGCCATGCCAGAAAATTTTTTGACTTGCCCACGGCCTTTGTGGTGCCTATTTCCACCAGCCTGCTGCCGGTGCTTTCCGGGGCCATTGTTTCCGGGGATAGAAACTCCGTCTACCACATCTCCTCTATCTCTATGCGGGTGACGCTGATTATCTCCATTCCCGCCAGCGTGGGCATGTCCGTTTTCGCGGAGCCTATCTGCGGGCTGCTGCTTTTCAACAACCCCCAGGCCGCTGCAGGCGCGGCCAGGCTTTTGGGAGTGCTGGCCACGGCTATCGCCTTTAACAGCACGCTGCTTACCACCAACGCCATTTTGCAGTCCTTTGGGCGGACGACCCGGCCGGTCATCGATATGGCCGTAGGCGGGATACTAAAGATTGTGCTGTCCTATTTTCTCACGGCTATTCCGGAAATCAATGTCATGGGCTCGGCCATCAGCACGGTGGTCTCCTATTTTCTGATTATGGTGCTGAACCTGCTGGCCATCCGGGAAACCCTTCCCAGCATGGACGGGATTATACTTACCTCCATGCCCATTTTGGCGGCTTCCGGCGTGATGGGCGCGGTATCCTACGGAGCATACGCGGGCCTTTGCGCGGTTTTGCCCCAGAGGCTGGCGGTGATCCCGGCCATCGCGGTGGCCGTGGCCGTATACGGCGTGTGCGTAGTGGCCTTTAAAGCGGTAACCTATGACGATGTGGCCATGCTGCCAAAAGGCGAGACTCTGGCCCGCCTGCTGCGGGTCAAGCGGAAGTTTAAGCCCCGGCACATGGAGCGCAGGGCGCGCCCCGTAAAGCCTGGCCAGGGAAAACATATGCGGAGAATGTAGGCTTCCGGACCTGATATCCCGGAAGCCTGACGTTTCTTTCCCGGCGCGGCGCCGTTCAGAGCCGGGGCGGCCTCTTTATAAAGGCGGGCGGAAATTCCGCGGCCGTGAGATAAAACGCTTTCCAAAGAATATCCTATTCCCAGCTTGTCATACTATAAAAAGAAAAAGATAGCAGATTGTAGTTTGCAAGGCAAAGGGGCGGATTGTATGTGTACCTGTATTTCCATGAAGACCCAAGACGTTTATTTCGGGCGGACGCTGGACCTGGAGTACCGGTTTGGAGAACGGGTGGTGGTAACGCCGCGCAACTATACGTTTTCCTTAAAGTCGGGGGAAGGCTTTGAAACCTGGTACGCGATGATCGGCATGGCTACGGTTGCGGGCGGGTACCCGCTGTACGCCGAGGCTACCAACGAAAAGGGCTTGTCTATCGCGGGGCTGAACTTCCCCGGGAACGCCCGCTATACGCCGGCAGAGCCCGGCAGGCTGAACCTGGCCCCTTTTGAGCTGATCCCCTGGGCCATGGGGAACTTTGCCACCCTGCGGGAGCTGCGGCGGGAGTTGGAGCGGGTCCATTTGACGGACACAGCCTTTTCGGAAAAGGCGCCTTTATCAGACTTGCATTGGATGATCAGCGACGGAAAAGACTCGCTGGTGGTGGAACAGACCCAAACGGGTTTTCACATCTATGACAATCCGGCGGGGGTGCTGACCAATAACCCCGACTTCCCCTTTCATCAGATGAATTTGAACACCTATATGAACCTTTCCTGCCGGCCGGCGCAGAACCGCTTTTCCAAAGCCCTGGAGCTCCGGCCCTATGGCGGCGGGATGGGGGCTATTGGCCTGCCGGGGGACGACTCGCCTACCTCCCGGTTTATCCGGGCCTGTTTTTACAAGGCGAATTCCGTGTGCGGGCAGGATGAGGCCAGCTCTGTCGCCCAGTTTTTCCATATACTGGACGGCGTTTCCATTGTGCGGGGGGCCTCGGTGCTGGAAGACAACCAGTGCAATATTACTACGTACGCCTGCTGTGCCAACGCCACCCGGGGCGTCTATTACTACAAAACCTACGCCAATAATCAAATCACCGCCGTGCGGATGACGGACGAAAACATGAACGC
>CANONE010000109.1 GCA_947567585.1 uncultured Clostridia bacterium | reverse complement strand
GATTGCGGGAGGACTATGGGTTTCAGATAGACCCGATGGTGACGGATATAGAAAATTATAAGAAGCTGGTCTATGAGGACTACTTTTTGGGCAGCCAGGGAAAACGGGTAGGCCCCTTGTACGCGGGGGTAGACGACTTGACGCTTTTGCTTCCCGGTTGGGAGACGGCGGGGTTTACCCACAGCATCCCCCACAAAAACGAGACGCGTTCCGGCAGTTTTGAGGATGCTTTTCTCTATTGGGAAATGGTGGAAGAGCGGAATCTCTATAATCTGAACCCCTATGTAGTTTATTCCGGCGGCGACTACCCCTTGAGCGCCGCTGCCAATGAAAACGACCCTTCCGGCAGTAGAATTCTCATTATCCGGCAGAGCTATAGCTGCGCGCTGACGCCTTTTTTGTCGCAAGCCTGTTCCCAGCTGGATATTTTGGACCCCCGGTATTATAGCGGCTCGGTTCGAGAATATATAAAAGAAAGCAAGCCAGACATCGTGGTCATCGCTTACGCCGCCAACGACTGTGTCAACAGGACCCTATTCACCCCATTAGAACAGTAAAAAACAAAATGGAAAGGGCAAATTCCCTAAAGCCTCCGCTCCAGCCCGCCCCACGGCTCCGCCCGCCCGCTGCCTGTTCCGCCCAAAACAAAACACGGCAATAAAATTTTTGATCAAACTTTTTTTAAAAAGTTTGTGGGTGTGGGCAAAGCCCATGGCCCTATTCCAGACAAGCTCCAAAAAGAATTCCACAGAATAGCCTTGTTCCGCAAATTTTATGTTGACATAAGGGGCTGGGATAGGGTATAATTCTAAATTGCAAGGGATAAGCCCGAAAGGAGGGACTTTTTATGCTGAGAACGTATCAGCCGAAGAAGCTCCATAGGAAAAAGGAGCACGGCTTCCGGAAAAGAATGTCTGACAGGAATGGGCGCAAGGTGCTGGCGCGCCGCAGGGCAAAGGGCAGAGCGCGCCTGACTTGGTAATCTCGCGCAGCTGAACTTTTAAGTGGCCAAGTCCGGCCTGATTTCTTGCCGCAGACGCAAAACGAATTGTTTATGCCGCAGGGCAAAGAGGCAGAGCGGGCCTTACGTATTTTTCCGGCGCTTAAAGGCCACCTAGCGTGGCCTTTATTTGTTATATCCAGGCTTTCTGTAAGAATGGGACAGGCTTTGCCCAGGGCGTGGAAGAAGAACAAAAATTGCGGGGCTCTGGCAAGTGGACATGAAAAGTTTCGTCCAGCTTTTTATAGGCAGCGGGGTTTGGGGCAGCGCCCAGCAGGGTCTTAGGGGGCCGGTATTTTGGATAAGATTGTGTCGATTACCAGGAATAATGACTTTCGCCGGGCTTATGCCAGGGGAAAAAGCTATGTTTCCCCTGTGGTAGTGGTTTACGTACTGAAAAATCGGGTAAAGGTTTGCCGGGTGGGAATTACTACCAGCAAGAAGATTGGCAACGCTGTAGCGCGCAACCGGTCCCGGCGGGTGATTCGGGAGGCGTTCCGGCAGCTTAGCGGATCTGTAAGGCCCGGGTTCGATTTAATTTTTGTGGCTCGGGGGCGCACGCCTTTTGTGAAGAGTACGCAGGTCTTGCGCCATATGGAAAAGCAGCTGAAAGCGGCCGGCCTTTTAGCAGGCGGGAAGGACGGCGGATGAAAGCGGTTTTTATTTGGCTGATCCGTTTTTACCGGGCGGAAATTTCACCCAGGACACGGCCTTCCTGTAAATATATCCCCACTTGTTCGGAATATGGCCTGAAGGCGGTGGAACGCTTTGGCGCGCTAAAAGGCGGTATGCTGACGCTTTGGCGCTTGCTGCGGTGCAATCCCTGGAGCCGCGGGGGTTACGACCCCGTCCCCCAAAAGCGTAAAAAGTGATAAACAGCCAACTATAAATGAAATCCAAGCTACCTGTTCCGCCCGCCAGCTACCTGTGCATAACAATGAAAACCCGGGTCAAAAGTTTCGTGACTTCGCGCAGCGAACGCCATCACCTTCTACAAAGGTGGCAGGGTTTGGGGCTGCGCCCCAAGGTCCAAAACGACGCTTGCGCCCGCGTAAAGAGATGGGAGATAAAGACTGTATTATGGCGATATTTAATTTTTTTGGCAGCATTTTGGGATATCTTTTGTGGTTTTTGTACTCGATATTTCGGAACTATGGCGTGGCCATTGTTTTGTTCACCGTTATTTTGAAGGCGGCCCTGTTTCCCATGTCCATCAAGCAGCAGCGGACCATGGCTTCGCAGGCGAAGCTGGCTGATAAGCAGAAGGAGCTGCAAAAAAAATATGCCAATAATCAGCAGAAGTATAATGACGAGCTGATGAAGCTCTATGAAAAAGAAGGGGTGAACCCCGGCAGCGGCTGCCTGACCACCCTGCTGCCTTTTCCCATTATGCTGGGTATTTTCTATAGCGTGATTATGCCTCTTTCCAACACTCTGCATATTGCCGGAGAAGCGGTGGCGCAGGCTACGGATTACATCTCAAAGATTCCTGGTATGGCTTCC
Organism: uncultured Clostridia bacterium; assembly: GCA_947567585.1. GTDB lineage: Bacteria > Bacillota > Clostridia > Oscillospirales > Acutalibacteraceae > Acutalibacter. Next base: position 4,889 of record CANONE010000109.1, on the reverse strand, counting down.
GCGTCCGGAATGGGGCTTTACCCGGAACTGCAGGTGATCCGGCATTTTGAAGCCTTAAAAGGGAATCTGACTATGTTTTCCCCGGCTGAGCTGGACAAAATTGAATTTTTCTCTCATGGATTTAAGTTTTTGGGGCTGGATATGCTGGCTTCGCCCCAGGAATCCGGGTTTCTGTCTTTTTTGTGGCTGATTCCTGTGCTCTCTCTGGTATTCAGCTTTGGTTTTCAGTTTTACAGCAGCAAGGCTACCGGCCAGACGCAGACCGGCTGCACAAAAGCTATGCTCTATGTGTTCCCGCTGATTAGCGTATACTGGGCCTTTATTATGCCGGCGGCTGTGGGTATGCATAATATTGTATCTCTGTTGGCCAGCTTTGTGCAGACTTTGCTTACCAACAAGTATTTCAGCATTAATCAGGTTACGGCAATGGCAGAGGCCAGGCGGGCGGTTACATTAGAGTTGGCGGAAGCCAATGTCCGGCCCTTGCCTGCCGCCCAACAAAAATTGATTGCGGATAAGCTGTCTCAGAGCGTGCAGCAAAAGGCGGGCAAAGAACAGAGTAAGCAGAAACAGCAGGCCCAGAAAAAGAAAAAGTCCAGTGGCGGGGATGCCGCCAGCTACATGGGCAGTAAGAAGTAAGGAGCGGCAGCGGATTTCATTATTCAGTAATATAATTTTGCCGGCTCCATGAGGCGCTGTATTTTGGACCCGTATGGGCAGGCATAGAGAGACTGATCTTTTTCAAAACTGGCAGGGTGTACCTTAGCGGCATTCCGCTGCCTTATAATAAGGAGGAATCGTCATGTTAAAAGAAGCCATTGCTACCGGCGATAATGTGGACGCCGCTTTTGCCAATGCCTGCGCACAGTTAGGCGTAGAGACCATTGACGCGGAATTTGAGATTTTGGAGATGCCCCAGAAAAAGACACTGGGCATTTTTGGGGGACGTCCCGCCAAAGTGCGGGCTTATATTGAAGTACCGGACCCTGTACAGGTGCCTCCTCCTTCCCGGACGTATGCGCCCGTTCCAGAGAAGAAACAGCCTGAACCTGTCAAAGAGCCGGCGCCGGTGCCCCAACCAAAGCCTGCCGCCGACGTGGAGGAACCTGCCCAGCATGCCGCGGCTTACCTAAAGCAGGTTCTAGGTTGTATGGGTTTAGCGGACGCGCAGGTAGAGGTTCAGCCTGCGGAATCCGGCGCTAATCTGATTCTCAGCGGCGGGGATATCGGTTTTGTGATCGGCCATCGCGGAGAGACCCTGGACGCTTTGCAGTATCTGGCTTCTTTGGTGGCCAATCACACAGGCGGTTCTTATTTCCGGCTGACTCTGGATGTAGGGAATTACCGGGAGAAGCGCCGGGAGACTTTGGAGGCTTTGGGCAAAAAAATGGCGTATAGGGCTGTCAAGACTGGCCGGAACGCCTCTTTGGAGCCCATGAACCCCTATGAGCGGCGGATTATTCATACCGCCGTGCAGGAGGTAAGCGGCGCCAAATCCTGGAGTGAAGGCGAGGACCAGGGCCGTCATGTGGTAGTGGGCCCCGAAGGTGGAGAGCGGTATCCCCGGAGGGACAACCGCCGCGGCCGGGGTTACAACAACAGCTATAATAACAATCGCGGCTTTGACCGTGACCGCCGGAACACCCGTTCCCAAAGAAATGACAGCCCGCAGCCTCGCCCCACAGGCCCGAAAGCGGATGATCCCAGCACGCCTATTTATGGTAAGATCGAGGCAAAAAAGTAGATGAACCAAATGTCATACTTTGCGCAGCGAATGTCATCGCTTTCTTTAGTAGCGGCAGATGCGATGCCAGAGTAGGGGAAGAACTCCACAGAACCGGCAGGCGGTTTGTGACTTACATTGACAGCGGAGCTCTCAGCTCCGCTGTTTTTGACATGGAGGGATAGAATGGAGACAACGATTGCGGCTATTTCTACCGGGCAGGCTCCAGGCGGCTTGGGCGTTGTGCGGATATCGGGGCCGGAAGCTTTTCTGGTGGCGCAAAGGGTGTTTCGCAGCTTACATGGGAAAAGGCTGGATGACATGGTGGGCTATTCTGCGGCTTTGGGAGAAGCTGTTACGGCAGGCGGGGAAAAGCTGGATGACTGCGTAGCTCTGGTATTCCGGTCTCCCAAAAGCTATACGGGAGAAGATGTGGTGGAGCTTTCCTGCCATGGGGGGCTGATTATAACCAGAATGATACTGGAGGCTGTGCTGGCGGCGGGGGCGCAGCCGGCGGGCCGGGGAGAGTTCACAAAGCGCGCCTTTTTGAATGGAAAACTGGATCTGGCGCAGGCGGAGTCTGTGATGGAGTTGATCAGCGCCCATGGAGCGGAGGGGGTCCGTCTAGCTTCCGCAGCGGGCCAGGGAGCCTTAAGCCGAAGAGTGGCGGCTATCCGCGCCAACCTGGAGGAATTCGCCGTACATTTGGCCGCTTGGGCGGATTTCCCGGAAGAGGGGCTGGAGGAAGTAGACGCGGCCGCCTTAGAAAAGAACCTTAGAAACAGCGGGGATGAACTGTCTAAGCTTTTGGACGGCTTTTGGCGGGGGGAGATTGCCAGAGAGGGCCTGCGTACAGTGATTGTCGGACGGCCGAATGTGGGCAAATCCACCTTGATGAATCTATTGGCTGGGCGGCGGCGCTCCATTGTGACGCCTTATGCCGGGACAACCCGGGACGTGGTGGAAGAACTGGTTTCTTTGGGAGGCGTTCCTCTGCTTTTGGCGGATACGGCCGGCCTGCGGACTACCGAAGACCCGGTAGAAAAAATCGGCGTGGCGGCGGCCCAGGAGCGGATGCGGGCGGCCCAACTCATTTTGGCTGTATTTGATGGCTCTCAGGAATTAAGCCAAGAGGATGTTCAGCTGGTTGAAAACCTGGGGGAGCTGCCTGTGATAGCTGTCGTTAATAAGGCTGATCTTCCAAGAAGGCTGAACCTGGAGATTTTGCGGGAAAGATTTGAACAGGTTGTGGAGATTGCGGCCGCTAGCGGCCAAGGCGTGAAGGATTTGGAGCACGCTCTCATACAAATGGTGGGAGGGGATTTCCACCCAGAGGACGGACAGCTTTTTACGCAGAGGCAAAGGGCGGCGGCCCGATCCGCTAAGAAGTCGGTTGACCAGGCTTTGGAAGCTTTGGCTGCGGGAATGACCTTAGACGCCCTGACCGTCTGCTTGGAAGGAGCTCTCTCTTCCCTGTACCAGTTGACAGGCCAGCAGGTTTCCGACCAGATCATTGACCAGGTTTTTGAAAAGTTCTGCGTAGGCAAATAGTGAAAACTGAGTGAATTGCACTACGCCACAAGGCTCCGGCTAAGGAGGGAGAAATTTTTTGGATAGACTGTATGATGCGGGGATGATTGACGTTATTGTGGTTGGCGCGGGACATGCGGGAATAGAAGCGGGTCTCGCGGCTGCGCGGCTGGGATGTGAGACCCTGGTTTTTACCATCAATTTAGACGCGGTGGGGAATTGCCCCTGTAATCCCAGTATTGGCGGAACGGCCAAAGGGCATCTGGTGCGGGAGATCGACGCCCTAGGCGGGGAGATGGGAAAAACGGCGGACCAATGTACCATCCAGAGCCGGATGCTGAACCGGGGAAAGGGCCCGGCCGTGCATTCTTTGCGGGCGCAGATTGACAGGAATCAATATGCCCGGGTTACGAAGAATAAGTTAGAAACCTGTCCCCGGCTGCGGCTGCGGCAGGGAGAGGTGGTGGACCTGAAACCGGTTAATGGCCGCTGGCGGGTAACCACCCGGTTGGGGGCGGTTTATAACGCGGGAGCTGTCATTTTATGTACCGGGACTTTTTTGGGAGGCCGGGTTTTTGTAGGGGATGTGGCCTATGACAGCGGCCCGGACGGTATGTTCCCCTCCGCTTTTTTGCCGGACTCCCTGCGGGCATTGGGTATTTCCCTGCGGCGCTTTAAGACAGGCACGCCTGCGCGGGTTTTACGTTCTTCCATTGATTTAGAGCATTTGGAGATACAGCAAGGCGACGAGCCTGCTGTCCCCTTTTCCTTTGAAACAGAGATTGGGCCCTATAATCAGGCGGTATGTTATGTTAGCTGGACCAATGAGGCCACACATCAAGTGATCCGGGATAATATAGAGCGTTCCCCTTTATATGGAGGGATGATTCAGGGAGTTGGGCCCAGGTACTGCCCCAGTATTGAGGATAAGGTTGTGCGGTTTCCGGATAAGCCCCGGCATCAGCTCTTTATTGAGCCTTGCGGTATGGATACCCAGGAGATGTATTTGCAGGGCATGAGTTCCTCCCTGCCCGAAGAGGTGCAGGAGCAGTTTTACCATACGATCCCTGGGCTCGAACATGTAGAAATCATGCGCAGCGCCTATGCTATTGAGTATGACTGCTGTGATCCCTTGCAGCTGAACGCGGCTTTAGAGTTTCGGGACTGGCCGGGATTGTATGGGGCCGGACAGTTTAACGGGAGCTCTGGTTATGAAGAGGCGGCGGCCCAGGGCCTGGTAGCGGGGATCAATGCTGCTTTGAAGCTTCAGAATAGGGAGCGTTTTATATTAGACCGCTCAGGGTCCTATATCGGCACCTTGATTGACGATCTTATTACGAAAGGGGTTTCAGACCCCTATCGCATGATGACTTCCCGTTCAGAGTACCGCCTGGTTCTCCGTCAGGACAACGCGGGGGAGCGGCTGACGCCGATTGGACGCAAGCTGGGTTTGATCTCCGACGCCAGATGGGAGAAGTTTTCCAATTGGTTGGAAAGGAAGAACCGAGAGCTGGCTAGGGTCCGGGCCGTGCATCTCCCGCCTTCGGACGAGTTGAACCAGGTACTTGTTTCACGTGGAACAACCCCTGTCTCTACTGGGGTAAAGCTTTCGGAGCTTCTAAAGAGACCGCAGATC
>CANONE010000108.1 GCA_947567585.1 uncultured Clostridia bacterium | reverse complement strand
CCTTCTAACTTCCGTTCAGAGGGCAGTCTTGACGCCTTTTTTAAAGAACGGGGTCTGACGGCCCTTTGGGGCATCGATACCCGGACGCTTACCAAGATTATCCGGGAGAAGGGCGTTATGAACGGCATGATTACCGATGACCCGGAGAAAGCGGACCTTTCCGCCATCGCGGCCTATAAGGTACAGGGCGCGGTACGGGCTACCTCTACCAAGGAGCGCCGGGTAGAGGGGCCGGAAAATTACAAGTATAAAATCGCCTTGATGGACTACGGCATGAAGGAAAGCATTTGGAAGGAGCTGGCACAGCGGGGGGCGCGGGTGCATATCTGCCCCTGTACCACCACGGCGGAGGAAATCGCGGCCCTGGAGGTAGACGGCGTGATGCTCAGCAACGGCCCTGGGGACCCCTCGGAAAATGTGGAGCTGATCGGGGAGCTTCAAAGGATCTGCGAACTGCGCAAGCCCACCTTCGGTATTTGCCTGGGGCACCAGCTAATGGCCCTGGCCCATGGCTGCCGTACGGAAAAGCTGAAATACGGCCACCGGGGGGAGAACCAGCCGGTAAAGAATCTGGAGACCGGGCGGGTGTACATTTCCAGCCAAAACCACGGCTACGCAGTGGTCAGCGAGAGCATAGACCCCAAGTGGGGAAGGGAGCTGTATCGGAACGTCAACGACGGTACCTGTGAGGGCGTACGGTATACGCATATGCCTGCCTTTACCGTGCAGTTCCACCCGGAAGCCTGCGGCGGCCCCCTGGACACCCGGATGCTCTTTGACGAGTTTTTCGCCATGCTGGGCTGAGGGACAGGCTATGAATCATGAGAATACCGACTGGACCCGCTCTGTAACCGGCGTGGTCCTAAAAGACGGTAAGGCGCTGCTCTGCCGGCACACCTACGGCGGGGGCAAAGGGCTGCTGATCGTGCCCGGGGGCTACCTGGAACGGGGAGAGCGCCCGGAGGATGCCGTAAAGCGGGAAGTCCTGGAGGAGACCGGCGTTACCGTGGAGCCCGGGCGGCTTTTGGGGATCCGTTTTGGTGAGAAGGACTGGTACGCGGCCTTTGCGGCGGAGTACGTCTCCGGCGAAGCCCGCTCCGACGGGGACGAAAACGACCTGGTGGTCTGGATGGATGTAGCGGAAGCCCTCGCCCGCCCCGACGTCCCCGGCCTTACCAAAGCCCTTATCCGCTGCGCCTCGCAGGGAGACGGCTTCCTGCCCCTACCCTTTGACACCCCCTCCGGCGCGGCAGGCGAAGGCTTATACGCCACAAAATCTCAATCATAGTCCCCTGCCACGCCCACAAAGCCAACCAAATGGACAAGCCCAAACGGAGTAAAAGTTTTTGATCAAACTTTTTTCAAAAAGTTTGTGGGTGTGGGCAAAGCCCGCAGCCTTAAGGGAGGAAAAATGGAATACAAGTTTACATTAGGCGCGCCAGAAGACGCGGACGGAATTATAGAGCTGATTGAAAAGAGGACTGCCTGGATGGACCGGGAAGGAATCCGGCAATGGAATGTGACGGGTTACAAGGAGGTTTATCCGGCGGATTATTACCGGGAAGAGGCCGCCGCCGGACGGCTGTACGTCCTAAAGCGGGGCGGGACTCTTGCGGGTGCCCTGGTTTTGCTGGAGGAGGACCAGCGCTGGGAGGATGAAAGAGCCGGGGAGGCGCTTTATGTGCATAACTTTGTGACAGCCCTCTCCGAGCCGGGCGCAGGGGGATGGATGCTGGAGCAGGCGGAAAATCTGGCCCGGGAGCGGGGCAAGCGCCTGATGCGGCTGGACTGCGCTATCCACAACCTCCGGCTGAACGAGTATTATGAGAAAAAGGGCTACCGTCTGTGCGGGACCTGCACGGACGGGCCGTATGTAGGCAATAAACGGGAAAAGACGCTGTAAACGCTGTGATTACTGCGAATAGGAGGATACTATGCCACTGAATAAGGATATCAAAAAAGTATTGGTGATTGGCTCCGGGCCCATTGTCATCGGCCAGGCGGCTGAGTTCGACTACGCGGGCACCCAAGCCTGCCGGGCCCTCCGGGAGGACGGCATTGAAATTGTACTGGTGAACTCCAACCCCGCCACCATTATGACCGACCAGGCCATGGCGGACAAAATTTACATCGAACCCTTGACCCTGACCACTGTGAAGCGCATCATTGAAAAGGAGCGCCCAGACAGCATTCTCTCCGGCTTCGGCGGACAGACGGGCCTGACCCTTTCCATGCAGCTGGCTAAGGAGGGCTTTCTTGACAAGCACCATGTGCGCCTGCTGGGGGCGGGCCCTGAGACCATTGACAAGGCCGAGGACCGCCAGCTCTTTAAGGACGCCATGGAGCGCATCGGCCAGCCCTGCGTACCCTCTAAGGTGGTGACCACTGTGGAGGGGGCCGAGGAATTCGCCGGAGAGATCGGCTATCCTGTGATTATCCGTCCGGCCTTTACTTTGGGCGGCACCGGCGGCGGCATTGTCAACTATCCGGAGGAGCTGCGGGAGATCACCGCCAACGGTCTGGCCCTTTCGCCCATTACCCAGGTGCTGGTGGAGAAGAGCATTGCCGGGTGGAAGGAAATCGAGTTTGAGGTTATGCGGGACGGCATGGGCAACGCCATTACCATCTGCTCCATGGAGAACCTGGACCCTGTGGGCGTGCATACCGGCGACTCCATTGTCATTGCCCCGGCGGTGACTTTGGCGGACAAGGAGTACCAGATGCTGCGCACCGCCGCCTTGGACATCGTCAACGAGCTGGGAGTAGAGGGCGGCTGCAACTGCCAGTTTGCCCTGCACCCGGACTCCTTTGAATACGCCGTCATTGAGGTAAACCCCCGGGTGAGCCGGTCTTCGGCCCTGGCCTCGAAAGCCACCGGTTACCCCATTGCCAAGGTCGCCACCAAGATCGCCATCGGCTACCGGCTGGACGAGATCAAAAACGCCGTTACCGGGGTGACCTACGCCGCTTTCGAGCCCTCCATTGACTATGTGGCGGTGAAGTTCCCCAAGTGGCCCTTTGACAAGTTCGTCTACGCCAAGCGGGACCTGGGCACCCAGATGAAGGCCACCGGCGAGGTGATGAGCATTGCGGACAGCTTTGAGATGGCTTTGTTAAAGGCTGTGCGGGGGGCGGAGATCTCCGCGGGCTCCGGCGGCGGGCGGCTGGACACCCTGACTCTGCCCAAGTTCCAGGAGGAATCGGAGGAAACCCTGCTGCGCATTGCGGCGCATGCCACAGACGAGCGGATATTCGCCGTGTATGAGCTTCTGAAGCGGGGCCGCACGGTGGATGAGCTATACTGCCTGACCATGATCGACCGCTGGTTCCTCTCAAAACTGCTGACTTTTATCGACTACGAAAATATGCTGGCCAGCTGCACCCTCACCGAGGAAATCTATACCCAGGGCAAGCAGCTGGGCTACCCGGACGCCGCCATTGCCCGGATCTCCGGGCAGGAGGTGAAGTGGGAGCGCAAGACCACCTTTAAGATGGTGGACACCTGCGCCGGAGAATTCGCCGCCCACACCCCCTACTTCTACGCCACCTATGACACCCAGGAAAGCGGCGGGGAGGACGAGGCCCTGGAGTTTATCGGCACGGACCGGGACAAGGAGACCGTCATCGTGCTGGGTTCCGGACCCATCCGCATTGGCCAGGGCATTGAGTTCGACTATGCCAGCGTTCACTGCGTCATGGCATTGCAGAAGCTGGGGTATGAAGTGGTAATCATCAACAACAACCCCGAGACCGTTTCCACGGATTTTGACACCGCCAACCGCCTGTACTTTGAGCCCCTGTCCCCCGAGGACGTAATGGACATTATCAGGATTGAAAAGCCCATTGGCGTGGTGGTGGCCTTTGGCGGGCAGACGGCCATTAAGCTGACTAAAACGCTTTCCGAAAACAATATCCGCATTCTGGGCTCTTCCGCCGACACCATTGACATGGCCGAGGACCGGGAGCGCTTTGACGAGCTTTTGGAGCGTTCCGGCATCAAGCGGCCCAGGGGCTTTACGGTTATGACTGCGGAGGAGGCTTTGGACGCTGCGGAGAAGCTGGGATACCCGGTGCTGATGCGCCCCTCTTATGTGCTGGGCGGGCAGAACATGATCATTGCCACCTGCCGGGAGGATATCCAGGAGTATATGAACATTATCCTGGACACCCGTCAGGACAACCCGGTGCTCATTGACAAATACCTCTCCGGCATGGAGATTGAGGTGGACGCCATCTGCGACGGGGAGGAGATTTTGATCCCCGGCATTATGGAGCATGTGGAGCGCACCGGCATCCACTCCGGCGACAGCATCGCCGTGTACCCGGCCTCGGACATTGACGACGAGATGAGCGCGAAGATTGTCTCCACCACGGAAATCCTTTGCCGGGAGCTCCACGGCATCGGGCTGATCAACCTGCAGTATATTATTATGGACCGGGAAATCTATGTCATCGAGGTGAACCCCCGGGCCAGCCGGACGGTGCCCTATATCAGCAAGGTCACCGGCGTGCCCATGTGCGACCTGGCCACCAAGGTGAGCCTGGGATATAAGCTTCGGGATCTGGGCTTTGGCACAGGGCTTTATAAGTCATCCCCCTACACGGCGGTGAAGGTGCCGGTGTTCTCCTTTGAAAAGCTGACGGATGTGGATACCCACCTGGGGCCGGAGATGAAGTCTACGGGCGAGGTGCTGGGCATTGGCAACAGCTTGGAAGAGGCTCTTTATAAAGGGCTGATTGCTTCCGGCCATCAGATGAAGAAAAGCGGCGGGGTGTTTATCACTGTCCGGGACCAGGATAAGCCGGAGATCGCCGAGGTAGCCAAGAAGTTTGACCGGCTGGGCTTTAAGCTGTACGCCACCGGGGGCACGGCGCTGCTGCTGTTTAAGGCCGGGCTTACGGTAAACGTAGTGGATAAGATTCATGAAAATTCCCACAGAAACACGGTTACGCTGCTGGAAAGCGGGGAGATCAACTATGTTATCTCCACCTCCGCCAAGGGCCGCAACCCTGCCCGGGACAGCGTGAAGATCCGCCGCAAGGCCAGTCTTTTGGGGATTCCCTGCCTCACCGCCATTGACACGGCCAACGCCCTGGCGGATTCCCTTATGAGCCGCTTCACCCCGGAAAACACGGAGATTGTGGACATCAATAATCTGAAGGCGGAGAAGCAGAAAATCTCCTTCACCAAAATGTCCGCCTGTAAAAACGACTATATTTATATCAATTGCTTTGATCCGGAAAACAAATTCCCCTCTCCTGAATTTTTGTCCATCTACCTTTCGGACCGGCACAACGGCGTGGGAGGCGACGGCGTGATCCTCATTGCCCCCTCGGAGACGGCGGACGCGCAGATGGTGATGTACAACCTGGACGGCAGCGAGGGCATGATGTGCGGCAACGGCGTCCGGTGTGTGGCCAAGTATATCTTTGACAACGGCATTGCCCGGGGCAAGCAGGTGGGAGAAGGCCGGTATGTGCTGCATATTGAGACAAAAAGCGGCGTCAAAGAGTGTACGGTTATCACCAAAGCCGGCCTGACCTCTCATGTGGCGGTGGATATGGGCCGGGTGGAGCTGGCGCCGGAGAAGGTGCCGGTCAAACTGCCGGGAACAGAGGTGGTGGGCCGGACGGTGGAGATCGCCGGAGACAGCTATGAAATTACCTGCTGCTCCATGGGCAACCCCCATGTCACGGTGTTTGTGCCCTCTGTGGACAAGGTGGATGTGGAGAAACTGGGACCCCTCTTTGAGCGGGACCCGCTGTTCCCGGAGCGGGTGAATGTGGGCTTTGTAGAGTTCATTAACCAGCGGACCCTAAAGGCCCGGATCTGGGAGCGGGGCAGCGGGGAGACCATGGCCTGCGGCACCGGCACCTGTGCGGCGGTGGTGGCGGCCGCCTTAGGCGGCTACTGCCAGAAGGGCCAGGACATCCGGGTGATCCTCAAAGGCGGCGAGCTCACCATCAACTACACCGATGAGCGGGTGTTGATGACCGGCGAAGCGAAGAAGGTTTTTGACGGCGTGGTGGAGGTCTAACTTAATTGATAGAATGATTTATAGAACCTGTATTCATGACCTACAAGACGCCGTTAAGTTCGTCAAGGACGAACTCAGGCGGTCTTTTCTGCGTTGCTCGTCGTTAAATTTGCCTAGAGCAACACGCAAAATCCTCACGCATCCGGCATTTTCGGTTGTGAATACAGGTTCTTAGATAGAATTCCACTAGAAAGGAAGCTGTGTTTCATGAAAAGAAGCACTATAATGGCCATGCTCTCCGGGATGCTTGTGGCGGCAATGTTGTGTTCCTGCGGGCCGGATGATTTCCCGGGGCAGCAGGCGGAAACTGCCGCCGGTGCGGAGGAAAGCTCTATGGCCGGTCCGGAAGCAAGCCCTGCTTCCAACCCGCTGGAAAGCGCGGAGGACGCATCTGCGCTGGCAAGCTCCAGCTATCCAGATTCCAGCCGGGAGAGAGGGAAATATGACTTGACAGTTTCCAGCCCATTCTGCTCCGACCATCTGAGCCTGCTGGATATGCTGGTAAAAAACGGCTATATGTCGGAGGAGTTCTGGTGGATAGATGCTCAGGTGGCTCAGGAGGCGTTTCCAAACACGCAATATTTGTCTGCGGGCTGCAAAGATAAGCTGCTGGACTTCGACTTCCAATTTACCTACGAGGCTGGGGAAGAGGAAGATATCCCCAGCCGGTACGGCATGACCCAGGAGGAAATGCGCAGCCGGGAGATGAAGGTCTGGCCCTGGCATAACTGGCTCTATCTGGCAAATGATTTTGAATTCTTCGTAACCCTGCTCCCAGAAGATGAGCCGCCAGAGGTTTTCCTCTGGACGCCCCCAGAGGGGATGACCGGCGTTGGGGAACCAAGCCCAGGCGGCTTTGAAGATCTGCTTGCGGGGCCATACGATGAGAACGGAAAACTGATGCCTACCCCGGAGCCTACCCCATTCCCCACCGGCCGCCAGCCGGTTGAAGAATACCAGTCCCCGGAGTGGCAGTCTGTTCCGGAGCACGATGGCTACGAGATGGCTGTAGTTGCCGAGATGGACGATGGATCGCCGCTGTCGGTGCGGCTGCGCTGGCAGCGGGACGGGTGCTGGTTCCAGGGCCAGATACCCGGGCATTGCCTGGATAAATTCTGGGAGATATCCGATTCTTTATGGGTTAAGATGAACCTCTCCGACTATTCCGGCTATGATGAGGAACAGGAGTCCCTGCGAGGGACAGAATAAGGAAGGAGGCTGCTCCATGAAACTGCTTTTTAAACAGAGACTTTTTTCTTGGCTGGACAGCTACGATATCTATTACGAGGACGGCTCCGTCGCTTACACGGTAAAGGGCCAGCTTTCCTGGGGGCACTGCCTGAAGATTTTCGACCCCCAAGGATATGAGCTGGGCACAGTCAAGGAGCGGATTCTCACCTGGATGCCGGCCTTTGACCTGTATCTGGGGGACCGGCAGATTGGCTCCATGCACAAGGAGATGACCTTTTGTGCGCCTATGGTTTACCGACGTGCTGGGTAACATCAAGGCTTTCGCTAT
>CANONE010000107.1 GCA_947567585.1 uncultured Clostridia bacterium | reverse complement strand
AGACGACGTAAACGAGATTTTCCGCACGATGCACACCATCAAGGGTTCCTCGGCCATGATGGAATTCGACAACCTGATGACGGTTGCCCATACCGTATCCACCTTTTCTGCTAGATTGCCGGGCTAAAACGCCCCGGCCCTTTCATTATAACATAGGGCGCGCCGTTTCGCAACAAGCAAAACGCTCCCCTACAGTAAGTATTTCGGCAAGCATTCTTAAAAAATTAAGAGAGCTTTCCTGTTTTTCCCGCTGATCCCGGGAATTTCCGCCAGCGGCGGGCTCTCCCGCCGGACAGGGCCCTGTCCGGCAGTCATGTAAATTTTTTGTAAACTTTATCGTCCCGGCCGCCTCGCTTCTGGGCGCCGGGCACACAGGAGCAGATAGTCTATGCCAGAAATATTGAGACCAACCAACCCTGTGCCGGGTTACGACACCACCGGCACGCGAAACCAACCCATCAACCCTCAGGACCCCAACACCAACATTCAAAACGTGGTGGACCCCAACCGGGTTACCCGCCCGGACCAGCGGTCCGAGCAGCAGCAGGCGGGGGACGCTTCCGTGTCCCACCGGATGCGGTATGAGTCCAACTTTCTCACCTTCCTGCAGCGCCTGGCCAACGCCCCGGATACGGCGTCGGCTTTTTTGCGTCTTTTACAGGGTCAAGGCTTACAGGTATCCTCCGGCATCAGCCCCGGCTTGGCCGCAGAGCTGCAAGGCTTTTTAGAGCTTTTGCAAATGGACGAGTCGCACCTCGCCCAGTTCCTGCAGGGGCAGATCCAAAGCGGCCTGCGCTTTGGCGGGGCGCTGTTTCAAGCTCTGCGCAACGCCTACAACAACTCCGGCTCGGAGATGTTCCGCACGGAGATCTTACAGTTTCTGCGGCAGTATAGCGACTATTCCTCTACGGACCACCTGGAAACCCGAATGCTTCGCACCCTGCAGGACATGACCCGGTCTCTTCCCAGCCATTGGTCCAATCAGCTGACCAATATCATCGCCCAGATGCAAAACGGCGTGGAGGCCGGGGACCGGGCGGGAAATCTGGACCTTTTGCGCAACCAGGTTTTTCCGCTGATTTCGGACTACGTCCGCCGTACCCACGACCACGGCATGGCCCGCAGCCTGCTGTCCCTATTGACCCTGGATATGGTTCGTTACGAAAACGGAAGCGAGCAGGAGCTGATTCAGGCTTTCCGCCACTTAGGCAATTACCAGATCTTTAAGGGCGACCTGAGCCGGCTCTCCGACCAGGATGTGCTGCGGCTTTTGACGGACACCGAGTTTGCCAAGGCCGCCCGTTCCGACAGCTTCGCGGAGAAGTTCATGGAGATGGCCCAGCGGTCTCTGCGGGGGGAGGGCGGTTCCGCCGCCCAGGAAATCTTTCGCAATCTGATGGCTTCCATCTTAATTAATGAAAGCGTCTATATGCCCCTGCAGCACTTGCTGCTGCCCTTCCAGTGGGACGGCAGGGCTGTGTTTTCCGAGATGTGGGTGGACCCGGACAGCCAGCGCTCCGGCGGCCGGGAGGAGCCCGCCCCCCGCCTGCTTATAAAAATGGACATTGAGGGGCTGGGAGCCTTTGACCTGCTTGTGGACCAAAGCGGCGGGCGTACTTCCCTGCAAGTATCCTGTCCCCGGCAGGTGGCGGCCTTTTCCGGGGATATCTCCCGGGATCTGGGGGATATTTTACAGCGTAACGGTCTGACTCCCGGCGACGTCCGGGTTTCCGCCATGCGTACGCCTATGAATATTTCAGACGCTTTCCCAAATCTATTTCAAGAGGTGAAGAACGGTGTCGACGTCAAGGTCTGAGGGCCGCCCTCCCCGGCAGCGGGCGGTAGCCCTGCAATACGGCGTAAGCGATTCCGCCCCGGTGATTGTGGCCTCGGGCATGGGGCATCTGGCCGAAAAGATTTTAGACGTGGCCCAAGAGGCCGGGGTGCCCATCTATGAAGATAATTCTTTGGCCACTATTCTCTCCCAGCTGAACCTGGGCCAGGAGATCCCCGAGGAGCTCTACCGGGCCATTGTAGAGATATATGTCTATTTTCTCAATTTTGATTTTGACCGGCAGGGCCAAAGCCGCCGCCAGCCATCCGGAAGGAGCCGGACGCAGCCCGCGCCTGCGCCGGAAGAAACCGCGCAACAGGAAGAGGAGGAAAACTAAATGTTTTTTAAGAAAAACAAGCCGCAAAAAGAAATCTGCGTCCTGCTGGACAGCGAATCTTCTCGGGTTTTGGCCAGAGGGTATTTGGAAGGCCCCCCGGACGCCCCCAATATTCAGCTGGAGATTTTTGAAGGAAACGTACAGTCTGTAGTCAACGCCGAGCATGTTCAGATTATTCCCGCCGACGAGGAGGTCCCCCCCAGGCTGGGCCATGTGATCCACCGCCAGGGCAATCTGGTGGTATTGGAGCCCACCCGGGTGCTCGCCGGCGACAAGGTCCGGGAAAACCTGCGGATGCCTGTGGATTTTGAAACCTTCATCTATCCCACCGACGGTACGCCCGGCCGCTACCGGGCCCAGGGCAACGACCTGAGCTGCGGCGGAATCAGTTTTTACAGCGACGGAGATCTGGACGTGGGCGAGATTGTGGAGGTAGTGATTCCTATCACCCGGACAGCCCCGCTGCTGCTGACCTGCCAGCTGCTGCGCAAAAACCGGGAGAGCAGCGCCAGAACCTTCTATGCCGGTAAACACCTGGACCTGCTGCCTGAACAGGAAAGCATGATCCGTGAAGCCGTCTTCAGCGTTCAGCTGAAAGTCATGCAGCGGCAAAACGCCCGGGGATAACCCCTGCGGCCTTAGAGCCTGTATTTTTATGGACGGGGAGCGCCGGGTAGGCGGAGGGCTTTACCGCAGCCTGGGGAAAAGGATCTGTCCCCGCCGCGTTTAAAGGCTGCGGATACAGGTTCATAAAGCGGTCAACTCCAAAATACCCGCTATTTTGGAGTTGTTGGTTTTTGTGGGAAAGGTTGGGAAGAAAAATTTTCCAATTCATGAATTTTGGTTGATTTTTACTGGAAAAAGGAATAAAATTGGTCTATCCAAGCATGGGAAAGGGGGCTCGTAGCTTCATTTCGCTTTAGCAAAAACTACGATTCTTTATTTGAGGAAAGGAATAAAAATGCGAATCATCAGAGATCATTTCAAGCGCCTGGCCGCCGTGCTGCTCTGCGCGGTTGTGCTGCTGGGGGCGCTGCCCCTGACGCCAGGGATGCTCCCCTATGCGCAGGCCGCTTCCTGGTCCACTCCCTATGTAGACCAGCTCCAGCAGTGGGGCATTATGCAGGGAGACGGCAGCGGCAATATGAATGAGGACCGCTCCCTCACCCGGGCAGGCATGGTGGCCATGCTCAACCGGGCTTTCGGCTTCCACCGGACCAGCCCCATTCCTTTTACGGATGTGAGGCCCAAGGATTGGTTCTACAGCGATATTGTCACCGGCTACGCCGAGGGCATTATCAACGGCACCTCGGCTACCACCGTCTCTCCCAACGACCCTGTCACCCGGGAGCAGGCGCTGACCTTCCTGGCCCGCTGCCTGCGGCTGGAGGAAAGCCCTGGGGAGATTACCGAGTTTACCGACGGCCGGCAGTTCAGCTCCTGGGCCGCGCCCTATGTGCGCTCCGCCATGCTGGCCGGCATTATCAACGGCGGCACCGACGGCTCCTTTAGGCCCGGGCGAAATATCACCCGGGGCGAAATGGCCAAAATGCTGGCCACGGGCCTGGGCACGCTGATTAACGTGCGGGGTTCCTACAGCGAGGGCGGCGTCTTTGGCAACCTGACCATCAACACCGCCGGCGTCACCCTAAAGGACACCACCATCGCCGGGGATCTTTATCTCACCGGCGGCGTGGGCCTAGGGGATGTGGTCCTGGATAACGTCAAGGTGCTGGGCCGCATTGTTGTCGCCGGCGGCGGCGAAAGCGAGGACGGCGAGGCCAGCATTCTTCTGAACAATGTAGAGGCCCATAAATTACTGATCGATCCGTCCACCGGGCAGTATGTGTCCATCCGCACCATCGGCAGCACGGACATCCCCGAAACCATCGTCACCTCCAATTCCTACATACAGGACGACGTGCGCATTAACAGCAAGGGCCTGCGGGACGTGTTCCTGAAAGCGGAGGAAGGCGCCCAGTTTACCGTGGCCGGAAACATGAAGAACGTCATTAACCAGACTCCTGGCTCCACCCTGATAGTGGGCGATACCGGCGACGGCTCCGTCACTTCCATCACTGTGGACGAGGAGGCTGTGGGGTCCACCCTGAAGCTGGAGATCAACGCCGCCGTAGATAATGTCAACCTGGACACGGCCACAAAGGTGGAGGGTTCCGGCGACATTGGCAATCTGGTGGTCAACACCAACGGCAGCGTAATCGACATTCTTCCGGACAAAATTGTGGTACGCCCCGGCGTGATCACCGAGATTGCCGGCATTCCGGACGTGGACTCTGAAAAGGCCAAGGAGCTTTCCGAGGACCCCAAGCTGCTGGAGGGCTTCCCCAAGGCCCGGAACATCGCTCCCACCTCCGCCGACGGGGTATTCTCTACCAATAAGGCCGGCACTCTCTATTGGGCCCTCACCACCGCCGCGGTAGGCCCCCTGACGGACAAACACGCGGAATCCATGATTTCTCCTTCGTATGGTTCCGGCTTTATGCAGAGCGGCAACATGTCCATTGAAAAATCCAAGACAGAGTATACTGTCAATCTTACCGGGCTCACCGAGGGCGGCACCTATTACCTCTCCGCTCTTCTGGTGGACGCCCACGGCCGCCGCAGCCCTGTGAAGGCCCAGGAGATCCTTACTCCGGACGGCAGCGAGCCCGCCTTTGCCGCCGAATTCCCCACTATTACAGACCGCACCCCCACCCGCAATAAGCTCAACGCGGACCAGCCCTATTTCCAGCTGGTGGATGTGCAGGCTTCCGTGATGGCCACCAAGAGCTGCGACCTCTATTATGTGCTCCTGCCCAGCGGCAGCAGCCAGCCTACCACCGCCGAGTTCCTGTCCCATGCCTTTGTGGATCCCTTCGGCTATGGCCGGGTACGGCTGGTCAAAAACGCCATGGACAGCTTTAAGGTCAACGAAGTGGACATGAACCTGGACGGCGTTTCCGAACGCCTGGGCGAGCTGGAAGAGAGCAAGGAGTACGATCTGTATCTGTGGCTCACCGACGCCGACGGTACCAAGAGCTCCAAAATCACCAAGGTAACTTTCACCACCAAGGACATCACCCCGCCGGAATTCAACGGCAAGATGATGCAGACCGGCAGCCAGGCCACCTCTGTGCAGCTGACCAACTCTGTTAACGAGGACGGCACCGTCTACTGGGTAGCCGTAGCTCCCGGCTCCGAGTATCCCTTTGAGCCGGAATATGAGGCTACGGAAGAAGAGCGTCTCACTTTCTATCAGATGCAATTGATGAATGGCCGGAACGCCCTTAAATTTGGAAACGTGAAAGTCACAAAGGACAAGGATTTCAATATCAACATTACGGGGCTTGAAAAGGAATCGGAATACGACGTCTATTGTATGGCCGTAGACGCGGCGGGCAATTGCAGCGAAATCAAGAAGAAAACTCCCGACATTACGGTCCACACCCTGGACGTCACTCCCCCTGTCCCCCGCCAGGAGTTCCTGGATTACCCCGAGGACAGCCCCTCGACGCCCTATGCCAACTCTGAAATCCGGGTGATCTTCAACGAGACCATCCAATACCGGAAACCCAGCAACACCACTCATGACTTTGGGAACCGCACCTTAATCCTTCACGACATGTACGCTGCGGCCAACAACCCAGAGGCCACCGAGGAGGAAAGGAACCTATATAAAGGCGATCTGCTGGCCGCGCTCAAGGACATGATCGTTCTCTACGAGGCCGACGGCAACAAGCCCGTCAATGTAAAGGGAACGCCTGGCGTGACCGATGAAAACTGGGTGATCGACTACGAGCAGATCGTTATCTACCGAGACGAGGACACCGGCGACCTGGTACTGAGCTTCCCCTATAACTCCGACGACAGCGGCAAGCCCAGCGGCGCCACCAACCTGCAAAGCGGCGCCACCTACTACTTCCAGCTGAAGAATATCGCTGATACCTCCGAGCGCCACAACGCCCTGGGGACCATGAATCTACCGGAGTTCACTACGGTTTCGGCACAGATCGGGGTGTCGCGCAAGCGCAACGGCGACCTGCATATCAACGCGAAAAAGACCTCTACAACCGACACGCCGGAGCTCAATTACGAAGTGGACATGGCCTTTACCGCCACGCCTCATTCCACCAGCACTGCGGCGGACGGAGTTTACTGGGATATGCTGCTGTGGTTCGATATCACCTGTGAATTCGAGCTCTTCACCCGTTCCCAGGATCCTGATAATTGGGATGAAAGCAAGGAATGGGATCTGGTTGAAGGCACAGGCATGGACGGCATCACCCGGAAAACCCAGAGCGTTATCGTGCCTACGGGAACCGCCATGTCCAGCGCCAGCATGATCAAGAATCTGGGGGGAGGCCGCTTTAGACCCATTAATATGCTCTTCGACGAGCCTTCTCAGGGTATCAACGGCGGTATGAACGATAGCGACGGCATGGTCCACGAGTACGCCATCCGCTTCACCAAGGTGGCCCGCAGCGAAGACAGAAATACCTTCAGCGAGCTGGTCACGGGCCGTGTAACCTTTGTTTCCGGCGAGTACCCTGACCTGGGCGGTATTATTACGCTAGACGATGTGAACGGCGTCACTAACACGCGCGTCTCCAATATTACCGCTCCTACAAACTACACCATGACCAGACAGTTCTATGACGGCAAGGCCCCTGCCATGATTAGCAAAACGCCCACCTTTGATACCAGCCCCGGCGGCGTAAGCATGGGCATCACCCTGGACCGCGCGGGCACCGTCTACTATGTGCTGGCGCCTATCAACAAAACTACCGGCGTACCCGTTCTGTGCCCTGCTACCGAACCCGGCCGTGTATCTTTGCCTGAGACCTGGAACGGAGACAGCGCCATGGCCAGCCGGGAGTTCATCGCGTACAATCTTGACGACGCGGGAACATACGAGGACGCGATAGGCCATGCTTTCAAACCCGGCGATCCCGGCACGCCGGCGGACTGCAATTACACTGGAAAAACGCTTACCACCGGCGAAGTGGGCACCAAGTACCATTTTGACTTCCCCACCAGGAACCACATTATCACGCCTACCGACCCGGACATGATCAGCCCCTTGATTGTCAGCGGCGTCATGGACGCGGGCTCGGCTATTCGGTTCAAGAATATCAGCGGTCTGGCCGCCGATACCACCTACTATGTTTACCTGGTGACAAAGGGCACCACGGATGTGTACTCCGAAGTGTTTGTCTATCAGTTTAGGACAAAGCCCATAACGCAGCCGATTATAACCATGGCGCACAACCAGGCTACCGCCACTATCACTGCAAATCAAGACGCCACTGTGAAATACAAACTGGTGGAGGGATTTCGCAGGTCCTCCAAAACAGCGTCTAGCACATAGAAATTAGGATTATCGAAC
>CANONE010000106.1 GCA_947567585.1 uncultured Clostridia bacterium | reverse complement strand
TAATTTTATAATAGAAATTGCCTGCGGATTTTAACAGATTCATTTTGATAATGGATAAACAGCGGTTCTATCCTTTCCAATGCCAGTGAACCGGTTCGGAAAGGAGACGGTGCTTATGTGTTATAAAAGCAGATACCGTTTGGATAACGGACACTTGATTTTGGCGATTGATAGCCTTACGGGCCAGCTTTTAGAGTTTGCCTACGCCAAGACCGGAGAAAATATCTTAAAAAACCACGCCTTCACTTGCCCCCAGCCCCTGGCCCTGGAAATTTCCGGGGAACGCTTAGCTCCAGCGCCAGGAGAAGTGATCCGGGCTTATCCGGAGCTGAAGCCGGAGGTTCAGATAGAGGTGCTTTGCGCCAAGGTGCTGTATCCCTGCCTCTGGGACGGAAAAAGGGTCCGGCAAGTGCGGGCGGAATACCGGGTGGAGCTGCTGGAAAATGACGGAGCGGCCCGGTGGAACCTAGCGCTTTCTTGCGGACCTGGAGAGAAAGTAGAGCGAGTATGGTTCCCCTGCCTGCGGGGGGTCTATTTGGGAGACAGCTGGTCGGACGATGTCTTGGTCTATCCCTATTTCAGCGGAATCAAGGAGCGCGGCCCGGTGGACTCCTTTGCCGCCCCGCCAATCGAGGTGGACTGGCGCTGGCAGGAGTACAAATATACGTATGGTTTGGGCTCGCTGGCCCAGCGTCTCCCTTCCGGCGCTTGGGGTCTGGACTGCGCCTATAGCGGTCCGCTCTCTATGAAGTGGCTGGACTATTACGGGGAGGATTTCGGCTTATACTTTGCCAGCCTGGACCAAAGCTTTGATGTATGCACCCTTTGTGCGGAAACATTTGGCCCACAGCGGCCAGGGATGCATTTTGCCTTTTCCTACCCAGTGGCTTTAGGGCCGGGAGACCATTGGCGCGCGCCGGAGGCTGTGACGGCGCTGCATACCGGAGACTGGCGGCAAGGCGCGGCCCGCTACCAGGCGTTTCACCGGGGCTTTTCGCCTGCGGACACGGCGGAGCCGCCCTGGTTCCGGGAGAGCCCCGGGCTGGTTGCCCACTATGATTTTAAATATCAGAACGGCGGCATTGTCCACCGTTACCGGGATATTCCCCGGCTATACCAGGAGGCCCGGAGCTTGGGGCTCAACCATATGCTGTTGTCGGGTTGGCATCGGGACGGTTTTGACAATGGCTATCCCAGGTATGAGCCGGACAGGGATTTGGGCACGCCCCAGGAACTGCGAGACGCTGTGACATGGGTGCGGGAGGCTGGAGGGCATGTGGCGTTTTACATCAACGCCCGGATTGTCAATCTGGACTTCCCGGAAAACAAAGCCTTTGCCCAGGAAAACGGCGTGTTGCTTTCTGACGGCGGCATATTAGAGGAAAAAGCGGGAGACCGCGCCTTTGCCGTGCAGTGCATTGGCAGCGCCCCTTGGCGGGAAAAGCTAAAAAATGCGGTGGAGCTGGTCTCCCAGCTGGGCGCGGACGGCGTCTATCTGGACCAGCTGGCCATGGCCCGGCCGGGCTTATGCGCGAACCCGGCTCACGGACATCGATACGGACAATGGAACGCTGGGTACCGCCAGCTTTTGGAGGAAATACGCCAGAGCGTCCCTGGGGCTTTTGCCCTGCTCCATGAAGGCTGTTCAGACGCCTACGGTTCCCTGTGCGCGGGGCAGCTGGTATCTACCTTTGCCTATCACCACCGGGGCGCTTTCCCGCAGATGTACCGGTATACCTTCCCGGAGCAGACATTGATTGACATGGTCTATCCCCGCCGGGGACTGGCCATGCGTCCGGTGCATGTGGCCCGGGCCTCCCGGGAAATGATGGACCGGGCGTTCCTTACCGGCCTCTACTTTTGGATTTACGATTTAGTTGAGGACAACAGCTTTGACAATGATCCGGCGTCCCGGGAATATCTCAAAGGGATCTTGGCTCTTCGGGCCTTTTGGCTGAAACGGTTTGGGCCGGGGGTCTATGCGGATCAGGACGGTGTGGCGGCTATGCCGCCGGAGGTGGACCTAGGCGTCTACCAGCTGAAAAACGCTGTCCTCTTAGCCTGCGCCAACACCGCAGGCAGCCCCGCTGAGATAGCAGTAGAGGGCGCGGTGTGGACAAAGGCCAGGTGCTTTCTGCCGGAAAATCTACCGGCGGGAAAAGAGGTTCCTTTACAGCAGATCCAGGGATTTACCCGGCTGGAGCTGCCCAGGCAGCCGGTTTCCCTGATCTATATAGAAAGAAAATGATGAACAGGGGGGATGTCATATGGATTATACCAGGTTAGCCACCGAGAGCGTCAATTTTAACACCACAGGCATCGACCTGTGCGGCACTGAGGAAATTTTACGGCTTATTCACCAGGAGGACAGCAAGATCCTCCCGGCAGTGGAGCAGGTGCTGCCGGAAATTGCCCAAGCAGTGGAGCTCGTGGTAACAGGAATGTCTCAGGGAGGACGGCTGATCTATGCCGGGGCGGGTACCAGCGGCCGCTTAGGCGTGCTGGACGCCTCCGAATGCCCGCCTACCTTTGGCACGGACCCTGGGCAGGTGGTTGGGATCATTGCCGGAGGGGACAGAGCCCTGCGGCGTTCCGTAGAAGGAGCGGAGGATGATGAAGATTTGGGGGCCTCCGACATAGACCGTCTAAAAGTAGGCCCCAAGGACACCGTGGTGGGCATTACGGCCAGCGGCAACGCGCCCTATGTGCTAGGCAGCGTCCGCCGCGCCAAAGACAGGGGGGCCGCCACTGTGGCTCTGTGCAACGCCTATCCCGGCACAGTCATTGAGGCGGCGGATGTGGCGATTGTGCCGGTAGTGGGCTCGGAGGTAATTATGGGCAGCACCCGGATGAAGGCCGGCACAGCCGACAAGCTGGTGCTGAACATGATTTCCACAGCGGCGATGATCCGGCTGGGCAAAGTCTATGAGAACCTGATGGTAGACCTGGACGCCAGCAACCGCAAGCTCCGGGACCGGGCTGTGCGGATCATCATGCAGGCTGTGGGCGTAGAGCGCAAAACGGCCCAAGAGGCGTTGGAAATCTCCAAAGGGGCCCTAAAGCCGGCTTTGCTGATGCTGCTTTCCGGCTGCTCCTTGGACTCGGCCGTGGAGCTGCTGGAAAGGGAGCCCAACGTCCGCCGGGCCGCGCTTATCTGCAACCGGGCCGGGGAGCTGCTGAACCGGGACCCCGCCGGTTTCTTGTGAGGCGGCCATGGAGTATGTGATCGGTATAGACGGCGGCGGCACCGGCAGCAGGCTTTTGGCGGCGGGGCCGCACATGGAGGAGCTGTTCCAGTGTTCCGGCAAAGGCTTAGGGCTCAACAGCATGCCGGAGAAGGAAGTCCGGGAAAACCTGCGGGCCCTGCTGGACGCGTTTACAGCCCGCTCGGGTCTGCCTCTGTCCCACTGCCGGATGGTCTGTCTGGGAGCGGCGGGCGCTGGGAGAAAGTCGGGAGAAGCCTCCTTTGCAGGAATTCTGGGCGGACTGCTGGACGGCCGCGCCCCCTTTACTATCACCCACGATGGAGCGGGCGCTTTAAGCGGCGCACTTTCCGGCAGGGACGGCTTGATGGTGGCGGCGGGGACAGGATCCATCTGTTTTGCCCGCCGGGGAAAAACCTTTTGCCGCGCTGGAGGCTGGGGCCACATCATGGGAGACGAGGGCAGTGGATATGACATTGGCTGCCGGGTTCTACAGGCTGTCGCCCGGGCTGCAGACGGCAGAAGCGAACCGACGGCTCTCACCCAAATGGTATTGGACCACTGGTCTCTTTCGGACCTGGACGCTCTGGTAGAGACGGTATACGGCGGGCAGAAAGGAAAAATGGACATTGCCGGACTGGCCCGGCTTGCCTGCGCCGCTTACAACATGGGCGATCAGGCGGCGGCGGGCATTCTGAACACGGCGGCGGGCTCTCTGGCGGAGCTGGCCGCCAGGGCCGCGGACAAGCTGTGGGCGCCGGCTGAACACCCCCTCTGCGCCTATGCGGGAGGCTTATTAGAGCATTCTCCGGAATTATTGGCTCTTTTCCAGCGGGCGCTGGAGATGAAGCGCCCAGGAGCGATGCTTAGGCCCGGCGCGCATAGCGCGGCCTGGGGCTGCGGGGCCCTGGCCTGGAACCAGGTCCAAAAAAGTGAAACGGATGGTTTGTTCACCTTAGGGAAATGACAGATTGGAAACGCTGGCATGGGAGAGCACGCCTCTTTGCCGGCGCCGGAGCGCCAAACCGCCGGCAGAGAGGGCGGTTCTCCCTGAAAAGCAACCAGGTACTATAGAAAATATCGTTTAGGTAGGTGCTGCATCGTGGCAGGAATTGTATTGAAACTAAACCAAATCACGGATGACCTTCCTTTTTCAGAGAGAAAGGTGGCAAAATACGTGTCAGAGAACCTCAACTGCATGGTGGGGCTCTCTGTGGAGGAGCTGGCTAGGCGCAGCAGTTCCAGCCAAGCGGCTGTGGTACGCTTCTGCAAGAAGCTGGGCTGTAAAGGCTACCGGGACTTCTCCATCCAGCTGGTCACCGAATTGGCGGTGGCCCAGAATATGTCCGCCGACCGGGGGGACAGCTATAATGATATCCAGGAAGGCGCGGACGCGGAAAACGTGATCCGCAATGTATGCCGCTTGAATATCCAGGCCATTGAGGAAACCCTCTCTTTAATGGAACCGGAAATGGTGGAGATGACGGCGGACCGGCTATTCCACGCGCAGCGGCTGGATGTGTATGCCATAGCCGCCTCCAATCTGGTGGCACAGGACGCCCAGCAAAAGTTTATGCGGATTAATAAGCGGGTTACCGCCTATGCGGACCCTCACCTACAGCTGTCTTCCGCCGCTTCGCTGACTCCGGCGGACGTGGCCATTGCCCTATCCTGGTCCGGCGAGACCAGAGAGGTACTGGAAGCGGCGGAGCTGGCCAAGAAAAACGGCGCTTTCCTCATTGCCATTACCCGGTATGGCCGGGTATCCCTGGCAGAGTATGCGGACGTCCATTTCGGGCTCAGCGCCCCGGAAATGGCCATCCGCAGCGGCGCCATGAGTTCCCGCATCGCCCAAATGACCATGATCGACATTCTGTTTTCCTGCGTAGTCAGCCGCCACTATCAGGAAACCATGCCCCACCTGGAACGCACCCGGCGGGTGGTTCATGCCGAACGGTAGACGTTTGCAAAGCCTCCAGCCGTTGTTTATTTCTGGGAATGCCGGCTGGTAAAGCCGGTGATACGAGGGATTTTCTCCCAGGCCGGCTATCTTGACTTTCCATTGTCTATATGCTATACTATAGCTATATTTAGTGCCTGACACTAAGGATTCATTTTTCCTGCGTGAAAGGTACGGCTCAATAGGTTGGCTTTTTTCGAATGCTTTGCGCCGTATCTTCCGGGATACGGCGTTTTATTTTTGTAAAAACTTGTACCGGTAGAATTTGTACCTGGATTCTGTAGCGGATTGGGCCGCCGGCAATCTGGCGGTTGTTTTGCAGCGCGGCCAACGGCTGAATCCGCCGGGGACGGGCCAAACTCCTATTGGCACGAATTCAAAGAAAGGGATGACAAGATGCAGACAAAGGTTGCGGTAATGAGCGTGATTGTGGAGGACAGCGACTCTGTGGAGAAGCTAAATGGAATCCTGCATCAATATGGAGAGTATATTATCGGGCGCATGGGCTTGCCCTATCGGGCGCGGAACATTAGTATTATCAGCATCGCTTTGGACGCGCCCCAGGATACCATCTCCACCATGGCTGGGAAAATTGGCAACCTGCCGGGGGTCAGCGTAAAAACCGCTTTGTCCGGGGTGACAGGCCATGACTGAGCATGTGGGCGCTCTCGTGGAAAAGCTGGCTTCATCTGGGGGGCTTTCCCTGGACGAATACCAGGAGCTGATAGAGGCCCAGTCCCCGGAGACAGCCCAGTCGCTGGCGGAAAGAGCTGTGGAAGTTCGGAAATCGGTGTATGGAAACGCCGTGTACGTGCGGGGGCTGATTGAGATCAGCAACATTTGTAAAAACGACTGCCTCTACTGCGGCATCCGCCGGGGAAACGCCTGTTGTGAGCGCTACCGTTTGAGCCCAGAGGAAATCCTGCGTTGCGGGGAAATGGGCTACCATATGGGCTTTCGGACCTTTGTTCTGCAAGGGGGCGAGGACCCCTATTTTACCGACGGCGTTTTGTGCGGACTGGTTTCCCAGCTCAAAAAGGCCCACCCGGACTGCGCGGTGACTCTTTCCATGGGAGAACGCGGCCGGGAGAGTTTCCGCCGCCTGCGGGAGGCCGGAGCGGACCGGTACCTTCTCCGCCATGAGACGGCCAACAGGGAGCATTACGGCAGGCTGCACCCCCAGGAAATGAGCTTTGACAACCGGATGCGCTGCTTACAGGATCTCAAGGAGCTGGGATACCAAGTGGGCTGCGGCTTCATGGTGGGTTCGCCCTTCCAAACCAGTGCAACATTGGCCCAGGATCTCAAATTCATTGAAGAATTTAAGCCGGACATGTGCGGCATCGGCCCCTTTGTGCCCCATAAGGACACCCCTTTCCGAGATCATCCCGCCGGGACTTTGGAACAGACCTGCTACCTCCTCTCCATCATCCGGCTGATCCACCCGCCGGTGCTGCTGCCCGCCACCACGGCCCTGGGCACCATCCACCCACAGGGCCGGGAGCTGGGCATTCTGGCCGGGGCCAACGTGGTGATGCCCAATCTCTCCCCGGAAAACGTGCGGGGGAAGTACGAGCTGTACAACAACAAGCTGAACACCGGGGCCGAAGCCGCCCAGGGCTTGGCGGCGCTAAAGGAGCGCATGGGCCGCATTGGGTATCAGGTGGCGACGGACCGGGGAGATGTGAAAAAGGAGGGATGAATGAAAGTGGCAAGTCTCTATGACAGAGCGGATATCTATGATCTCATCGAAAGCGAAAGCAGATGGAACTTATTCAAAACCCACTGGGAGAATATCCTGCGGGACCGGGACATCGAAACGCTGCTGGACGTGAGCATTGGCTCCGGCAACGCCACCCTACAGCTGGCAGAGCTGGGGGTCCGGCTGTCCGGCTCGGACCTGAGCGAAAATATGCTGAAAAAATGCGGTCAAAAGGCGGAGGCCAGGGGCATTGACATTGCGCTGAAACGCTGCGATTTCCGAAACGCCGCCCAGTCTTTTGAGGGCCCCTTCGACTGCGTGGTCAGCACCGGGAACTCTCTGCCCTATGTAAGTAACGACGATGTATTAAAGACACTGGAGCAGATGGATTCCTTGATAAGGCCCGGCGGCTATCTCTATTTTGAAATCCGCAACTGGGACAAGATCCTCCGGGAAAAACAACGATTCTATCTATACTCTCCCTTTTTCGATGGAGAGACCCGGGTCAATCTCGTCCAGGTCTGGGACTATCACCAGGACGGCGGCATGACCTTTAATCTCCTCTATACCTTTGAAAAAGACAACCGCATTTTCCAAAAAGAGGTCTTTGAGGAACACTATCAGCCGATTGGCAGGGCAGTTATGCTGGACAAATTGAAGGCGATGGGCTACGGCGGTATACAGATTCTGAACTACCCATCCAAACCAATTACTTCACACTCAGAATTTCTCTGTGCACCGCCATGT
>CANONE010000105.1 GCA_947567585.1 uncultured Clostridia bacterium | reverse complement strand
TTGCCCTCCCAGCTGCCCTTGTTGGCCACAAACTGCACAAACCGGGCCATGTCCTCGATTTTAATCCACATGCCCGCGCCGCCCATTTCAGTGCCGTCCGGCATGGTTTGGCATTTAATATCGTCCATCCCCAGGGGGGCAAAGAGGCGGGGCTTTAGGAACTCCGTCAGCTTCAGGCCGGTCTTCTTTGTGATGACGGCGCTTAAAAGATTGGTGCCGGCGGTGTTGTACATAAAGTGGGTTCCCGGTTCATAGACAAAGGGGTGGTGTAAAAAGGTGGAGATCCAGTCCGCGCCGCCGCCGTCTGCCCACTGGATTTCCGTCTCATGGCCGCAGCCCATCATCAGCACATGGCGGACGCGGCATTTTTGCAGGTTCTCGCTGGGATTTTCCGGAGATTTCTCCGGGAAAATGTCAATAATGCGGTCGTCCAGGCTCACGATGCCTTCCTGCACCGCGAAGCCAATGGCTGTGGAGGTCAGGCTTTTGCTGAAGGAGAACATGATGTGGGGCGTCTTTTCATTGTAGGGGGCCCAGGTTCCCTTGGCGCAGACCTTGCCGTGGCGCAGCAGCATAAAGGCGTGCATCTCGATGCCGTAGCGGTAGAGCTCGTCCAGCATCTCCACAATGGCCCCGGAAGGGATGCCGACGCTTTCCGGCGTGCAGTATTGCAGGTTCATAAACATTACCTCCCAAATTTTTTAATGATGATCAGAGCCGGACCCAGGCGGCCCCAAAACGTGGCCCGGGTAGATCCGCCGGGGCCGCAGCTCTTTGATTTTTTCCAAGCTCTTTTCCATCTGCCCTTTATCCTCATAGCACCAGGAGGGGCCCAGCCCCGGCAGACAGAACATGGCGTCCCCCGCCAGCAGGTCCCGGGAATTTAGAAAAACGCCCACCGAGCCCGCCGTGTGCCCCGGCAGAGCCACCACCCTGCCGTCGATTCCGTAAGGCGCCAGGGACATGCCGTCCTCCAGAAAAACCGAGGGCTCCACCCGGGGTATGGGCTCCTTTCGAATGCTCCGGTTCGAGAGCCAGGCAAACGCCTGGTCCCGGAAGCCCTCTCCCTGAACCGGGCGCTGTACTCCGGACAGCAGCTCCGCGTCGTCCCGGGCAATTGCCACAGGGCAGCCCAGTTCTTGGGCAAAATAGGCGGCGTTCTGGCAGTGGTCATAGTGGCCGTGGGTCAGCAGAATCAGCCGCACGGCCATGTGGTGGCAGGCCGCCAGGGTCTGCTCCGCCAGCTTCTCTGTGCCCGTGTCCACCAAAACGCTGGAAGCCTCCCCCCGCAGCAAATAGGCCCGCGCCCCGCTGCTGGGCAAAGCGACAACCTCCACATCAAACACCTCCAAAACAACAGGCCGCCCCCAAAGCCTCAAGGTCTCCGGGATCTTAAAATAAAGTATATCACAGTTTAAACCGGCCCGCAATGCGGAATACTGGGATTGTGAAAAAAATTTGGAAAGGCATGGTGAAAGAAATGGTCAAAATACAAAAGGTCTACGGCTGCGAGATTCTGGATTCCCGAGGCAACCCTACCGTCAGCGCCACGGTGCAGCTCTCGGATGGCACCATGGGCACCGCCGCCGCGCCTTCCGGCGCTTCCACCGGCAAGTTTGAGGCCGTGGAGCTCCGGGACGGCGACGACCGCCGCTACGGGGGCAAGGGCGTGCTGAAAGCTGTGCGCAATGTCAACGAGATTATCTCCCCCGCCCTGGAAAAACTGCAATGCCTCACCGTCCGGGAGGTGGACGGTATCCTTCGGAAGCTGGACGGCACCCCCAACAAGGCCCATTTGGGGGCCAACGCCACCTTGGCGGTTTCCCTGGCCAGCGCCCGGGCCATTGCCGCCCATTACCGGATGCCCCTCTACCGCTTTTTGGGCGGAGCCGCCGCCTATAAGCTGCCGGTACCCATGATGAATATTCTCAACGGCGGGGCCCATGCCAGCAACAACATCGACATCCAGGAGTTTATGATCGTGCCCACCGGCGCGGAGACCTTTAAGGAGGGCCTGCGCTGGTGCAGCGAGATCTACCACACCCTGGGCAGCCAGTTAAAGGCCAAGGGGCTTTCCACCGGCGTAGGGGACGAAGGCGGTTTTGCCCCGGATCTGGCCAGCGATGAAGAGGCCATTGAGGAAATTTTGGCGGCCATTGAAAAGGCGGGCTACAGCGGCAGGGTACAGCTGGCCCTGGACGCCGCCGGCAGCGAGTGGGCCGTGGAGGGAGGCTACCACCTGCCCAAGCGGGGCAAGAATCTGGACCCGGAGGACCTGATGGAATACTGGGAAGGGCTCATTGGCAAGTACCCCATCATATCCATCGAGGACCCCTTGGGAGAGGAGGATTTTAAAGGCTGGTCCCAGCTGACGTCCCGTATCGGCCACAGGGTGCAGTTGGTAGGCGACGACCTATTCGTCACCAATATGGAGCGTCTCCAGCAGGGCATTGACCAGGGCGCGGCCAACGCGATTCTCATTAAGCCGAACCAGATCGGCACCCTGACGGAAACCCTACAGGCCATTGACCTGGCCCGCCGCTCCGGGTACAACACCATCATTTCCCACCGTTCCGGGGAGACGGAGGACACCTTCATCGCCGACCTGGCCGTAGCGGTAAACGCCGGCCAAATCAAAACCGGCGCTCCCTGCCGCACAGAGCGCGTCGCCAAATACAACCGCCTGCTGCGAATTGAAGAATGCTGATAAAAAAGGATGGACCATGGGTCCACCCTTGGCTTTTCAGGGCGCGGAGGCTGTCCATACCCGCAAAGTTTTCCGGAAAGATATGCGCAATATCCTATCGGTACAGGTTCTTAACTTAACAGGGAGCCGCCGCATCGGGGCCGCGGCCTTGGGGCATCCCCATAAACCTTGCCGGGCTCTTGCCAAAGTTGACGGCGCGAACGGCTTCCAGGATTTCCTCCCGGCGGGCTTCGGGGTCGGGAAGATCGCAGCGCACATCGTTGAGGTCGTGGGGGCCGTTGCGAAAGTGGCCCACGACTACGCCGCGAAACTCCCCGTCAATCAACAAAAATTGCAATGGCTGGCAGTCGTAGGGGAGCCCTTCTGTCAGCGTTGCGGCCCATGCCTTGAGAGCGGCCTCCGATACCTTAAAAAGCGGGTCGTTGCGGTGGAATGCATAACCCCCCTGGGGCGGCTCCTCCGGATAATTTTCCAGGGCCTCCTGGTCCTCCGGGCGGATATAGCCGCCTTCTAAGGCCAGCAGCGCGCCCTGGGCTTCCAGCTGGGCCAGGGCCGCTTTCAGGTCCTTTTCCGGCAGGCTGTAAAAAGCCTTGGCCATTCCCCTGTCGAACCATACAAAGCGGTAGGCAAAGCCCATCAGCACGGTTTGCAGAGCGTCCATCCGGTTGAGCGCCGCCAGGTCTATGTCCGGGAACATCTCGTCAAAGCGGCATCAGCCCCGGTCCCATTCCCCGTCGTATTGGTCCTCGTAGATGAGAAACGCTTCCTGCAGCCGGTGCAGGGCCGGGGTGATCTCCTTGACCAGCATCCCGGTCTCCTCCTTCATCTCCTGGATGGTCAAAGGCCCGCTGCGCTCAATGAGCTCTAAAAGCTGGAACTGCCGGGCATTGGGCGAAGCCAGAGGCTTGCGGTATAGGGCGGCGTAAAGGGCCATGTCCTCCGGGGCGATCCACCCCAGATTGCCGCCGGCAAAGCGGCCCTTTACCAGCTTTCGCTCCAGCTGCCGCTGCCTGTTAAAGGCCAGGTCGTCAAAGGCGGCCCGAAAGCTCAGGATGGGGGGCTGGCCGAAGCCGTTCCAGTATGCGTTCCGGCCGGGCTGCAGGTCCCGGTAAAGGGCGAGATACTCTTCTTCATTGGCGGGATTCCCCAGGTGCTGCCGCCGCATACGGAAAGCCGCCAGCTTCTTCTTTTCCATTTAAGCCTCCCCGCCTAAGGCTATTGCCTTGTGGTTCTGCTCCAGCATATTGGCCTTGCGGGCGGGGACGCACTTTTCCACAGCCTGCGCCAAGATCTCTTGGGTGCAGAAGCTATAGGGGCTCTCGGGGTTCATGCAGACCTCCCCGAAGAGCTTGCCGGTGAGAATCATGTTGGAAAGCCCCCCCAGGCCGTTTTCCTCCGCCAGGGAAGAGGAGGGGACATAGTAAACGCTGATGTCGTTTCGCTCCACCTTTTTGGCGATAAGGGAGCTGTCCAGAATCACTGTGCCGCCAGGCTCTACCGCGTCGATAAACCGGTCCAAAGACGGGAGGTTCATGGCTACCAGCACATTGGGGTTGGTGACCAGCGGCGAGCCAATGGGGCTGTCGGACACACACACGCTGCAGTTGGCGGTGCCGCCCCGCATCTCCGGACCATAGGAGGGCAGCCAGGAGATCTCCTTCCCAGCCAGCAGGCCCGCGTAAGCCGCTACCTTTCCGGCAAAGAGAACGCCCTGTCCGCCGAACCCGGCAAAGACTATGTTCAGGTCCTTCATACCGCCGCGCCCCCTTTCCCATTTCCCCTTTTGACCCCTTCGGGCACGTCCTTAAAGACCCCCAGGGGATAGTAGGGCATCATATTCTGCTCCAGCCAAGCCAGGGCCTCTACGGGAGAGAGCCCCCAGTTGGTGGGGCAGGTGGAGAGCACCTCCACAATGGAGTAGCCCTTGCCGTCCAGTTGGTTCTGGAAAGCTTTCTTGATGGCCTTCCGGGCGGCGTTTACGTTTTTCACATTGTTTACCGCCACCCGCTGGGCAAAGGCCACGCCGTCTAAAGTAGAAAGCAGCTCGCAAACCTTCACAGGGTAGCCGGCGGCGTCCGTGTCCCGGCCGTAGGGGGTGGTCTGGGTCACCTGCCCGGGCAGGGAGGTGGGGGCCATCTGGCCGCCGGTCATGCCGTAGATGGCGTTGTTGATAAAGATAACGGTGATATTCTCCCCCCGGGTGGCGGCGTGGACGGTTTCCGCCGTGCCGATGGCGGCCAGGTCGCCGTCGCCCTGGTAGGTGAAGATGACATTCTGGGGCCGGGCCCGCTTCAGGCCCGTGGCTACCGCCTGGGCCCGGCCGTGGGGGGCCTGCACCATGTCGCAGGCAAAATAGTCGTAGCACATAACGGAGCAGCCCACAGAGGCGACTCCCACCGTGCGGCCCTCTATCCCCAGCTCATCCATGGCCTGGGCCACCAATCTATGTACGATGCCATGGGTGCAGCCCGGGCAGTAGTGCAGGGGGGCGTCGGTAAGGGCGTGGGGCTTCTGAAATACAATTGGCATATAAGAGCACTTCCTTTCCTATCGCAGCACGTTTAGCAGGCAGACGCGGTCCGGCGCAGAAAAGCCAGAACCCGCTGGTTAAAGTCAGGGGCTTCGTCATAGGCGGCATGGCCCAGCCCCGGATAGAGATACGCTTCGCAGCCCAGCCTTTCGGCAATCTCCGCCGAGGCCCGGCCCGTAAGCACTTGATCCTGTTCCCCGCCCAGTACCAAGACAGGACAGGAAATTTTGTGAAGCTCCGGGTAACTGCCGCAGGTCAGACAGACCTGGGCCAAAGCAATAAACCGGCCGCTGTCCTTGGGCTTCCCCATTTTGGAAAGCAGGGGGAACAGCCAGCGGTATTTTTTCACATAAGGGGCGGAGTACATCCGCTCCATCATGTCGACAGTCAGGGCTGGCCAGTCCTCCCGCCGGGCCAGCTCCGTCCAGCGCTCCAGAGTCCGCTTCATGGTCTCATTGGGCCGGGAGGCCGTAACCGCCAGCACCAGCTTGCGGACCAGGCCGGGGCGGCGGACCGCCAGCTCCTGGGCCACCATCCCTCCCTGAGACACCCCCAGCACATCCGCCCCAAAGAGGCCCAGCCGCTCCATTGCCTGGGCAATGTCCTCCGCCAAGTCCCGGACGGTGCATCCCTCTGGAACACAGGCCCGCCGGTCAAAGACATACACCGTGTAGTCCCTGGTAAATACCCGGTACATCCAAGCCAGGGGAAGCGCGGCCTCCCACACGCCCTTGAGGCTTAGCCCCGGAAGCATCACCAGAATGTCCGGACCCGTCCCGAAGCGCACGCCGTCCAGGGTGGAGGGGCCTATGTCCAGCCGGAGCTTTTTCACGTAGGTCATACCAGCTTCTCAATTTCCCCCAGTACCTGGGCCGGGGTGGGGATCATGCCGCCGGTGCGGCCGAAGAAGTGGACCGGGACCTGGCAGTCTATGCTGAGCTTTACGTCGTCCACCATCTGGCCCATACTCATTTCTACCACCAAAAAGTTTTTGGCATGGCCCGCGGCCTTTTGCAGGGCGCTTTTCGGGAAAGGCCACAGGGTGATGGGGCGGATCAGCCCCACCTTCCGCCCTGCCTCGCGGGCTCTGTTCACCGCGGACTTGGCCACCCGGGCCGAGGCCCCGTAGGCTACCACCACAGTCTGGGCGTCTTCACACAGATATTCCTCCGCCCGCTGCTCCTGGGCCTGTACCTGCCGGTAGCGCTGGTAACGCTCTACCACCAGGTTCTCCAGCTTGTCGGGGGTGAGGTACAGGGAGTTGATAACGTGATGCTCCCGCTTGTCCCGGTGGCCGTCCGCGCACCAGTCCTTCTCCGGCAGCGTCTGGCCGTCCTCCTCTGGCAGAGCGACCGGCTCCATCATCTGGCCCAGCATTCCGTCCGCTAAAATCATGGCGGGCATCCGCCAGCGGTCCGCCGTGTCAAAGGCCGTTCCCACTAAATCCACCATCTCCTGGACCGTGGAAGGGGCAAATACCAGAATCTGGAAATCCCCGTGGCCGGTGGCCTTGGTGGCCTGCCAGTAGTCCGCCTGGGAGGGCTGAATGCCGCCTAAGCCCGGGCCGCCCCGCTGCACGTTGATAATCAGGGCCGGAAGGTCGGACCCAGCCATATAGGAGATGCCCTCGGACTTGAGGCTGATCCCCGGCGAGGAGGAGGAAGTCATGGCCCGCACTCCCGCGGCCGCAGCCCCCAGCACCATGTTGACGGCCGCCACCTCTGACTCGGCCTGCAAATATGTACCGCCTATTTTTGGCATACGTTTGGACATATAGGCCGCAAGCTCGGTCTGGGGAGTGATGGGATAGCCGAAAAAGTGCTTGCACCCCGCCCGGATGGCGGCCTCGGCAAGGGCCTCGTTGCCCTTCATCAAAACTTTCATGGTTATTTGCTTCCTTTCGTGAGTAGGTTTTGGAGCTTCTGATGAAGGGCTCCCATGGGAAACAGGGCCTCATC
Source organism: uncultured Clostridia bacterium (assembly GCA_947567585.1). Taxonomy (GTDB): domain Bacteria; phylum Bacillota; class Clostridia; order Oscillospirales; family Acutalibacteraceae; genus Acutalibacter. The sequence continues at coordinate 533 of CANONE010000105.1, read as the reverse complement.
AGGGGCTCCTTTATTTTTCTACGGTGATGGCGGTGTCGGGGCACATGGTCGCGCAGGAAGAACAGCCTACGCATTTTTCAGGATGGGCTAGACGGGCGGGATGGTAGCCCTTCGCGTTTAGCCGGCCGCCGTCCAGAGCGATGATATGCAGAGGGCAGGCGTTGGCGCAAAGCCCGCAGCCCTTGCAGACGGCCTCGTCAATGGTGATTTTCGGCATAAAACAACCTCCTTCAAAATAAAAGGGAACCCAGCCGGACCCCCAAGAGATCTGTTGAAAGAGCGCTGGAATCGTTCCCGCGCTATTACATTATAACGAATTTTTCGGAGATTTACAAGCACAGAATTTGGAGAAACAACGAAGAAGCAGCGAGAATGGCAAGACGCAACCAAAAAAAGCTCCAAACCGGCAAAATACCAGTTGACAGTTTAGAAAAGACTTGCTATAATATGAAAGCTGTGAAAGCGGCGTTTGTCTTCTTGACTCATTAGCTCAGTTGGCAGAGCACCTGACTTTTAATCAGGGTGTCCGGGGT
>CANONE010000104.1 GCA_947567585.1 uncultured Clostridia bacterium | reverse complement strand
ATACTTCCTTTGCAATGGGGCCGAATCAATAGAGACAAAGCCTTTTAATTTATCCGGATATAATTCCGCGTACGCCTGTCCAACATAGCCGCCCATGGACTGCCCTACAATAACAGGTCTTTCTATTCCTTCCCGTTCCAAAATTCCGTTCAGCCATTTCGCCTTATCAAACAGGTCAAAGTCAAATTGGAACGGCCAGGAGGCCCCGTGAGCGGGGGCGTCCCACACAAGGACATTATATTTATTTTTAAAGTACGCAATTTGCTTATCAAACAGTCTGTGATCCGCTGTCAGTCCCGGCAGAAAAACCAACGTGACAGTTTTCATATCTATGATGTGGACCCAATAGTGAATCGCGCCCAATGGCGTTGCATAGGTCTTTTCCTGCATTATACCCGCCTCCATGAATGGGAAACTCTCCTGCTGGCAATCGTGAATATCCCGGCCCGTTTTGGATTCCGGAGGGCTGGTACGCGGCGGTTGCCTGGAGCAGGGACTATTTAGAAAAGTTCTTGCTTTTAAGGGGCAGTTCGTGTATAATAAAAGGGATATCACGATTTTGAGGGAGATGTTGTAAATTGAAGTGCCCCTACTGCGGTTACACAGAAAGCAAAGTGGTGGATTCCCGCCCCACCGACGAGGGCGAGCGCATCCGCCGCCGCCGGGAGTGCCTAAAATGCGGGAAAAGATTCACTACCTATGAGGTCATAGAAAACGTGCCTATTGTGGTCATTAAAAAAGACCGCTCCCGGGAAGCTTTCGACCGGCAGAAGCTGCTTAACGGCCTGCTGAGAGCCTGTGAAAAGCGCCCGGTTTCCATGGATACGCTTGAGCACATTGTCAATGAGATTGAGGCTCTTTTACAGAACTCCCTGGATAAGGAGGTCTCCTCCCAGCGCATCGGAACCTATGCTATGGAAAAGCTCAAGGCTGTGGATGAAGTGGCCTACGTGCGTTTTGCTTCTGTTTACCGGCAGTTTAAGGATGTCAACAGCTTCATGGACGAGCTGAGCAAAATCATCAGCAGCAAGCAAAAGCTGGATGAGCTCAACGCGGGCAAATAATCCCGACACACCAGAAAATCAGGCGCGCCGTTTTGTGCGGCGTGCCTTTTGTTGTCTTATGGGCTTTTAAGACCGCAAGGCTCCGCCCTGCAGCCCGCAAACTCTTTATACCGGAGTTGTTTTGTTCCGAACCGAGGGCTGGGGAGCGCTATACAAAGAGGCTTTGGGCGATTTGGGCGGCCGCTTCTTGGGGGGTGATCTTGTCTACCCACACTTTTTCGGTGTTCATGGACTCGTAAAGAGAGAGGCGGCTGAGGGCCCGCTCCAGTACATCCGGGGTTCGTAAACCAGCGGCCATATCCTTTTCAATGTGGGTCCGGAGGCTGGAGGGAGCCAGCATCAGTGTGAAGACGCGTGTTTCCACATCCTCTAAGGTTAGGCGGGACAGGATGTCCTCCCATACCTCCCGCTGGTGCAGCACCCAACAAAAAAGCACGGTTTCATAGACCGGGCAGCAAAGGAAGCTGTCCAGCAGATAAGAGATGTTCTTTAACGCCATTTCCTTTGTAACCGCATTCACTATAAAGGGTTCCATGTCCCAGCACCAGTCTCCGTCCAGAAAGGCGCAAGGAGCCAGGAGCTTTTTCAGCTCCCGGCAGACAGCGCTTTTCCCCGCGCCCATGGTTCCGTTTACAATCACCAGGCGCTTCATAGGGTCTTTGCCAACTCCTTTAAGTACGCCCGAAAGGCTTTGCCAATCTCCGGGTGCTCCAGGGCTACCTCTACCCCCGCCTGCATCACGCCCAGCTTATTTCCCATATCATAGCGCTTGCCGGTAAAGTCCACGGCGACTACGCTCTGAGTTCTGGCCAATTCCTTCATGGCGTCGGTCAGTTGAATCTCCCCGCCCGCGCCGGGAGACGTACGGTCCAGAATATCAAAAATTTCCGGGGGCAGCACACAGCGCCCCAGAATAGAGAACAGGGAAAACTCCTCTCCCGGCCGGGGCTTTTCTACCATATCCGTACACCGGTAGCAATTTCCCTCCAGGGGCTCCACCTTTAGCGACGAGTATTTCCGAATCGCCTCCTGGGAGACCTCCTTTACGCCTACCACGCCCAGGCCATATTCCTCATAGGCCCGCATCAGCTGGCCGCAGGCAGGGTCCTTTCCAATGATTACGTCGTCGCCATAAAGCACGGCAAAGGGCTCGTCCCCAATAAACTGCCTAGCGCAGTTCACAGCATGGCCCAGGCCCAGGGTCTCCTTTTGCCGGACATACCAAATATTCGCAAGCCTGGACAGGCTTATAATTTCCTCCAGCACCGCCGACTTTCCAGGATCCCTGGCCAAGCGCTCTTCCAGCTCCGGGGCCCGGTCGAAGTGGTCCTCTAAAAGCCCTTTGCCCCGGTTTGTAATAATGAGAATCTCCTCTATTCCCGAGGCCGCCGCTTCCTCCACAATATATTGGATGGCCGGCTTATCCACAATGGGCAGCATTTCTTTGGGCATCGCTTTTGTGGCGGGCAGCACCCGGGTTCCCAGACCCGCCGCCGGAATCACTGCTTTTCTTATCTTTTTCATTTTGGGATCCTCCTTTGGTGGGCGGGCTGTGCCTCCGGCGGGTTAAGAACCTTTCTGAAGAAAGGCTCTTAACAATCTCCAAAGACTTCCGTCCTCGCGTTTTTGTGGAGCGGGGAACGACAGCATCCTGACGCGGCGGAGGCTTTGTGGGAACCATACGCCGTCCACGCCCCGACGGGCCCCAGGGCGGGCCTGCGGCCCCTGGCTGTTGCTGGCGCAACCGCCGGACGGCTGCCCTTTTCTCCGCCCCGGAACGCTTTACAGCAAAAGGGGCACTACATTCACCAGTAAAAAATAGCAGACGAACATACAAATGGCAATAGAGGTGTTCACGCCGCCTTTGGCGTCCAAGGTCATATTGGGTTCGTCGGAAAGGTTCGCCGCCTTCACTTGGCGTACCATGCGGACGCAGTGGTTCATATACATTTTGTTGCCCCGCACCCCTACAAAGATCATAAGAGCCAGCAGTAAAAGCAGGCACAGCATTGGCAGGCAAATTTTCAGGTAAAGGGAAGGATCCTCTGTCATCAGCTGGGAGATAATAATCATCTGCTCGCTGGTAGGCGAAAAGCCTTTGGTAAGGTCCATCCCCGCCTGCTCCATCAGGTAAATCAGCGTTGGGCTGGCCACAAATACAGAAGCCGCCAGGTATAGAAGATAAATAACCAGCATAAGGGCCGTTACGATGGCCCCATATTTGTACTGCTTGCGGTAGAGCATCCACGCCCCGGAAAAAAGAAACGCCGAAAAGCTGAACTTGTTCCGGCCAGTCTGCTTCATATACCGGAACACGGGCATGTAATAAGCGGTGTTCTGCTTCACCAGCTTGGACGCGTCCCCATAGCTGACCCCTTCATCCAGTACGTCCGCCGGGCTAACCCCGCCCATGGGATCAAAGACAAAGGCCGTGCCAGGATAGGGCCGCTGCTGCCCCGGATATGGGCTGGCTCCCGCCCCCCGCGCGGCTCCATAGGGGTTGGGCGGCGCGCCGCCTACTTGTCCGGGCCGGACTTGGCCAGGGGACAGAAGAGAGGCTCCGCAATTGTTGCAGAAAAGGGCGCTGTGCCCGTTGAGATGGCCGCAGGCCGGACATTCCCGGTCCTTGATCTCCGCCGACGCCGGCGGCTTCGGGGGGGCCGGCGGGGCCCAGTCCTTACCGCTGGCGTGGAGGTCCGGAAAGACGCACTGCCCCTCCTTCTGGTAGCACGCCCGGTGATAGGGCGCGCCGCATTGCGGGCAAACTACGATATCGTCATCCTCCCGAAAGGCCACCCCGCAGACAGGACATTTAACGCCGGTAAAATCAATCATAGCCAAAAGCCATTCCCTCTCCATCTATATTATAAAGACTATTGTACACGATTCTCACCAAAAGTGCAACCACACCGGCATTATTTTTCATTCTGTTAACATTTCCCGGGTTTTAAGACCTTGAGGGCTTTGGTCCCCGCCGCCGCGCCGGCCCCATGGGGCGGCAAAATCTTTCATGCGGATATTATTCTAACCGTAGCGGGGGAAGGTGGGAATTGCGAGGTTTTATATAAGAAAGCGCCAGCTTTCACGCGCTGGCGCTTTTCCATCTTGGCTATAGGTCCCGGCCGCAGCATTTTTTATATTTTTTGCCGCTGCCGCAGGGGCAGGGGTCGTTACGGCCAATCTTTTCCCCTTTTACCACAGTTTTAGAGGATTTCTGCTCTTTATAGAGCTCCTTGCGGCGTTCCTCCGAAATCAGGGGCTCCCACTCCGGCAGGTTATAGAGCCAGTCCGCCTTGGCGTCCACCATGTTTTTATAGAGAAGCTCCTGGTCATAGTCCAAATTCACCTGGGTGTCCGCTTCCAGCTCCTCCAGGGTGTTGGGCGTCTTTAGGCTGTCGTTAATGCCGTCCAGAAAGCCCACCATAATCACAGGCTCCACCCCAAAGCGCTGAGCGCAGGCGGCCACCGTCCCAGCGGCGTTGTTCCCGGTAAGGACCTGCTTATAAAACTCTGTCTCCTGCTTAAAATATTCCCGCCAGAACTTGGCGCCCTTTGCCTGGACCTGGTCTTCCGCATACTTTCTCCACTGTTCCAGTAAATCCAAAAATCACCACTCCTAATTATAGATGAATGTAGACATATAGTAGCATCTTTACCGGTTCCTGTCAAGCCATGCGAGAGCGTCTTATGAAGCCGTAGGGCTTCGCCCTACACCCGCCAGGTTTGCTGGGCGGGCATTGACGGGAACGGCCGCTATCATTATAATGGGATAAATGAATGGGGGGAGCGTCTGTGTATATTTCCATTCCTGAAAGTGTTCTTTCTGTGATGAGCCGACTGGAAGAGCGGGGCTATGAGACTTGGTGCGTGGGCGGATGCGTGCGGGACAGCCTGCGGGGGGCGGCCCCGGCGGACTGGGACATTGCTTCCAGCGCCTTGCCGGAGGAGGTTCTGGCCTGCTTTCCCGGGCTGTCCGCTGTGGAAACCGGACGCAGGCACGGAACCATTGGCTTAGTGCTGGAGAACCAGGTGGTAGAGGTCACCACATTCCGCCGGGACGGGCCCTATCTCCGCCACCGCAGGCCGGAGAGCGTCGCTTTTTCCCAGCGAATAGAAGAGGATTTGGCCCGCCGGGATTTTACTGTCAACGCCATGGCTTACCATCCCGCCCGGGGGCTTTGCGATCCGTTTGACGGAGAAGAGGACCTGCGCGCCTGTGTGCTCCGCTGTGTAGGCGACCCTGTCCGCCGCTTTAACGAGGACGCCCTGCGCATCCTCCGCTGCCTCCGCTTTGCCGCCACATTGGGCTTTTCCCTCCACCCCGGCACACGAAGCGCCGCGTATGCCTGCCGGAATCTGCTGGCCGCGGTGTCTTCGGAGAGAATCCGGGAAGAGCTGAGCAAGCTGCTGCCGGGGCAGTCCGTCCGGGCCGTTATGGAAAAGAACCCCTCTGTCTTTTTCGCCGTGCTGCCGGAGCTGGAGCCCCTCTACCGCTGCCCCCAGGAAACTCTCTACCACTGCTACGATTGCTGGGGACACAGCCTCCACGCGCTGGAAGCCTCCCCGCGTGAACCTGTTCTCCGTTGGGCGGCGCTGCTTCATGATTGTGGAAAACCCGCTTGCAAGAGTTTCGATTCCCACGGCCGGGCGCATTTTTACGGGCATGTCCAGCGCAGCGCCCAATTGGCCGGGGAGATTTTATCCCGCCTTCACTTTTCTAAGCAGGAATCCAGCGCCATCGTCCAGCTCATCCAGCTCCACGGGGAACGCCTGCCAATGTGTGAAAAGCGTCTGAAAAAACTGCTGGCTGTTTTGGAGGAAAGCGGGCTGTTCCAGCTGCTGGCCCTCATCCGCGCGGATGTGCTGGCTCAGGCCCCCGGTTTAGCGCCAGAGCGCCTGCCGCTTATCAGCCAAGCCGAAGAAGCGGCCCGGGCCATTTTGGGCCGGAGGGAATGCCTATCCAGAAAGGACCTGGCCCTGGACGGGAAAGACCTGCTGGCTCTGGGCTTTGCCCCCAGCCGGAAGCTTGGCCAGGCCCTGGACAGTTTATTGGAAGCCGTGCTGGCAGGGGAGCTGGCAAACGAAAAGCCCGCGCTTTTGGCGCGGGCCAAGGAATGGCTGCTGTCTGAACCCTAATTATGTAGGGCCCAGACCGAAGCTGATGGACAGGGCCTGGTTGACCCGGTCCATGGAATTCTGGTCGAGCTTGCCCATTTTTTCCCGCAGGCGGTGCTTATCCAATGTGCGGACCTGCTCTAAAAGCACCACGGAGTCCTTAATAAGCCCGCTGCCCTGGGCGTCCACCTCAATGTGGGTGGGCAGGTTGGCTTTATCCCGCTGGCTGGTAATAGCCGCCGCAATGACAGTGGGGCTGAACTTGTTGCCCACGTCGTTTTGAATAATCAGCACTGGGCGAACGCCGCCCTGCTCAGAGCCCACCACGGGGCTGAGGTCGGCATAATAGATATCTCCTCTGTGTACATGGACGTTTTGTGCCACTTGGGTTTCCTCTCCTTTACGATTAAGTCTCTGTACGCTTCGGTATTATTTTGACCGAAAAGGCCGGGGAATAATCACTGCCATAAAAAATCTTCCGCTCCATTCTACTCCCGGGGACAAGAATGTGTGCTTGGCCTCCGGGGGCCTGCGGGGCGGAACAAACCTTTTATTATTTTATTTTAGGGGGCGATTAAATAAATTGAATCTATTTCTTAAAAAAATTAAAAATAAGCTTGACTTTCTTAATCGGCAAGTGTATAATACAAACATCAGGAAGAACTTAGCATAAAGGAGATGGGCAAAATGTCAGATAGAAACTATAGGGCACCAGCGCAATGCCCGGTTTGCGGAAGCGCCATGCGCGTCACGGGGCTGAAATGCGTACAGTGCGGCGCTGAGCTCAAGGGCAGCTTTGCCCCTTGCCGGTTCTGCATGCTGGAAGAGAAGCACCTGAAGTTTGTGGAGGTTTTCCTGCAATGCAGAGGGTCCATCAAAGAGGTGGAGAAGGCGCTGGGGGTCAGCTATCCCACGGTAAAAAACATGCTGGAAGCCGCCGTCACTGCCCTGCGGCTGGACGAGGACCCGCGGCTGAAGGAGGTCCGCAAGGAAGAGGACCGCTCGGAGATCCTCTCCCGGCTGTCTTCGGGCGAGCTGGATGTAAACGCCGCTATTGAGGCTCTAAATCAATTGAAAGGCGGGAAAAAGCAATGAAGAGGAGAGCTGATCTGCCCGAGATGGTCCGCTACATGGATATCAACAGAGAGGTCGCCCTGCGGCTGGCGGCCGAAGAGCGCTGGGAAGATATGATCCACAATAAAAGCCGGAAACATACCAGGAAAGGCGGGAAATGATGATGAACGAAAGCAAGCGCGCGATTTTGGAAATGCTGGAACAGGGAAAAATTTCGGAAGAACAGGCCAGCCAGCTGTTGGAGGCTTTGGAGGACGGCGAAAAAGAGGCCCCGGCCCAGAGCCCGGTCAGCCTTACCCTCCACCCCGAAGACCCCGCGCCGGACCTAAGCGGCCTTGAGAACCCAAACATTGGGATCAGCCTGGGAGAAGGCGTGGATATGCAGATGGAGAAGGATGGAAGCCTTTCTATCAGCCTGAGCCAAGGGGAGGGCGGGCCCACCATTCACCTGCACAACAGCCCCGCAAAGCCAGCGCCCCCCGCGCCCCCTGCGGCGCCGGCCGCCCCGGCGGCTCCCGCAGC
>CANONE010000103.1 GCA_947567585.1 uncultured Clostridia bacterium | reverse complement strand
TTCTCCTTTATGAGCTACGCGCCGATTATTTTCATCTCCGCCAAAACCGGCCAGCGTTTAGACAGGATGTTCGAGCTCATCAAGCTGGCGGCCATGAGCAACGCCATGCGGGTGACCACCGGGGCCCTCAACGACGTGCTGGCCCAGGCCACGGCCCGGGTGCAGCCGCCTACGGACAAGGGCCGCCGCCTGAAAATCTACTATATGACCCAGGCCAGCACAAAGCCCCCCACTTTTGTGTGCTTTGTCAACGACCATGAGCTGTTTCACTATTCCTATCAGCGGTATATCGTTAACCGGATTCGGGAGACCTTTGGCTTGGAGTGTACGCCTGTGCGGCTAATGATCCGGGACAAGAAGGATGAAAAGAGTTAAGGAGGCGGTACCATGTCACCAAACACAACGCTATGTATTTCCCTGGTTTTCTCTATGATAGCCGGTTATCTTCTGGGAAGCGTCAACTGGGCCATCATATTGACGCGGGTCTATCAGCGCAAGGATATTCGCGACGAGGGAAGCGGCAACGCGGGTATGACCAATGTTCTGCGCAGCGTAGGCAAGCTGCCCGCCGTGCTGACTTTTACAGGCGACTTCTTAAAATGCGTGGCCGCTATACTGTTGAGCCAGTTGATTTTGCACGGAATCTACCTGGCCGCCTTGGACGTGTCCCCCACAGGCGAGATCCTGCGGGTAGCCCGGTATCTGGCTGGAGTGGCCTGCGTGCTGGGGCATCTTTTCCCGGTATATTACGGGTTCCGGGGAGGAAAAGGCATTGTGACCGCCGCCGCCATGATCGCCCTAACGGATTGGCGGGTTTTCCTTTTGATTATCGCCACCTTTGGGCTGATGTTCCTCTGGAAAAAAATTATCTCCCTGGCGTCCGTGGTCTGCGCGGCGGCGTACCCAGTATACACCTTTATCTCGGTGCTGATTTTCGGCTTCATGGGCAATTTCAGCACGGTTTACCTGGCTTTTGCGGTGGTGCAGTCCTTTTTTATAGGGGGATTAGTGATTTATAAGCACAAAAGCAATATTGGCCGTTTAATTCGCGGCGAAGAGAAGCCCATTGTGGGGAAGAAGCGGTAGGGTAAGACCTTGCGGGTTTTTGCATCAAATACCTGCCGCTCTTTTTAGCGGTGAGCGGAATTTTTGTGCCAATCATTCCTCCTCCGGCTCGCTGGCTTGGCGGGGGAGCAATGGACTTTGGAGTGTATGGAAAAACCACGGCGGGCTAGGCCGTGGTTTTTATTTGTGATAGGGAGCGCCCCGCAAAATTTGCAGTCCCCGGTAAAGCTGCTCGCAGAGCATGACCCGGGCCAGCTGGTGGGGGAAAGTCATGGGCGACATGGAAAAGGGCGCTCCGGCGGCTTTCACTTGAGGGGACAGTCCATAGGAGCTGCCAATAGCAAAGCTCACGGCCCCAGGAGAGCGCATGGCCTGTTCCAATAGGCGGGCCAAGGCGGGAGAATCCCCTGGGCGGCCTTCTATGCACAGGGGGAAAACGGTTCCGGTGAGTTTGGGCAGGATCAGCGCGGCCTCCTTTTCCAGGGCGGCGCTGATTTCCCCGCCGCTGGGGGACGAGGGCAGCCGGGCCTCGGGCAGCTCTATAATCTGGAGCTTGCACAGGGCGCCCAGCCGCTTCTCATACTCGGCCACAGCAGCCCGCCAGTAGGATTCTTTTAGTTTGCCTACGCAGACTATGCGTACAGAGAGCATCGCAGCCTCCTGCAAAAATATGTATTAAAATATAATGACCCTTCCTTGGGCGTTTTCTACCGGGGCCGTGTCCAGCCAGTAATCCACATCCCGGACATAACCGGCCTGGGTAAGGGTAGAAACGCTGGCGCTGGCAGCCAGCTGAGGGGTGTTGTTGGTGTCGCTGAGATGGGCCAGCAGAAACCGCCGGACCCCGGACTGCGCCAATCCAGGCAAGACCCCCGCGCAGGCCGCGTTGGACAGATGGCCGTGGCTGGAGAGAATCCGCCGCTTTAAAGGGGGGGCGTAAGGCCCGTTTCGCAGCATGTCCAGATCGTGGTTGGATTCCAGCACCACCATATCGCAGCCAAGCAGGTGCTCCTTTACCGTCTGGGAGAGATAGCCCAGGTCCGTGGCCAGACAGAATTTCCGTTGGTCTGCCGTGTCAATTTGATATCCCACCGGCTGAGCGCAGTCGTGAGAGGTGGGGAAGGGCCGCACAGTCATTCCGGCCAGCTCCGCGCCGGTGGAAATGTCGATGAGCTCCGCGTCCCCCACCTGAGGGGCAATGGCGTCCAGGGTGCCGGGGGTGGCGTAGACGGGCAGGTCATACTTTTTCGCCAAAACCCGAATACCGCTTACATGGTCGCTATGCTCATGGGTCACCAAAATGGCCTGCACAGCGTGAGGGTCAATGCCGCACAGGCGCAGCACGCCCTCTATCCGGCGGCAGGAAGCGCCCGCGTCAATCAGGACCCCCTCGCTTCGGGAACCAATATAATAGCAGTTTCCCGAGCTCCCGGAAAACAGCGGACAGAGCCTTGCCATAGAAATGCCTCCAAAATAAATCCCCGCAGGTTGGCGGGGGTTTTTAAGGTCGCGGGACGCTGTCCCACAACCTTTACAAAGGTTGACGAAACTTTTTTGCCGGGTTTGTACCGGCAGTGGGCGGGCAGAGGGATGCGTTTGGATTTTTAGCTGATGTGGTATAGGGCGTGTTGGGGTTCGGGCTGGTAGAAGATATCCGCGCCCAGACCGGCCAGCTTCTCCACGATGTTTTCATAGCCGCGCTCAATGAACTGGATATTCTCTACTTGGCTGACGCCGTTGGCCATAAGCCCGGCCAGAATCATGGCGACGCCGGCCCGCAGGTCCAGGGCGCGCACGGGGGCGCCCTTTAACTGAGTCACGCCCTCCACCACAGCCAGACTGCCCTCTACGGTGATCTGCGCCCCCATCTTGCGCAGCTCGTCCACATATTTGAAGCGCCCGCCGCTAAAAATATTCTCCGTAACCATGCTGATTCCTCCGGCGGTGGAGAGCAGCGTGGTGATTTGAGGCTGCATATCCGTGGGGAAGCCAGGGTGCGGCTGGGTTTTCACATTGCACTTGCGCAGCTGCCGGTCGCAGGTGACCCGCACCGTGTCGTCCCCTTCTTCCACATTGACCCCCATTTCCACCAGCTTTGCGGAGATGGATTCCAGGTGCTTGGGGGTAACGCTCTTGACAGTGACGTCGCCTCGGGTGGCCGCGGCCATCATCATGTAGGTGCCGGCTTCAATCTGATCGGGGATAATGGTATAGGTTCCCCCCCGAAGCTGCTGCACCCCGTGGATCTTAATGGTGTCCGTACCCGCGCCCCGGATATCCGCGCCCATGGTGTTTAAAAAGTTGGCCAAATCCACTACATGCGGCTCTCGGGCGGCGTTCTCAATGACAGTGACGCCCCGGGCCTTTACGGCGGTGAGGATGATATTCATGGTAGCGCCTACAGATACCACGTCCAAATAAATATGAGCCCCGTATAGGTCGTTTGGGGCGGATACGGAGATCATGGCCCCGTTATCCAAGCTGTGCTGGCAGCCCAGGGCTTCAAACCCTTTGAGATGCTGGTCAATGGGGCGCACGCCAAAATCGCAGCCCCCCGGCAGCGGGACCAGAGCGCGGCGGCAGCGGCCCAGCAGCGCGCCGATAAAGTAATAGGAGCCCCGCATATGCCGGGCCACCTCAGAGCAAACCACATGCGTGTCGATGGGCCTGGGGTCGATCTCCAAGGTATGGCGGTCCGGAAAAACCACATGGGCCCCCATTTCCCGCAGAATGGCGGCGGCGTTCTTCACGTCGGAAATATCGGGAAGATTCTCAATCCGGCAAGGGGAATCGGAAAGAATGGTAGCGGGCAAAATGGCTACGGCAGCATTTTTGGCCCCGCTGATAACCACCTCTCCGCAAAGGCGCTTGCCGCCGTGAATCACATATTTATCCATATTTACACTTCCTAAAAACGGCCCCAAAGGCCAGGTTTTGTTCATCTGATAGTATGGGTACTAACTGCTATGATAATACATCCTGGCTGAAAAGTCAATGGGCAGCGGGCAATAAGCGGCAAATTGGGAAAATTATGTAAACATGTCCGGCGCGGCAATCCGGTCCCTGGTATCGGTAATCAAGGTAAAACGCTCCGGCAATTGAGGGAAGCTTTCCTTAAGGACCAGCGGATAGATGGCGGCGGCCCGCACCTCCTCCGGGGTCAGCCAGGTAAAGATATGTGGGGCCCCGTCTGTATCCGTCAAAGTAAAGGAGCCGGTAAGGCTGGGGAGGTTTTCCAGCTGGAGCTGGGCCAGATAGTACATAGCCAGTTCATGTACCGGCGTGCCGTCCAGCGAAAAGAAACTTTCGCAAAGCCATAAGGGCCGCAGGATTTTTGCGCCCGTGTGCAGTTCTTCCCGCACCTCCCGGCAGAGGGCGTCCTCCATGGTCTCATGAAGGCGGACCCGGCCGCCGGGCAGGTAATAGTGCGTCAGATTGGATTCTGTGATGGCCAAAAGCCGTCCGTTGTGGACAAAAACGCCGGCGGCCCGAAAATTAAAAAACCCCTGTGAAGATGAGAATTCGCAATCCATAGCAGATGATCCTCCTTATTGATTATTCATACAAGTATTAATTTCCCATTATACAGCTTATGCCGCGCTTTTTCAAGCCTAAGAAAAAACGGTTTGTGGGGGAACGCGCTTTTTCGTCCTGAGCATAGCGGCTTTCCTATGCGCTTCCCATCTGCATGTATTGAGTTTTCAACGAATGTGTGGTATCATGGAGCATAAAAAGGAATCCCATTTTTGGGCGAAAGGAGCGCGGCATAAATGGAAAAAACGCTTTCCGCTATCCGGCGGATCACGCTTGACAGCGCCTCGTTTGCAAATACGGGGGCCACGGTTTCCCCCACCTGCGTCAACTTCTTTTTCGGCAGAAACGGCGTGGGGAAATCTACTTTGGCCCGGGCCATTGCCGCGGACAGAGGCGTCCTTTGGGAAGAGGGCGCTTCCCGTTCTCAGTATGACGTGCTGGTCTATGACCAAGAGTTTATCCATCGGAACTTTAGCGAATATGACAATTTGCCCGGGGTTATCACCATCCACCAGCAGAATATTGAGGCGCAGCGCTGGTTGGCTGAAAAGAAGGAGGAAAAGGCGGAGATCGAGGCCAGAGGAAAGGGGCTGGCGAGGGAAAGGGAAGAAAAACTGGCGGCGCGGGAAGCTGCGGCCGCGCGGTTTCAAAAGCGCTGCTGGGAGCGGACGGCCCAGCTGCGGGAGGATCTAAAGGAGGCGTTTAAGGGCAAGCTGAAAATCGCTCTTTTTGCCAGCGCGGTCCAGGAGACAGCCGCCCCGGCGGAGCATGACCCTGGAGAGCTGAAGAACCTGTATGATACTGCTTTTTCCACTGGTTCCAGGGTGTACCCGCTCTTCCAAAAAGCAGACGGCGCTTCGACCTATGGAAGTATGTCCGGCGGCCGCCTGCTGGGCCAGCCGGTGGTCAGCAGCAGCGGCGCCCCTTTCGCGCGGTTTATCAAAGCTCTCAACGCCACGGACTGGGTCCGGCAGGGCCACGCCCACTATGTGGAGCGCGCCGGCGGAAAATGCCCCTTCTGCCAGCAGGCTCTGCCAGCGGGCTTTGACCAGGAGATTGCCGCCTGCTTTGACGCCCAGTACCAGCGGGACATCGCGGACCTGCGAAGCTTTGAGGCGGTCTATAAGCGGGAGACGGCGGCGATTCTGCAAAAGCTGGCAGGGAATATGCGGGATGTGCTGCCCACAGTAGATCTTACGGAATACCGGGACAAGCTGGCGCTTTTGCAAAGCAAGACGGAGACGAACCGCCAGCGTATCGAGGGTAAGCTGCGGGAGCCGGCCTCCCTGGTGGCTCTGGAGGACACCGACTCGCTTTTGCTGGAGCTGGGCCAGCTAATTGACAGGATTAACCGGCAGATTGAGAGCAACAACAGCATTGTCAGCGACAGGCGAAAGAAACAGGCGCTGTGCAGACAGCAGGCATGGGAGCTGGCGGCTTTTATCCTGCGAGAGGAAAAGGAGGCGTACCAGGCGGAAAGGGAGGCTATGGCTTCCCGGCTGGCCGCCCTGGACAGCGCTCTTGACAGCTGCCGCCGGGAGCTTCGGACAGTAACCGGTGAAATCAGCGCTCTTAACAGGCAGGGCGTGAATACGGAGGAAGCGGTATCCCATATCAATTCGCTGCTGCGGGACGCCGGCTTTCAGGGCTTTAGCCTAGAGCCAAAGCCTGGGGTCAAGGACGTTTATCAGGTGGTCCGTCCTGGGGGAGCCCCGGCTGGCCGGCTAAGCGAAGGAGAGCGGAATTTCATTGCCTTTTTGTATTTTTACCAGCTGGTTCTGGGGAATGGGCAGGCAAACGGCGCCCTGGCGCCAGGAGGCGGCGATACCCGGGAAAAAATCGTGGTTATTGACGACCCTGCGTCCGGTATGGACCAGAGCGCCCTCCTTCTCAGCGCCGCGCTGATTCGAGATCTGGTTGCGGCCTGTCATGGTAGCGGCTCCTCCAGCCGCCGCGGCCTGGTAAAACAGCTTTTCTTTCTTACGCATAACGCCCAGCTCCATCACGAGGTCTCCCGGGAGGAGATCCCCCATTTCAGCCATACCGCCTTCTTTGCCATCCGCAAGGAACACGGCCGCTCCACGGTTGTTCCCTGTGTATATGAAGAGGATGGAAATCGTAGGAATTACAGCCCTGTCCAGGACGCCTATGGAGCCCTTTGGGAAGAGCTGCGCAGACTATGCGCTGGAGAGAACGCAGGAATTGCCATTGAGAGCGTATGCCGCCGGATCCTACAGCAGTATTTCCAGCAAATCTGCGGTTTTGCTGGCGGAGAGCTCCGCCATATGATTCTGGAGGAAAACAAGGAGCGCTTTGCGGAGGAAACCGCAGGGGGCGTCAAGGAGTATAAAAAGTACCGTCTGGCGGCGGCGCTGCTCCGCCCGCTGGGCGAGGAAGGGTTTTTCGGAGATATGCTCGCCGCCGGCGAAGAGGCGGACAACGAAACCTACCGGGAGGTATTCCAGACGATCTTTACCAGTATGGGCCATCGGCGGCACTACCAAATGATGATGGGCGGGCCGGGGATGGAGGAAATAGACCAGGGGCCGTAAAAATGAAAGGATGATTGGGAAAGGCCGGCGAGGCAGGCCGACTTATAAAAGCGCGGGGGCCGGCACGTTTGGACCCCGCGTTTTTGTGCAAAAGGGCGATGGGAAAATCGATACTTTTGAAGCGTACGGGTTTCTTGGTACACGCTGAAAGCAGTAATAAAAAGTGAAAAAAGTGAATCCCCAGAAACTTCACTGTTTCTAGGGATTCTCCTGGAGCTGGATGCCGGAAGCGGCCTTGACTATATTCTTGTTGGTGACTATTACATCCCGACCGTTGAACTGCCGGAGGATGATGACCGCTCCATTGGGAAGTGGGGGCGGATACACAGGACGTATCTGGCGGAAAGAAACCCGCTTCTGCTCAATCACCTGACCTTAACAGGCAGAGTTCATACCTACCTTGCCGGCCTGGATGAACAGGCAAAGGAACGCTGCCGGGTACTCATTCGGCAGATGGCCGCCGCAGAGGGCGTGAGTGAGGATTTGAAGCGGCGGTCACAGTGGGAATGGGTCAGAACTATGAACAACATCGGTAATCGTACCGAAGAGATTATCACAAGTGAACTGATTTATACATAATTGGTGCGAATTCCCATTACTCAGGCCAGCAGGAGAGCATAAACGCTAGAGGGGTGCTTGTTGTATTCGCAGGCATCCCTTTCGTTCTTTGTGTATCATCGGCAGG
>CANONE010000102.1 GCA_947567585.1 uncultured Clostridia bacterium | reverse complement strand
TTGACAAATAGGCTCCGGCGGGATAAAATAGAGGCGGTTCCGGGAATAGGCACCTTTGGGGGCCTTGGGACTATTATAGAGTAATCAAAGAAATTCACCCTGCATACTGAAAACAGAAAGCGTGGTCTTGAATATGGGAACCTGTTCTGAAAACCGTAAGTCTGTGCCGGAGCTTTTCGGCAGCGCCGTCTTTAACGACGATGTCATGATGGAACGCCTGCCTAAGGATGTGTACAAATCTCTGCGGAAAACCATTGACGAGGGCAAGGAGCTGGACCTGAATGTCGCCAACGCCGTAGCTTCCGCTATGAAGGATTGGGCTGTGGAACTGGGAGCGACCCACTATACCCACTGGTTCCAGCCCCTCAATGGAATCACGGCGGAAAAGCACGACAGCTTTATCTCCCCCACCAGCGACGGCCGGGTTATTATGCAGTTTTCCGGCAAGGAGTTAATAAAAGGCGAGCCGGACGCCTCCTCCTTCCCCTCCGGGGGGCTCCGGGCTACCTTTGAAGCCAGGGGCTACACCGCCTGGGATCCCACCTCCTACGCTTTTGTCAAAGGGGACTCCCTGTACATACCCACCGCTTTCTGCTCCTACAGCGGCGAGGTATTGGACAAAAAAACGCCCCTGCTGCGCTCCATGGAAGCCCTGAGCACAGAGGCTGTCCGGCTTCTCCGAATCCTGGGAGACCAGAAGACCCAGCAGGTGATTACCACCGTAGGGGCCGAGCAGGAATATTTTCTCATTGATAAAAAGCTCTACCAGCAGCGCCGGGACCTAATGTTTACCGGGCGCACCCTGTTCGGCGCCAAGGCCCCCAAGGGCCAAGAGCTGGACGACCACTATTATGGGGCCATCAAGCCCCGGGTGGCGGAGTTTATGCGGGACCTGGACCGGGAGCTTTGGAAGCTGGGGGTGCTGGCTAAAACCAAGCACAATGAGGTCGCCCCCGCCCAACATGAATTGGCGCCCATCTTTACCACCACCAATATCGCCACAGACCACAACCAGCTGATGATGGAGGTCATGAAAAATGTGGCGGACCGTCATGGGCTGGTGTGCCTGCTGCATGAGAAGCCCTTCGCCGGGGTCAACGGCAGCGGCAAGCACAACAACTGGTCCATTACCACCGACGCCGGCAAAAATCTTCTGGACCCCGGGAAACGCCCTTGGGAGAATTATCCCTTTTTGCTGATTTTGGCCGCCGTGGTCAAAGGCGTGGACGAGTACCAGGACCTGCTGCGCATCTCCGTAGCCTCCGCCGGAAACGACCGCCGCCTGGGCGCCAATGAAGCGCCTCCGGCCATTATCTCCATGTTTTTGGGGGATGAGCTTACCTCGATTCTCAAAGCCATTGAGGACGGCCAGCCCTATGCCTGTATGGAGCAAAAAAAGCTGGAAACCGGCGTGCGGGTCCTCCCCGACTTTAACAAGGACAACACCGACCGCAACCGCACCTCGCCCTTCGCCTTTACCGGCAATAAGTTTGAGTTTCGCTCTCTGGGGTCCGCGCTGTCCATTGCCTGCCCCAATATTATGCTGAACACCATTGTAGCCGAGGAGCTCAGCCAATTTTCTCAAAAACTGGAGGGAGCGGCGGACATGGAGGCGGCTGTAAAGAGCTTGGTCCGGGACGTGGTGAAGGAGCACAAGCGGATTATCTTTAACGGCGACGGCTACTCCGCCCAATGGGTAGCCCAAGCCAGAGAGCGCGGGCTTCTCAACCTGCGCACTACGGTGGACGCCCTGCCCCGCTATTTGGACCAGAAGAATATCCGGCTTTTTGCCAAACATAAAATCTACACCGAGGCCGAGATGGAGGCCCGTTACGAAACCATTATGGAGGAATATGTGAAGACCCTCAACATTGAGAGCCTCACCATGAGCGGCATGGTCCGCCAGGAAATCATTCCCGCTGTCAGCGGCTATCTTGCCGCCCTGGCCGCGGCTGTTTCCGCCAAGCGGGCTGTAATCGCGGGGCTTCCCTGCGCCGCTGAAACCCTGCTGCTGGAAAATCTCTCCGGGCTTTTGGATCAAGCCTTCTCCCAGGTAGACGAGTTGGACGCCCTGCTGAAAACCGCCCCGGCGGAAAGCCCCAATGTCCTCACCGCCGCCACCCACTATCGGGACGCCGTACTTCCCGCCATGAACCGCCTGCGGGCCACCGTGGACGAAATGGAGCAAAACGTCTCCAAGGAATCCTGGCCATATCCCAGCTATGCCGATCTCATGTACAGCATCTGAAGGCGGCAGAGGCTTTGTCCCCTACCGCCTTTGCAGCGGGCGAGGGTCCCCAGTGAAGACCGCCCTAAGCCCGCCGGTTTGGATCCGTAAAAATCGTCAAACATCAAAAGTTTTCGTCCACCTTTT
The DNA here is from genome assembly GCA_947567585.1 of uncultured Clostridia bacterium. Classification (GTDB taxonomy): domain Bacteria; phylum Bacillota; class Clostridia; order Oscillospirales; family Acutalibacteraceae; genus Acutalibacter. The sequence goes on along the minus strand of CANONE010000102.1, from coordinate 5,465 downwards.
TCAAAAGGCGGCGGGGTTGTAGGGGTGAAGCCCCTACGGCCTAAAAGCAGAAATCCCCCTCCCAGCACAGGAGGGGGATTTCGGTTTATTCAGCTTCGAAGTAGGCTTTGAAGGCCCGGTAAGCCATATACAGATCCAGCTTAGAGATAACCTCAAAAGGCGCGTGCATAGAGAGCACCGGCACGCCGATGTCGATGACGTCCGCGTTGAGGCGGGCCACGTCATAGGCTACGGTCCCGCCGCCGCCCTGGTCCACCTTGCCCAGCTCGCCGATTTGCCAGAGCACCCCCGCGTTGTCCAGCACCCGGCGCACCCAGCCCAGAAACTCCGCGGAAGCGTCGTTGCTGCCGCCCTTGCCCCGAGAGCCGGTATACTTGGCAATGCCCACGCCCTGGTTAAAGAAGGTGGCGTTGCCGGTTTCGTAAGCGCCCGCGTAGGTGGGGTCAAACGCGGCGGTAACGTCGGCGGAAAGGCAGTTGGACTTGCTCCACACATGCTGGGGCTCCAGGCCCTCGGCCCGGGCCAGATCAGAGACGAAATAATTCATGTATTCAGAGCAGAGCCCTGTGTTGCCCACGCTGCCAATCTCCTCCTTGTCCGCCAAAACCGTGATGGCGGTACGCTGGGGAATCTGGCAGTCAAACAGCGCCTCCAAAGCCGGATACGCGCAGACCCGGTCGTCATGGCCATAGGCCCCCACCATGCTCCGGTCAAAGCCGATATCCACAGCCTTGAAAGCGGGCACGAATTCCAGCTCGGCGGAGATCAGGTCGCTTTCAATAATGCCGTACTGGTCGTTGAGAATCTTCATAATGTTGAGCTTATAGAGCTGCTCTCCCTCGGCGTCCAAGGGCAGGCTGCCCACCAGGACGTTCAAATCCTCTCCAGTAAAGGCGTCGCCCAGCTTTTTACCCATCTGGTCCTTGCCCAAGTGGGGCAGAATGTCCGTGATGCAAAACTGCGGGTCGCCCTCGTTCTCACCCACATTCACAATAACCTCGCTGCTGTCCTTGCGGACGATTTTACCGTGCATGGACAGCGGAATGGCTGTCCACTGGTACTTCTTAATGCCGCCGTAATAGTGGGTCTTCAAAAGGGCCAGGTCCCCTGATTCATACAGGGGGATGGGCTTTAGGTCAATGCGCGGGCTGTCGATATGAGCGGCGGCAATGCGTACGCCCTGGGAGGCACCCTTCTTACCGATAACAGCCAAGCACATGGCCTTGCCCCGGTTGTTGTAGTAGACCTTATCTCCCGCGTTGTACTTCTTGCTGGGGTCAAACTGGGTAAAGCCAGCGGCCTCGGCGGCTTTCACCGTCCAGTCCACCGTCTCACGCTCGGTTTTGGCAGCTGTGATAAAGTCCTTATATCCCTCGCTGAAATCCATGGCCTTGTCAATCTGCTCCAAGCAGACGGTCCGGGGACCCTTCGCCCGGTCCATCAAAAGCTTTTCAGCCAATTCCTTGCGTTCCTTTTGCTTTGCGTTTTCTTCCAATTTGTGCTCCTCCTTTGGTTTGTTGGGTGGTGGGGCGCTGCCGTTAAACTTCTCCTGTCCTCTGGCAGTCCTTTATCTCGCTTATTTTACTCCCGTTTGCCAAAAATGTCAATGCTTGTAAAGTTTTCGGTAGATTCTTTGGTTCTTTAGCACTTTTTCTACGTAGGCTTCTGTCTCTGGAAAGGGAATGCTGTCTAAGGTCTCCCCGTCTTCCGAGTGTTCCCCCTCCTCCAGCCAACGGTCCACATTGCCAATGCCCGCGTTATAGGCCGCCAGGGCCACCCCCAGCTGGCCGTAATGGTCCAGAAGCCGCCGGAGCAAGGCGCAGCCGCAGTGGATGTTGTCATTGACGTCAAACATATCCAGGCCGCCGTTCTCCGGGGGATATTCTCCGGCCATCCACTGAAAAGTGGGCTCCGTCAGCTGCATCAGGCCCTTGGCCCCCGCCCGGGAGCGGGCCTTGCGGTCAAAGCCGCTTTCCGCCCGGATCACTGCGTAAACCAGCTCCTCTTCCAGCCCGAACTCTCCCGCCTCCCGGCTGACCACCTGGCTGTACTGCCTGGGGTACATCTGGCGCATGGTCCAGCCCGCCAGCCGGGGGCCAAAGGCCACGCCCAGCGCCGCCGCCAGAAGCACCGCCAATGCCGCCGCCAAAGCCTTTTTCATCCATTTGCCCCGCCTTTCAGCTCCATTACTATTCTCTCCAACTGTTCCTCCCACTGGGACCCAGGGCCGTTTTCCACCACCCAGTCTGCCCGGGCGGCATAAAAATCCGCCGGCTTTTGGGCATCCAGACGCCGGAGGGCCGCCTCTTTAGAAAGGCTGTCCCGGGCCATGATCCGCCGCAGCCGTTCCTCCTTGGGCGCCGTCACCGCCAGAATCCTCCGACAGGCGCTGTCCAGCCCTGCCTCAAACAGCGTAGGCGCGTCCAGAAGGGTGGGCGCATCCCGGACGTCCAAGCGCCGCCGCACCGCCGCTAAAATCCGGGGAAAGGTAATGGCCTCCAGCTTTTTTACCCCTTCCGGGCTGCTAAAGGCCCGGTCCGCCAGCAGCCGGCGGTCCAACATCCCGGAAGATGCGATGTCCTCCCCAAACGCGGCCTGTAAATCCTTGATACAATTATAGTCGTACACCCCGGCGGTTTTTGTCAGTTTATCGCAGTCAACGATGGCAAAACCCTTTTCCTGCAGCATGGCGGCTATGGTAGACTTTCCCGCCCCGCTGGGCCCTACCAGCCCGACCACCGCCGGGGCCGGGGGCGCCGTCACCCGAAAAGCCGCCGCCCGGATCAGCCGGTTATAGACCGCCAGCCCAAGCCCCGCCTTTCTGGGCATTTGCGCGTATACCCGCTTCGCCCCCAGCTGGTCCAGCCGGTGCAGGGCGGCAAACAGCCGCTGTGCCTGCTGGGCCGGATCATAGCGGGAACCATAGGACAGGGCGGGGCCGTCCAGCAGAGGGGCCGTACCGTCAAAGCACAGGGAGTAGATTTCCTCCTTCCCCTGCGCCCGCTGGTTCACATACGCCGCGAATTCCTCCGGGGAACCGTCCACCAAAGTGATTTCCGCCCGGGGCGCGTAGTGCTTATACTTCATCCCTGGAGAAGCCGCCTTCTCACCAGGAGCCAGCCGGTCCAGCACCGCCGGGTCCACATCCACCGGACCCAGAACCGCCTCCAGCTGAGCTAGGGTCACCCCGCCGGGGCGCAGCAGCCGGGGCATCTCTCCCGCCAGGGACACCACGGTGGATTCCACCCCCACCTGGCAGCTTCCCCCATCCAGAATGGCGTCCACTTTACCATTCAGCGCCTCAAAAACGTGCTGGAAGGTGGTGGGGCTGGGCTTGCCGGAGGGATTGGCCGAAGGCGCGGCCAGGGGTACTCCCGCCGCCCGGATCACCGCCTGGGCCAAGGGATGGGCTGGAAAGCGCACAGAAACCGTGTCCAGCCCACAGCATGCCTCTGAGGCTATTATGCCCGAACTGGGGAGAATAACCGTCAGCGGCCCCGGCCAGAAAGCCCGGGCCAGCTTTTCCGCTGCCGGGGGAACCTCCCGAACCAGGGGAGCCAGCTGGGAGAAGTCCGCGATATGGCTGATGAGCGGGTTGTCTCCCGGACGGTTTTTGGCGGTGTAAATTTTTTTGACGGCCTCCCCGTTCAGCGCGCTGGCCGCAAGGCCGTACACCGTCTCCGTAGGGATGGCCACCAACCCGCCGGCCCGCAAAATTTCTCCGGCCCGCTCTATCCCCCGGGCGCCGCCGGCCAAAATCTCCGTAACCATCAGCCGTTCCCCCCCAAGGCTTCCAGCTGACGGGCCCGGTCGTCGGCAATCAGTGCGTCAATAAGCTCGTCCAAAGCGTTCCCTGCCAGCACCTGCTCCAGCTTAAACAGGTCCAAGCCAATCCGATGGTCCGTCACCCGGGATTGGGGGAAGTTGTAGGTTCGTATTTTCTCCGAACGGTCCCCGCTGCCTACCTGGCTTTTTCGGGACTGAGCCAGCTGGGCTCCGGCTTTTTCCTGCTCCTGCTGTAAAAGCCGGGACCGCAGCAGGCGCATGGCCTTTTCCCGGTTTTGCAGCTGGCTGCGCTCCTCCTGGCACTCCACTACCATGCCGGTGGGCACATGGGTTAACCGCACGGCGGAAGAGGTTTTATTGATGTGCTGCCCTCCCGCGCCGCTGGAACGGAACACGGCAAACTCGATGTCCTTGGGGTCGATCTCCACGTCCACCTCTTCCGCCTCTGGCAGCACAGCCACTGTGGCGGCGCTGGTCTGCAGCTTACCGTGAGAGTCCGTCACCGGCACCCGCTGGACGCGATGAGCCCCGCTCTCATACTTCAGCCGGGAATAGGCCCCCTGGCCGTCTACCATAAAGCAGACCTCCTTAAAGCCCCCCAGTTCCGTCTCGTTTAGGCTGACAATTTCCGTTTGCCAGCCCCGGTTTTCGGCATAGGCGGTATACATGCGGTACAGGTCATAGGCAAAAAGCGCCGCTTCTTCCCCGCCGGTACCGGCCCGGATCTCAATCACCACATTCCGGCTGTCGTTGGGGTCCTTAGGCAGCAGCAAAAGCTTGATCTCTTCCTCCAGCCTTGCCTGCTTTTCCTCATTTTCTTTTATCTCCTCCTGGGCCATTTCCCGCAGCTCCCGGTCGGAGGTTTCCTCCAGCAATTCCCGGGCCCCTTTCAAAGCGTCCAGGCAGGATTGATAGCTCCGGTACGCGGTTACGATCGGCTCCAGCTCCCGGCTTTCCTTCATCAGCGCCGTGAACAGGGCCGGGTCCGCCGCGCTCTGCGGGTCATAGAGCTTCTGGCTCACCTCTTCATACCGGTTTTCAAATACTTGCAAATTCTCAAACATAATAAACCCCGTCTCTATCTTGGAATTTCTAAGGCCAAAGCCCCGCGGCCTTATTCCTCTCGAACAATTTTTTTAATGTTTTTTTCACATTTAAGCCTGGGCAGCATGACTTCCCGTCCGCAGCCCAAGCAGCGTATCTTGAAATCCATGCCTACCCGCAGTACTAAAAAATCGTAGCTGCCGCAGGGGTGAGGCTTTTTCATTCTCAGCCGGTCTCCCGCTTGCACGTCCATGCTGTTCCTACCTCCCCAAAATCTTAATGCAAAAGAAACTTTCCATGGATATCCTTTATACACTATACCACATAATAAAAAGAAAGTCTACTCGCAATGCAGATACTTTTTCAGATTCCGCTTTCCAGCTGCCGGGGCCGCTTTCGGCATCACCGCCATATTCCACAATGACGGGCCGGCTTTTTTTGGCAAAAGCTGGCCTTTTTCTGCATTTTGAAAGGCAATTCTGATTTTTTAAAGAGAAATATCGCATTTTTTAAAAGTTTGACGGCTTTTGCCTTCTGGCGCAAAGGGCGGCTTTCGGGTAAAATGAGAGCCAGAAATAAAAAACGCTTGGGGGGATGCCAAATGGCAGCTAAGAAAGCCCAGCGGAAAAAAAAGG
>CANONE010000101.1 GCA_947567585.1 uncultured Clostridia bacterium | reverse complement strand
GTTTCCACGATTCGCACTTCCTCACATGATTTACCAAACCCGGCGCTTTCAAGGGGAGTCTCCCATACACAAGTTTATTCTGTAAAAGCGGGATTTGTCAAGAGCTTTTTTGCAAAACACACAGTCATTTACTGGTATGGAAGAAAAAACCAATAAAATTTTTTTGAAATGGGTTGACAAAGCCAAAGCATTGTGTTATTGTATCAACAGAAACAAAAGCGGAATTTAGTCTATATATATAAACTAAAGGCTTACTTTCCGCAATGGGGAAAAGGAACCGCACCCATTCAGATTTGTACAGGGTCCTGTTCTAGGGAAAGGAGGAATGCCCATTGATTGTGGATCTGCACACGCACTTTTTAGACGACGCCCAGCATCTAACCCCTCGGATGAGAGACGATCTGGCCCGCTGCGGCATGGACCCGCACGCCTACCGGTTTACGGAAGAGGAGTATTTGGAGGGCACCCGCGCCGCGGACCGGGCGGTGGTGTTTGGTATCCGGGGCGGGAAGACGGGCTGGCAGGTGGAGAACGGATTTGTCAGCAGCTTTGTAAAGCGGAACCCAAAGTACATTTACTTCGCCTCCATTGATCCTACAGAGAACGACTACATGGACCAGCTGGCCTATGAGCACGAGGTGAACCACTGTAAAGGGGTAAAGCTGGGGCCGGTCTACCAGGGGGTACACCCTTTAGCGCCGGAGTACTACCGGATTTTTGCATACTGCCAGCGGCATAGGCTTCCCATTATCACACATATGGCCACCACATTTTCCAGCGGGGTTCCCTTGGAATATGCCCGTCCGGTTCATATGGACCAGGCCGTGTGCGACTTCCCAGAGCTGAAAATAGTCATCGCGCATCTGGGGCACCCTTGGATAGAAGAATGCGTGGCGGCCATCCGGCACCAGCCCAACCTTTATGCCGACCTTTCGGCCCTGTACTACCGGCCCTACCAGTTCTATCAGGCCATGACTCTGGTGAAGGAATATGGAGTTTCCGGCAAGGTGTTTTTTGGTTCGGACTTCCCGGCTACCACTACGGCGGGTTCTATCCAGGGGATTCGCAGGATGAACGACCTGGTACAGGGAACCGCTTTTCCGCGGTTCCCTGAGGAGCTGCTGGAAGAAATCATAAATCGCGATTCCCTGTCCATCCTGGAAATAGAGGGGTGACCGCGTATTCGCAATCAGGAGGGATAAACATGCAGGCGCTGGTGCTCAGAGGAAAGGAAGACCTGGTGTGCAGGGAGGAGCCTGTGCCCCGGCCAGGCCCCGGAGAACTGCTGATACGGACCAAGGCTGCGACTATCTGTACATCGGATATTAACGATATTAAGTATAACCATTTTGGCATTCAGACCCCCATGATTATGGGGCACGAAGCCGCTGGCATTGTGGAAGAGGTAGGCCCGCAGGTTTCCGGATTCGCGGCAGGAGACCAGGTGTGTACGCATCCGGTAATGCCCTGCGGAAAGTGCGGGGCTTGCCGGGACGGCCTGCACCATCTTTGCGGGGACATGGAGCACCTGGGTTTGAACCGGGGCGGCGCTTTCGCCCAGTATTTTGTAATCCGGGCGGACCGGGCCAGAAAAAAGCCCCAGGGCGTGTCCTTTGCAGCGGCCAGCCTGGTGGAGCCTATCTCCGTCTGCCTGGAGGCTATTCACAGGGGAAACGTCCGAAAGGGCGGCAGCGTGCTGATTATGGGAGACGGCCCCTTTGGCGTTATTTGCAGCCGCCTGCTGAAAGGCTTTGGGGTGGGACAGGTTATTGTAGCGGGACACCATCCCTTCCGGCTGGAGATGACAGGGGCGTCTACCATCTGTAAGGACCAGGGGGAGGTCGTGGAAAAAGAAATTTTCCGCCTGACACAGGGGAGAGGCGTGGACACGGCCATTCTCTGCGTGGGCTCTGGGACGGCGGTGAATACGGCCATCGCGGTACTGCGGCCCAGGGGGACTCTTTCGGTATTCTCCGCAGTGGAACCGGCCCCCGCTATCAACCTGTTCCGGGTACATGTCAAGGAGCTAAATATTTGCGGAAGCTGTAACGATGAGGACCTCTTGGACCAGGCGGTACAAGTCCTAGAGAGCCAGCCCGGCGATTTTGAGGATATGGTCACCCACCGCCTGCCCTTCTCCCAATGGCGCGAAGCTTTCAACCTGGCCGTAAACGGCAAAGATCAAGCCCTAAAGGTTTCCCTTCTGTTTGATTAAAAACCGCCGGAAGAGATAAAGTTGGATAAAACCGGGCCTCAAAGCCCACTGCTCCGTCCGCCAAACCGGCAGATGAGACTGGCGCCCTGCAACCTTAAGGAGGCAAAGATGAAAATAACCGATGTGGAGGCCATCATCCTACAGTCTCCGGAAAAGTACCTGAACCCCACCAGCAGCGAGGAAGCCCCTGGCGTCGCGTACTGCCTGCTGATTAAAGTGTGTACCGACGAGGGGGTCACCGGCTGGTCGGACGTGGAAACAGCCCCTCATGTAGCCGCGTCCCTGATGAACGCCCCGGATACCGGCAGCGATATCGCCCTGCACGACATTATGGGTAAGGCTGCCGGTAGGCCGGTGTATAAGCTCTTGGGGGGCGGCTACCGAAAAAGGGTGCGGGCCTACGCTTCCACCCTGTTCCGCCCAGACCCGGACAGCATGAAGCGGGCCTGCGCGTACTACCTGGAAAAGGGCTTCACCGCTGTGAAATTTGGCTGGGGTGTTTTCGGTTCTGACCGGAAAAGGGATGTGGCGCTGGTAAAAGCCGCTCGGGAGGAACTGGGGGACGATGTGGACCTGCTGGTGGACGCTGGCTGGAAACACAATCGCAGCGCTTACGACGCCATTGACCTGCTGAAAAGGCTGGAGCCATATCACATTTTCTGGCTGGAAGACTTCCTTCACCCGGAGTGCTACGAGGGCTACGCCAAGGTGAAGGAGGCGGGGCCGGGCACGCGAATCGCCGCGGGAGAGCAGGAGGCCACAGGTTGGGGCTTCCGGACGCTGATCCGGCAGGGGAAAATAGACGTGGCCCAGCCGGACATCTCTCGATGCGGGGGATTCACCCAGCTGAGGAAAATTATCTGGGAGGCGGAGGCCGCAGGAATCGACGTGTGCCCACATGCCTGGCTTACCGACCTGCTGACAGCGGCCAGCCTCCACGCCAACGCCGCTCTGCCCAGGAGCTTGTTCTTAGAGTACAACGTAAGTTCCAGCCCTATGCTCCGGGACATCATTGCAAACCCCATTCAACTGGACGGGGACGGGATGATGAACGTGCCGGAAGAGCCGGGGCTAGGCATTGTCATAGATGAAGAGGCAGTGAAGCGATACCGAATCAATTGAAGGGAGGACCAGTATTGTTTGACAGTAACTTGCACCCGGACCGGGCGACCCTGTGGTTTCTGGGGCAGGCGGGGTATTATATGCGGGCCTGCGGTACATCATTAATGATTGACCCGTATCTCAGCGACAGTGTGGGCCGGGGAGATCCCCGCTTTACCCGCCGGTACCTGGCTCCGATAGACCCGGCAAAGGTACGGGCAGATATCTATATCGTCACCCACGACCACCTGGACCACCTGGATCCAGAGACCATCGGCCCCTACCGGTACAAGGACCAGACCGCCTTTGTGGCCCCCAGGCACGCGGCCAAAAAGCTGCAGAGCCTGGGAATTAAGCCGGAGAATATCACGGTGGTGGATCATGGAGACAGCGCCCGCATAGGCGGGGTAGAGATTACCGGGATATTCGCCTTGGGCACCTCGGCGGATGTTGTAGACACGGCGGGGTACCTGATCCGGTTTCCCAACGGCAGGACCGTCTACCACAGCGCCGACACCGCTTATTGCCAGCTGCTGCTGGACTGCTGTCCCCATCCGGAAGTGACGCTGGTCTGTATAAATGGAAAATACGGTAATTTGAATGTGGCCCAAGCCATTGAACTGGCGAAAGCGGCGGGCTCGCCCTATGTCATTCCCAATCATTACGATGTGATGGAGCTAAACGGCGAGAACCCGGAAACCTTCCGCTACTTCTGTGAGGAAGCGGGGATTGGCGGGCGGTGTAGAATATTGCGGGTGCTGGAGGAGTTCCAATGGTAACAAAAATTTTTGAAAGGCGGTGAATCCCGCAGGATGGACGAGAAGCTCTTTGACTGGATAAAGAAAAACCTGTACGTGGCCGCTGTCTGCGATATTCTGGACAGCATGGGATACCGGGAGCAGGCCATGCATCAACGTCTGCGCCCTCTGGACCCGGAGCACTGCGTGTTCGTGGGCCGTGCCAGGACCATCCGGTGGCTGGAGACAGACTATGTGGCGGAAGGGAACCCCTATGGTAAGGAGATTGAGGCTATGGACTCATTGGGCCCCGGGGACGTAGTGGTCCATTCCACCGACAGCTCCGGGACCAACGCCCCTTGGGGGGAGTTGATGAGTACGGCGGCCAAAGTCCGGGGCGCTGTGGGATGCGTCTGCGACAGCCAGATTCGAGACTGTGTGAAAATCAAGGCCCTGGGGTTTCCTGTGTTCTATACGGGGATTCGCCCGCTGGATTCCAAGGGTCGGGGGCTGGTGGTGGACTACGACGTGCCTGTGCGCTGCGGCGGGGTGCTGGTCCGGCCGGGAGACTTGATCTTCGCGGATTTCGACGGAGTGGCCGTCATCCCCCAGACGGCGGAGGAGCGCCTCTTTACCCTGGCCCGGGACAAGGTGGACATGGAGAATTACTCCCGCAAGGAGCTGCTGGAGGGCAGGACTCTACGGGAGGTATATGACAAATACGGGGCCCTGTAGCCTGGCATGGGGACGGCAAAAGGAGAGATGCTATATGAATATTCTGGCGGTGGGCGCGCACCCAGATGATCTGGAAATTCTGTGCGGCGGGACCTTGGCCAAATACGCGGCGCAGGGGCATCGGGTTACCATGGCGGTGCTGACCAACGGCAATATGGGCCGGCCGGATACAGAACCCGGCAAGATGGCAAAAATCCGCCGGGGAGAGTTTGAGCGCTCGGCGGCGGTTATTGGGGCCCGGACCGTATGGATGGATGTGGACGACGAGATGAGCGTGGTGGATCTTGAAACGAGGCTTCAGATGGTTGATGTTCTCCGGGAAGCTGAGCCGGACGTGGTTCTGACCCACAGCGGCACGGACTACCATGTTGACCACCGCAATACCGCCCAGCTGGTGTTTGAGGCGGCGCCGCTGGCCTGTGTACATCAGATCAAGCGGGCGCGGCCCCAGCTGGATAGGCAGCCGCTGATCTATCAGTTCGACACCCTGGGGGCCATTGACTTTCAGCCGGGGGAATATGTGGACATTACCGGCTGCATGGAGACTAAGCAGGCCATGTATGCCTGCCATGTTTCCCAGACCGGCTGGATGCGGACGGCTACCGGTTTTGATATCGCGGAGGTCATTGACGCGGTGGCCCGGGTACGGGGCTATGCCGCCGGGGTTAAGTACGCCGAAGGCTTTCGCCGGGTAGACGCCTGGTACCGGGGGACCACCCAACGAGTTCTCCCATAAGGAGAAAAGTCCTATCAAGATCAGTTCATTCTATTTTACAGGAGGAAAAAGCAGTGAAACGGTGGAAAACAATGGCATTGGCTCTTTTGCTGGCGGGAAGCATGGCATTAAGCGCTTGCGGGCAGCAGTCCGGTTCCAGTGAACAGAGCGGCGGGACGGAGAGCTCCAGCGCGCCTTCCTCTCAGGAAGCCTCTAAGGAGGAGTCCGGCGGCGTGGCCCAGGAAATGTACACGGTTAAGGTATTTAACGCCAATGCGGTGAAGGTGGCCAAGTGGAGCGATACTCCCATAGGAAAAGTATTCAGCGACAAATTCAATATGGACTTGGAATTTATTCCCCCTCCGGCCGGAGACAACAAAGAGCAGCTGGGCTTGATGCTGGCGGCGGGAAATTACCCGGAAATTGTGAACCTGGAGGAGAACGACATTTTTAAGCAGTACATTTCGGCGGGCGCCTTGCTGCCCTTAGACTCTTACCTGGACGGCATGCCCAACTTCCAGGAGTGGTTTAAAGAGTCCATTCCCTTCTGGCGGCAGACGGCCGGAGACGGAAATCTCTATAACTGGAATATGCAGATTCCCCAGGACCAGGCCGTGTTCCCAGAGAACAACGATTTGATTGTCCGCACGGACCTATTGGAACAACAGGGCTGGGATATGCCCGAAACGGCGGACGAGTGGGTGGCGTTCCTGAAAAAGGCCAAAGAGGAGAACCCCACCACGCCGGACGGCGAGCCTACCATCGGTATGGCGGCGCCCTTTGGCGAATCCTGGGGCATGGCGGGCATCGCCCCGGTCATGTACGAAAAGGGCCAGTGCATCCAGATTGCAAACGGCGCGGTGGTATACGATGCGCAACAGGATATGTTCCTGGATATGTTTACCCATCCGGATACCAAAGAGAGCTTCCAGTTCTTTAACCGTCTGTACCGGGAGGGCTTACTGGACGAGGAGAGCTTTACCGATAAAAACGACCAGGTAATGGCAAAGGCCAACAGTGGCCGGGCTCTGAGCGTGTGGTATACGGTATGGTTTTCCAACGGGGCCAACGACGCCCTGAGGGAAAAGGGCTGGGATGAGATGCAGTACATCACAGCGCCCATTCGCAGTAACGGCCAGGCAGAACGAGGGGAAAAGCGGATCATAATGACCCAGCTGACCCGGCCTTTCGCCACCATGGCTATTACGAAAAATGCGGTTTATCCGGAAAGAATTGCAGAGGCGCTGGACTATTTCTGCTCTGAAGAGGGACAGCTTCTGCTGCAAAGCGGCATCGAGGGCGTACACTACACTGTCGAGGACGGTAAGCGTATGGCTACGCAGGAGTATATTGACGGCAGGATGAACGTGGAGGGTTATGCCATAAAAGAAGGCTTTGCCCTGGGCAATGTATTTGGGCTGGCCGCCGCCACAAGCCCGGTGGACAGCCAGCCCTATGACCTGAGCCTGACAGAGTCCGCCATCAGCAGTACCCGCCCGGAAAGGGTAAACCAGGCGCTGGACCAGCTGGGCTGGGAAACTCCGCTGGACTGGTGGCAGAAAAACGCTGAGTGGAAGCCCATCGGCGTGGCCTCCGGCGTGTCGGTGGACCCGCAGTCCGAGGAAGGCCGCCAGGAGGCCATGCTGGCCGACTTCCGAGTGAAGAACTCCGCCCGGCTGATTCAGGCCGCCAGCGACCAGGAGTTCCAGAAGCTGTATGAAGAGCTGGTAGCCCAGTACAACGGCATGAACCCCCAGGTAGTGGTGGACGCCTACAACGCCGCCTACCAGAAGGGGCTGGAAGAACTGGCGCAGTATAAATAAATGAGTCATAAAGGGCGGAGCTGCATAAGAGCCATTATGTGACGCCGCCCTATCTTTTTTCAACTTTGTACGGACGGATTGCTGCCGTAGCAGGCTATTTTGGCTGAAATGGGGTGTGAATATGAGAGTCGGACGATCAAAGAGCGCGGGTGGGGAAGCGGCGGAAAAGGCAAGAGGAAAAAGAGCGTGGCAAAAGCTGGTTCGTAACCGGTTTCTGTATTTGATGCTGGCCCCGGCCGTGCTGCTGGTGCTGCTGTTCAACTATCTTACGCTTTCCGGCTGGATTCTGGCGTTTACGGACTACCGGCTGGGGCAGGACTTTTCCACGCTTTCCTGGGTTGGATTTAAGAATTTCCAGTCGTTTTTTACAGGGCAGGATTTTGGCTATCTGATGACCAACACACTGGTAATCAATCTATGCTCCCTGTTTCTGAATCTGTTGGCGGCCATGGCCTTTGCCATTTTGCTCAATGAGCTGCCCTGGAAGCGCTACGCCAAGGGAGTACAGACCATCTCCTTTTTTCCC
>CANONE010000100.1 GCA_947567585.1 uncultured Clostridia bacterium | reverse complement strand
ATAAATAAATCCTGCAAAATACGTTATTATATTAACACAGAGGCCCGGAGATTTCAAGAGTTTTTTCAGAAAAAAGTTTTCTCTTTTACAAACCCAGGGGACAAAAGCTGCAAAAATAGTCGCTTTTAACAGAAAGCGGTTGACAGGACAGGCCAGGTTGTATTAAAATAAACTGTGTGAACATCAGTATGTAAAATTTGGAAGGAGCACCTGCCAATGAAGAATAGAGACGCGTATGAATCCCCCCTTTCCGCCCGGTATGCGGGAAAGGAAATGAAGTATTTATTTTCTCCGGATATGAAATTCCGTACCTGGCGGCGGCTCTGGACAGCTTTGGCCCAAGCGGAAATGGAGCTGGGCCTGCCGGTGACCCAGGAGCAGGTGGAGGAGCTGCGGGCCCATCAGGACGATATCAACTATGAAGTGGCCGAGGCCCGGGAAAAGGAAGTCCGGCATGATGTGATGAGCCATGTCTATGCATATGGCCAGCAGTGCCCCAAGGCCGCAGGAATTATCCACCTGGGAGCCACCTCCTGCTATGTGGGAGATAACACCGACATTATTATTATGACAGAGGCCCTAAAGCTAATTAGAGACAAGCTGATTGGCGTGCTGCGGGTACTATCCCGGTTCGCCGGGGCATATCATTCTCTGCCCACATTGGCCTTTACCCACTTTCAGCCCGCCCAGCCTACTACCGTGGGTAAACGGGCCACCCTGTGGATACAGGACCTGCTGATGGACCTGGAGGATGTAGAATACCAGCTCTCGAAGGCAAAGCTTTTAGGCTCCAAAGGCACCACCGGCACCCAGGCCAGCTTTTTGGAGCTTTTTGAGGGCGACCATGAAAAGGTGAAGGAACTAGATCGGAAAATTGCGGAAAAGTTAGGGTATAAAGAGTGCTTTGCCGTCTCCGGACAGACCTATTCCCGGAAGCTGGACAGCCAGATGCTTTCCATTTTATCCGGCATTGCCCAAAGCGCCGCCAAATTTTCCAATGATATCCGCCTTCTCCAACATCTGAAGGAAGTAGAAGAACCCTTTGAAAAGGGACAGATTGGTTCCAGCGCCATGGCTTATAAACGCAACCCCATGCGGACCGAACGTATGGCGTCTCTGGCCCGGTATGTTATGGCGGACGCCCTGAACCCGGCCCTGACTGTGGCGGGCCAGTGGTTTGAGCGGACCTTGGACGACTCCGCCAACAAGCGCCTGAGCGTGCCGGAGGCTTTCTTGGCTGTGGACGGCATCCTGACCCTTTACGCCAATGTGGCGGACGGGCTGGTGGTTTATCCCAAGGTGATTGAACAGCGGCTGCGTAAGGAGCTGCCCTTTATGGCCACGGAGAATATTATGATGGACGCGGTAAAGCGGGGGGGCAACCGGCAGCAGCTTCACGAGGCCATCCGGGTCCACTCTATGGCGGCGGGAAGGGTCATTAAAGAAGAGGGCGGCGAGAACGACCTTTTGGACAGGATTGCCGCCGACCCAATTTTCGGCGTGTCTTTAGAGGAGCTGCGGGAAATACTAAAGCCGGAAAAGTACGTGGGCCGCGCCCCGGAGCAGACCATGGAGTTTTTGAGGGAAATCGTGGGCCCGGTGCTGGACAAGTACAAGGACGTAAAAGCCAGCGAGGCAGAGGTATCGGTATAGATGGGGATAGGCTTGTATGTGCCCGGAGAAGAGGACCTGTGGTTTCGCCAAGCGCTTTTAGCGGACCCGGCCACCATGGGCTACAACAAGGGCTGCCAGCTGGGTTTCCCGGAATATCACAACGATACCGGCTGCATCGACTTTCCAAAGGAGAACTGGCCCGGATGGTACGCCCGGTGGGTGGGCGCGGAGCCGGAACGCTTTTATGCCTACCTGCGGGAGGAAGAGAGCGGGGATTTCCTGGGCGAGGTGAATTGCTACCAAACAGAGGGCCCCGGCGTCTACGAGATGGGCATTGTCCTGCACAGCGCCCAGCGGGGGAAGGGCTATGCGGGGGAGGGAATCCGCCTGCTGTTGGCCCATGCCTTCGGGCATATGGGAGCCAGAGAGGTCACAAACCGTTTTGAGCCCACCCGGAAGGCCGCTCTGCGGGTCCATGTAGAAGCGGGCTTTCAAGTAATAGACGAAAAGCACGGCCTGCTGGCTCTATCTCTCAAAAGGCAGAACTGGCGGCCGGACACCCAAAGATAATGCGCGAACAATAAAAGTTTTTGAAGCGTGGGGTACGGGGGCTAACCCCCCAAAAAACTAAAACACGGAAAGGCAAGGATAAAAATGGTAAAAGCAATTGTGGGCGCCTGCTGGGGCGACGAGGGAAAAGGCAAGGTCACGGATGTGCTGGCGGAGAATTCCGATATAGTGATCCGTTTTCAGGGCGGTTCCAACGCGGGGCACACCATTATTAACGAGTACGGCAGGTTTGCCCTGCACCAGCTGCCTTCCGGCGTGTTCCGGCAGAATATCGTCAATATCATCGGCAATGGCGTGGCATTCTCGGTGGAGAATTTTGTCACGGAGATGCAGTATATCAGGGATGGCGGCGTGCCGGAGCCGAAGATCCTTATTTCCAACCGCTGCCAGGTGCTGATGCCCTATCATAAGGAGCTGGACGGTTTGGAGGAGGCCAGGCTGGCCGATAAGGCGTTCGGCTCTACCAAGTCCGGTATAGCCCCCTTCTACTCTGACAAATACGCGAAAATAGGCTTTCAGATCAGCGATCTTTTTGACAGCAAAGACGCCCTTATGGAGCGTATCGACCATGTGCTGGGCCTTAAAAACGTGCTTTACACACAGCTTTACCACCGGGACCCCTTAGATAGAGACGAGATTTACCAGAAGCTCATGGAGTATAAGGAGATCGTGTCCCCCTATGTGGCGGACACCACTACGCTGCTGTACAACGCTGTAAAAGAGGGGAAAACCATCCTGCTGGAAGGCCAGCTGGGGTCCCTGCGGGATCCTGATATGGGCATCTATCCCATGACCACCTCGTCTTCGCCCTTAGCGGGATTTGGCACGGTGGGCGCGGGGGGCATTCCGCCCTATGCCATCCAAAAGGTTTACTGCGTGGTAAAAGCCTATTCCAGCGCGGTAGGCGCGGGGGAGTTTGTCTCCGAAATCTTTGGCGAGGAAGCTGAAACCCTGCGCCAGCATGGCGGAGATATGGGCGAGTACGGCGCCACCACCGGCCGCCCCCGGCAGGTGGGCTGGCTGGACCTGGTGGCCGCCCGGTATGGCTGCATGGTCCAGGGCGCCACGGACGTGGCTTTCACTGTGCTGGACGCCCTGGGCTATCTGGACGAGATACCCGTGTGCGTGGCCTATGAGCTGGACGGCAAACGCATCGACAGCTTCCCGCCCACAGCCCAGCTCAAGCGCTGCAAGCCCGTTTTGGAGGTACTGCCTGGCTGGAAGTGCGATATTCGAGGGATCAGGAAGTATGAGGATCTGCCGGAGAACGCCCGGAGGTACGTGGAATTCGCGGAGAAAGCCCTGGGCGTGCCAGTGACGATGGTGTCCAACGGGCCCAGCCGGGAGGACATTATCTACCGGGATTAACGCGGAATGGTTTAAATGATTTCCAGCTGGCAGGAGGACAGTCATTCCCCAAAAAGCGGGAAGCAGAAACGGAGGCAGAGCTATGAATGTGAGTCTATTTTCCCCAAGCTACGAGGCCAAATGGGGACGCTCCCCTAAGATTCAGAAAAAAGCCGAAAAGACCGCCCGCGAGGCCATGACGGAAGGCTTTCAGGAGCAGATCAAAGCGCACGCCCAGCGGGACGCCAAAAAGGGGATCTATATGGACGAGGCGTATATCCAGATGAGCCTTGACCATATGCGCCAGTATGTCTCCCCCAACCGCTCCGGCTTGATAGCCCAGACGGCCCCGCTGCTCCAGGAGGCCGCTGACGCTAAGGACCCGCTCTGGGAGGCATACCAGCGGCTGATGGATAAGCTGAGCGGAAAAGAGTATTCCGTGAAGGTACAGAGCGGCAGAGTGGGGCAGACGGCGGAAATATACTCGCCGGACGGTGAGATGATCGCGGGTTATAACAGCTTGGGCAGCGGCTGGACAACGCTGAACACGGCGGCGGAGAACAAGTTTCTCTCCAGCGCCGCTACAGTTTACGCCCAAGCCTATCGGGAGGCCCGCGCGGAAATGAAAGCGGCGGGGCAGACCCAACAGCCCGCCCCCGCCCTGGATATTCGTGTCTAACGTGTGCTTTACAAAGCTTACGGTCTGTCCACTAGACCAAAGGTTAATAAGAAATAGAACGGCCTAAAGGCGAACAAAACAATTTCCCACCCTTTCCTGGGGTGGGAATGTTGTTTTTGGCATATAATAACTAAAAGATTTTCTGAGGCGGTGATTTGTATGTGTGGAATTGTAGGATATATTGGAGAAGAGCGGGCCGCGCCGGTCCTGTTGGAGGGTCTTAGCAAGCTGGAATACCGGGGGTATGACTCCGCCGGGGTGGCGGTGCATAACGACACGGGACTTCATGTAGTGAAGGCCAAGGGCCGGCTGGCGGTTCTGGATGGAATTTTGGAGGGGGGAGAAAAGCTCCCCGGCACAGTGGGCATCGGCCATACCCGCTGGGCTACCCACGGCGCGCCCTCGGATGTGAATTCCCATCCCCAGGTTAGCGACGGGGGCCTGTTCGCCGTGGTGCATAACGGCATTATCGAAAATTACCTGTACCTAAAAAACCACTTGAAGCGGCGGGGCGTAGCCTTTGTATCTGACACAGACACCGAGGTGGTAGCCCAGCTGCTGGAGCACTACTATAAAGGCGACGTGCTGGAAGCCATCAAGCGGGTGACGGACCGGGTGGAGGGCAGCTATGCCTTGGGAATTATCTGCGCGGACTGCCCGGAAAAAGTGTTTGCCGTGCGCAAGGACAGCCCGCTGATTGTAGGGCTGGGGGACCAGGAGAACTTTATCGCCTCGGATGTCACCGCCATTCTCAGCAAGACCCGGCGGGTCTGCCGTTTGCGGGACAAGGAAATCGCCGTGCTGGAGCGGGGGAAGGTCCGCTTTTTTGACAGCGACCTATACCCCTTGGAAAAAGCGGTGGAAACCGTGGAATGGGACGCGGCGGCGGCGGAGAAGTCCGGCTATGAGCACTTTATGATGAAGGAGATCTGTGAGCAGCCGGAGGCGCTGCGCAAAACCATTTCCCCCCGTATTCAGAACGGGAGGGTGGTTTTAGACGACGTTGGCCTGACCAAGGAGGACATCCAAAGAATCAGCCGGATTTTCATTGTGGCCTGCGGCACCTCTTATCATGTGGGGGCGGTGGCGAAGTACGCCTTTGAAAAGCTGCTGCGCCTGCCCATAGAGGTGGACGTGGCTTCCGAGTTCCGCTACCGGGAGCCCATCTTAGATGCGCGGACGCTGGTAATCATCATCAGCCAGTCCGGGGAGACCGCCGACACTTTGGCGGCCTTGCGGGAAGCCCAGCGGCAGGGGGCCCGGACGCTTTCCATTGTCAACGTGGTGGGCAGCACCATTGCCAATGAGTCCGACGATGTGCTCTATACCTGGGCTGGGCCGGAAATCGCCGTGGCCTCCACAAAAGCGTACAGCACCCAGCTGGCGGTGATGGACCTGATCGTGCTGTATATGGCCCAGGAGCTGGAGGCCCTGCCGGAAGCGGAGCTGGCAGGTTATTTGGCGGACCTGGAAAAACTGCCGGAGCTGGCGGCCCGCTGCCTTACGGACAAGGAAACCATTCAGTATTTTGCATCAAAGTATTTTAACGCCAAGGATATGTACTTTATTGGCCGCAACGTGGACTATGCCGCTTCCTTGGAAGCCTCTCTGAAACTGAAGGAGATTTCCTATATCCACTCAGAAGCGTATACCGGCGGAGAGCTGAAGCACGGGCCCATCTCATTGATTGAAGAGGGCACGCTGGTTATCGCCATCTGTACCTACCGGAAGCTTTTCGACAAGATGATGGCCAATATCCGGGAGGTAAAGGCCCGGGGGGCGGTGGTGCTGGGCATTGCCACGGAAGATATGGCGGAGGCTTTGGCGCAGGAGACGGACTATCAGTTCTGCGTGCCCAAAACAGCGGACTTTATGCTGCCCTCCATGTCGATTCTCCCTTTGCAGCTGTTCGCCTACTACGCGGCCTCCATGAAGGGCTGCGACATTGATAAGCCCCGGAACCTGGCAAAATCCGTGACGGTGGAATAAAGGGCCGGGGTCTGGGCCCTGTCCAGGCTCCCCGCCCGCTTTCAGGATGCGTTGCCCATCATTTAACAAAAAACTGAAAGCTTCATGTCTTTGATATTGCCTGACAATCGCTTACAAAAGAATAAAAAACGAACCGCCGGCAGCAGGGCGGTCCGTTGGAGGGACTATGAAAGATATTAGGAAACTTAAAGAAATCAAAATGTTCGTACTGGATATGGACGGCACCATTTACCTGGGAGACCGGCTTTTCCCCTTTACCCGCGGCTTTTTAGAGCAGGTCCGCGCCTCGGGCCGGGACTTCTGCTTTTTCACCAACAACAGTTCCCGGAACCAGGCGGCCTATATTGCCAAGCTGGCCCGGATGGGCATCCATATTTCCCCGGAAAAGATGATGATTTCCACTGATGTGATTTTAAACTGGCTGGCCGCTCATCATCCCGGGGAGTCCGCCTATGTGGTGGGGACCCCCGCTCTGGAGGAGGATTTCCGAAAGGCGGGCATACGCCTGGACGAAAAGTCTCCCAGCTATGTGGTGCTGGGCTTTGACACCACCCTGACCTATGAAAAGCTGCGGCTGGCCTGCCTGTTTATCTGCCGGGGCGCGCCGGTATATGGGGTGAACCCAGACTGGAACTGCCCTGTGGAGGAAGGATTTCTTCCAGACTGCGGCGCCATTGCCGCGCTGATTCACGCGGCTACCGGGGTGCAGTGCGAATTTTTCGGCAAGCCCTCCCGGCATACCTTGGACTATATGCTGGCCCATACCGGCTGCGCGCCGGAGGAATTGGCCGTAGTGGGGGACCGGCTCTATACGGATATCGCGGTGGCGGACGGAAGCCCGGCGACCTCCATTCTGGTGATGAGCGGGGAGACCACCCCGGCTATGCTGTCGGAAAGCGCTGTTAAGCCGGACCTGGTATTTGAGGATTTGGGGGAGCTGACAAGGGCCCTTCAAAATCCGGAGTCTTTCTAGACCTTACCCGCGAACCGCCTTCTCAAGGCGCTCCAAAGCAGCCTTTATAACCCACTGGGGCGCGGCCAGACTGACGCGCTCGAAACCGGCGCCCTCTTCGCCGAAGACATAGCCTTCGTCCAGGAAGAGCTCGGCTTTCTGGACCATCAGCTCTTCCAGCTCCTCCTTGGACTTGCCAAGGGCGGTGCAGTCCAGCCAGAGCAGGTAGGTTCCCTCCAGCTCAACGGGCTTGATTTCCGGCAGATGCTCCTGGAGAAAATCAACGGCAAACTGGCGGTTGGAGTCAATGACGGAGATCATCTCTTCCATCCAGCCCTCACACTGGGTGTAGGCTATCCGGCAGGCTTCCAAGCCAAGAGCGGGAGGGCCGCCATGGCCCGCTACCGACTGGAACCTTTTCCTGTCTTCCTCATTGGGAATGATGATATTGGAGGTCTGCATAGCGGCCAGGTTGAAAGTCTTGCTGGGGGCGGTGCAGACGATGATGCCGTCGTCCGGGGCCACGGTGGAAATAACCGTATGGCTGTGTCCAGGCATGATAATGTCAAAGTGGATTTCGTCGCTGATAATGCGGATATTGTTATCGCGGCAGATGCCCGCGATCCTTTGAAGCTCCTCGGGGGTCCAAACCCTTCCTACCGGGTTGTGGGGGCTGCAGAGAATCAGCATTTTGTTATTTTCCTCTGTCGCCAGCTTTTCCAGCAGGGAGAAGTC
>CANONE010000099.1 GCA_947567585.1 uncultured Clostridia bacterium | reverse complement strand
TATTTCTACCCTGCTCTTTGTAAAGGCGCTGGGCGACAGCGCCGGGCCTACCGTTTCCACTGTTGTGATGACGGTGGTGGTACTGGTCTTCGGCGAGGTTTCCCCTAAGAGTCTGGCTAAGGAGAACGCGGAGGCTTTCGCCATGATTTCCGCTCCCTTTATCCGCATTTTAATTGTGCTGCTCAAGCCGGTGAACTTCCTGTTTACCCAGCTGAAAAAGGGACTGAAAAAGCTGGTGCGCAGCAGCCCGAACCATTCTGTCACGGACAGCGAGCTGCTGACCATTGTGGAAGAGGCCGAGCAGGAGGGAGGCATTGACAAAAGCGAAAGCGCCATGCTCCGCAACGTCATTGAGTTCGACGACATCCAGGCCATTGAGATTATGACCCCCCGGGTAGATGTGGAGGCGGTGCCCAGGGACGTTACCGCCAAGGACGCCGCCGCTCTTTTCCGGGAGACCGGCTATTCCCGCCTGCCTGTGTACGAGGATACCATTGATAATATCGTGGGGGTCATCCACGAAAAGGACTTTTACAGCTCTGTCTGGGGGCAGGACAAAGAGGTGATGAGCATTCTTAAGCCCGCCGAGTTTATTCCGCCCTCTATGAACATCTCCAACCTGATGAAGCTTTTGCAGCAGAAGAAGTCCCACATGGCGGTGATTGTGGATGAATTTGGCGGCACCGAGGGCATCGTCACCCTGGAGGATGTGATTGAAGAGCTGGTGGGCGAAATCTGGGATGAACACGACGACGTGGTCCAGGAGGACATCCTGCCTATTGGCGAAGGACTGTACCGGGTTTATGGCTCCGCCGCTTTAGACGACCTTTTCCAGACGCTCTCTATTTCCTGTGAAACCGATTCCACCACTGTCAACGGCTGGGTGGCCCAGCTTCTGGACCGCATCCCCCAGACCGGCGACAGCTTCCAATACCAAGACATCAACTTCCTGGTTACCAAGGCCGCCAACAACCGGGCCGAGGAAATCCGGGTGAAGGTGGCGCCAAAAGGCGCTGCCAGTGAAACGGAAGCCAATTAACCTGGCGATAGATTCCAGCATTATTACGGAGGTGCTTAACATGAAACAGACTTTTTTTACCCGGAAGACAAAACCCATATTATCCGATAATAATTCTGGAGGGCTTTATGCAGGAAACACAACTGACTTACCGCGCCCTGTCCCAGACGGACAAGGCTGAAATGGCCGCTTGGCACTATGAGGGCCAGTACGCCGCTTATGACTTCCCTCCCCTGGAGGAGATGTCAGAAAAGCAGACCGGCTTTATGAACCCGGCGTTTGGTGAAAACTATTTGGGCTGGTTCATGGGAAAAACCCTGGTGGGCTTCACCACTCTGGACAATCAGGAACAAGAAGTAGAAATTGGCGTCGGCGTGAATCCAGCCTATGTGAATCAAGGCTGGGGCCGGCGGATTTTGGAAGCGGCCTGTGGGGTTTCCCAAGAGAAATACCCGGGCAAGCCCCTCTATCTGGAGGTCCGCACCTGGAACCAGCGGGCGATTGCCTGCTACCGGCACGCGGGATTTGTCATTGACGGCGAACCTTACGAAATGACCACCGGCATGGGGCCGGGGGTTTTCTACCGGATGATCCGCAAATAATATAAAGAAAAGGCATGGGCCTGGGGGTTCCCAAGTCCATGCCTTTTTATTTTGTACTTTGAAAGGGGTTTTAAGGCCGTAGGGCTCTACCCGCCACTTTTGAAAAAGTGGACAAAACTTTTAATCCGACGTTTTGCGATTCCGCATCGGCAGCTTGCTGCGCGGAGCAGAAGGCTTTCTTTTTATACCCAGTGCAGCTTGCTCATGTCCGCCATGTCTTCGAAGGTGATGGCGCGCTTGAGAACGTCGCATGCCTTCACCAAGCCTTCGTTGGTGCTCATCATGGCGTCCTCATGTTCAATAGACAGCACATAGTCATAGCCCACCAGGCGCAGCTGGCTGCAAAATTCCTTCCAGAACATCTCGTCGTGGCCGTAGCCGATGCTGCGGAAGATCCAGGAACGCTTGCCCATATCGGCATAGGACTGGGTATCCAGGTTGCCGTTGACAGGGCTGTTGATAGCGTCGATGATGGCGTCCTTGGCATGTACATGGAAGATGGCCTCGCCGCCCAGGGCGCGGATGACCTTCAGGGGATCCATGCCCTGCCAGAACAGATGGCTGGGGTCCA
Source organism: uncultured Clostridia bacterium (assembly GCA_947567585.1). Lineage (GTDB taxonomy): Bacteria > Bacillota > Clostridia > Oscillospirales > Acutalibacteraceae > Acutalibacter. The sequence continues at coordinate 5,783 of CANONE010000099.1, read as the reverse complement.
GGTTGGCGCCGATCTCGGGGCCTACGGCCTCCCGCAGGCGCAGCAAGGTACGGGTGTTGTGTACGCAGAAGCCCTGGTGCATCTCCAGCGCGATCTTGTTTACGCCATGCTCCTTAGCAAAGGCCACGAAATCCTTCCAATAGGGGATCAGCACCTCGTTCCACTGCCACTCCAGGGTTTCGGGATACTCGGTGGGCCAGTTGCAGACGATCCAGTTGGGGTTCTTGCTCTCCGGGCAGTCGCCGGGGCAGCCGGAGAAGGTGTTGATCTGGTGGATCCCCAGCTTCTCGGCCATAAGAATCGCGTTGTGCATATCGTCGTCAAACTGCTTGGCAATCTCCTTGTTGGGATGAATGGGGTTGCCGTGGCAGGAAAGGGCGCTGATTTCCAGCCCGGAAGCTTTGACGGTATCCACAAACTCCTGGAACTTGGCCTCGTCATGCAGCAGCACGCCGGGATCGCAATGGTCCTTGCCAGGATAGCCGCCGCAGCCGATTTCCACCATCTGCGCGCCCAAAGACTTTAAGTAGGCCAGGGCCTCTTTCAGCGGGGTTGAGCCGATTACATTGGTCAAAACACCTAATTTCATTGGAAACACTCCTTCTATTGTGGTTGGGCAATGTCTCGCCCACAGAACTTCTGGTAATATTATACAGAATATCCCGGGAAAAAGCAATCCCATTTTCAAAAATAATTGACACCACTTTCCCGCCGCAGGCGTATCATGGAAGCGGGCAAGGCCGCGAGGCTCCGCATCTCACCGGCCGGTTGGGTGGGTTCGCGGCATATCTGCCACACTTGGCGGGCCAAGCGTCCGGCAGAGGAGAACGGCTTCTGCGGCCAAAGCCTTGACTTCCCCCGCGAACTTTGATAAAATGTCTTTAATTTTTGTTTTGGAGTGATTGTTTTGCGCGAGACAGGATTTTACCGCAGTACGCGGCTGGCGTGTTATCGTGGCTACTTAGTACAGGGCGTGGTCAATAATCTCAGCCCCCTGTTTTTTGTAATCTTCCAGCGGGAGTTCGGTATCTCATACGCCATGATCTCTTCTCTGATTCTTTTCAATTTTGTCACCCAAATTGCGGTGGATGTTCTCTGCGTCCGGTTTATCGACCGCATCGGATACCGCGCCGCTACAGTGACAGCCCATATCTGCTGTACGCTGGGCTTAGTCCTGCTGGGAGTTCTCCCCAGGACGCTGCCATCCCCCTTTGTCGGCCTGGCCATAGCCACCATGATTACCGCCACGGGCGGCGGGATCATCGAGGTAGCCGTCAGTCCCATTATCGACTCCCTCCCCAGCGAAGCCAAGGACGCAAAGATGAGCCTCCTGCACTCCTTCTACTGCTGGGGGCAGGTGGCCGTTGTGCTGCTGACCACTTTGGCCGTACGGCTGGTGGGACAGGAGCAGTGGTGGATTCTGCCTCTGATATGGGCGGCGCTGCCTTTTTACAACACCTTCGCTTTTGCCCGGGCTCCCCTGCTGCCCACTGTCTCCCAAGAGGAAAAAACGCCCCTGGGCAGGCTGTGGCGCTCAAAGCTTTTCCTGCTCTCCATGCTGCTGATGCTCTGTGCCGGCGCCTCTGAGCTGGCCATGAGCCAATGGAGCTCTCTGTTTGCCGAGCAGGCCCTGGGGGTGGATAAGGTGGTAGGCGACTTGCTGGGGCCCTGCCTCTTTGCGGTTTTTATGGGGATCGGCCGTACCATTTATGGGGTGTGGGGCCACCGGCTGGACCTCTACCAATCCCTGTTGGCCACGGCCGTTCTGTGCGTGTTGTGCTATCTGGGGGCCGCTCTGTTCCCGGCGCCGGTTCTGTCCCTGCTGTGCTGCGCCCTGTGCGGCTTCTCTATCAGCCTCATGTGGCCCGGCGTCCTCAGCTCCACAGCCTCCGCCTTCCCCAAGGGCGGCGCCGCCATGTTCGGCTTGCTGGCCGTGTGCGGCGACATTGGCTGCTCTTCCGGCCCGGCCCTCACGGGCCTGGTCAGCGAGTGGTCCAGCCTGCGGGCCGGCATGCTCAGCGCCGGCATTTTCCCGGCCATAATGGTCCTGTGCCTGCTTTTGCGGACCTTGCATAAACGCAAACAAAGCAATTAGGTCTTTAAAGCATACTCTGGTAGACTTCATTCAGCAGATTGCAGGAATGGGTGAATTTTTCCTGCTCCTCCTGGGTCAGACGCAGCTCCAGCACCCGGTCCACACCGTTGCCGTTGACGATGCAGGGGACGCCGGCGTACACATCCCGCTGCCCATACTCCCCCCGCAGCCGGGCCGATACCGTCAGCACGCTGTTTTCGTTGGAGAGCACCGCCCGGGCAATGCGCACCAGAGACATGCCGATCCCGTAGTATGTGGCGTTCTTCGCCTCGATAATTTGCTGGGCCGCGTCCCGGACCTCCGCGCTGATCTTCTGCATTTCCTCCAGGCAGTACTTACCCTGCTCACAAATATCCGCCACAGACTTTGTCGCCAGCATGGCTTGGCTCCAGGGTACAAACTCGCTGTCGCCGTGCTCGCCGATGACATAGGCGTGAACATTCCGGGGATCTACGGAAAAATATTCCCCCAGCAAATACCGCAGGCGGGCGGTATCCAGGGTGGTGCCGCTGCCGAAGACCCGGTTGGGGTTGAATCCGGAAAGCTCGTAGGTCACCCGGGTCATGATATCCACGGGATTGGTGGCGACCAAGAAAATCCCGCCAAAGCCAGAGCGCACCACCGGCCCAATAATGGACTGGAACACCGCCGCGTTGCGCTTTAAAAGGTCCAGCCTGGATTCCCCAGGTTTCTGGTTTACCCCGGCGCAGATCACCACAATGTCCGCGTCGGAACAGTCCTCATACTCCCCGGCGTAAATCCGCATTCGGGAGCTGGCAAAAGCCACGCCATGGTTTAGGTCCATGGCCTCTCCCATAGCCCGCTTTTTGTCAATATCCACCAGCACCAGCTCGTCGCAAAGGGAACGGTTCAGCGCCGAATAAGCAAAGCTCATCCCCACCATACCGGTACCTACCAGCACAATCTTTCGTTTGTTCACATACATATAAATCCCACCCTTCTAAAACCTATTCTGCCGGAAACAAGCGGGATTATACTGCCTTCCCCGATTATGAATACAGGCGCTTATTTCTCAATCTGGAAGTTACGGATAAGCCTGTTCAGCGCCCGCGCCTGCTGGGACAATTCCTTGGAAACAGTGGCGCTCTTTTCCGCAGCCGCGGAATTGTCCTGGACCACTGAGGAAATCTCTTTGATCCCGGATTCGACCATGGAGATCATCTCTGACTGCTGGAGGCTGGCAGCGGCGATTTCATCCATCAGCGTCTTGATAGACTGGATGCATTCGTTGATGTCGCGCATGGCGGAAACCGCCAAATCCGTGGATTCTGTTCCCGTTTGGGCACTCTGGATAGAATGGCTGATAAGATTGTTGGTATTCTGGGCGGCCACGGCGGATTTGCCTGCCAGACTGCGCACCTCGTCCGCCACAATGGAGAAGCCCTTGCCAGCGGACCCGGCACGGGCCGCCTCTACAGCGGCATTCAGCGCCAGAATATTGGTCTGGAACGCAATATCCTCAATGGTTTTGATAATGGTGCCTATCTGGGCGGAGGACTGGTTGATGTTCTGGGTGGCCACGGCCAGCTGTTCCATCTTCGCGTCCGCCTCGGCCGCAAAACCCGCAGCCTGGTCCACCAGTGCGCTGGCATTGCCGCAGCGCGCGGCGCTGCTCTGTATTTGGGCGGTAATGGAGGTTACGTTTGACATAAGCCCGTCGACTGAGGCGGCCTGCTCCGTGGTGCCTTGGGCCAGCGCCTGGGCGCCGGAGGATACCCGCTCCGCGCTGGCGTCCACCTGGCCCGCCACCTGGGAGATATTCCGCATTACCTCCACCAAATTGGCGTGTATGGACGAAAGGCTGCCTGCCAGGGCCTGAAAGTCGCCGATATAGTAGGATTCATTTTCCGTGACATCAACGGTGAAATTGCCGTCCGCCATCTCGCCCAGTATGCGCCCCACATCGTCAATGGTCTTGCGCAGGCTGCCGCATACCCGGTGGGTGGTTTTGGCAATCATGCCGATCTCGTCTGAGCGGCCATAGAAGGGCTCCAGCTCTTGGTCGGCAGAGAGGTTTAGGTCCCCCAGGCGGCTGATAGACCGCTCCACCACCATAAGCTCCCGTCCCTCCCGCCGCAGGAGCAGCAAGGTAAGCAGGATGATGGCGGCGGCGGTAACGGCACAGAGGATGCCCACCAGAACGCGAACATTCGTCACCGCAGAAAAGACCTCCGTGGCGCTGTCCCGAACCATAAAGACCCAATTGCGGTCCTTTAAGTATTTGTAAACCACCAGTTGCTCCACACCGTTCTCGTCTCTATAGGAATGCGTATTGGCCTGGGTGCCGCCGTCCGCCTGAATGCGGCGGATGATCTCTAGATAACCGGCGTCGGTGGTCTCGGTATTCAGCAGTTCTTCATCCTCGTGGTAAAGGTATACGCCCGTGTCCACATTCAGGAAGACATACTCGCTGTCAGGCAGGCCCTTTATATTAAGATGCAACAGCGAATCCATAAGGTGGCTGGCATAGACGCCGGCGCCAACATACCCGATGCAGCGCCCATCCTCAAAAATGGGGTAGTACATGGACAGGATCATGCTGCCCGTACCGGGAGACTTCATTATGCCAAGATTCGTCAGCTCCTTCCGCGCCGGGGCCTGCGACTACGTGAAAAAGCCCTTTTCCCTGATGGTCCTTAGGGAGCGCATTGCCGCATTGCTGGAGCGCGGGGAAAAGCGGAGCGGCCTGTATGTGGACCGGCGGTACCGATTTGATTTTGCCTCGCTGGATTTTTCAGTCGACGGCAAAAAGATGTATCTTGGTTCCACGGAAAGCAAGCTTCTGGCAGTGCTTGTCAAAAACGCGGGAAATGTGCTCTCCCGGGCGGCGTTGACGGACGCTCTCTGGGAGGGCGGCGAGGAGCTGAACGAAAACGCCCTGTCCGTGGCGATCAGCCGCCTGCGGGGACGGCTGGGAGAAAAGAGCATAAGCACTATCTATGGGCTTGGCTATATGTGGGTAGGTGACAGAGAATGACGGTTCCTTTTATCGCACTCTGGCTCGTTCTGACCGTGGCGTTCTGCCTTGTGAACAGCCTCTATGTGGGCAGCATCTGGCCGACTGTTTGTTATGCGGCACTTTTCGGCGCTATCGCCATGGGCTTTGCGGTGTATGAGAAAACGCGGAGGCAAAGGCTGCTGGACGATGTACAGAAGGCGCTGGATGGGAAAGATGATTTTACCGCCCGGGAAAGCAGCCTTGCGCCGCTTGCGCGGCAACTCAGACTGAAACGCGGTGAAGAGGAAACACGGGACCGGCGCGTTACGGAGAGCTACCGCAATCTGGCCGCGCTGGTCTCGGACATTGCCCACCAGCGCAAGACGCCCCTGACCGCCGCGAAGATGTACGCCGAGCTGCTGCCGGCCTCTCCCGAGGTTGATGTACCCAGAGCATCTTAAAAATTTATGGACCGCCCACGAAGAAATGAATTACATAGCCGCTGTCCGGTTGGATGGCGGCTAAATTTTTTGATGATATTGACTATTCATCAGAGATGGAATATAATATAGTCAAGAAGACCAGGTTTAATGGAGGTGCGCAGTATGCTGCAAGTCAATATTCTGGAGGCCAAAACTGAGCTTTCACGCCTGGTAAAGCTCATTGAATCCGGGCAAGAGCGAGTTATTGAGCAAGTTCTTAAAGGAAAAAATGTTTTAGCTGTAATGC
>CANONE010000098.1 GCA_947567585.1 uncultured Clostridia bacterium | reverse complement strand
ACGAGCACAATAGGGAGGGGAACGAGCTAAAGAGACTGATCCGGGAATTCAAAATGAACGGCATGGAGGTATATCTGGATGTGGTCTTTAACCATACGGCCGAGGGCAATGAGCAGGGCCCCTTCTTCTCCTTTAAGGGATTTGACAATAATATCTATTACCTGCTGACTCCGGAAGGGTATTACTACAACTTTAGCGGCTGCGGCAATACGTTAAACTGCAACCACCCCATTGTTCACCAGATGATTCTGGACTGCCTGCGCTATTGGGTGGCCGCCTACCGGGTGGACGGCTTCCGGTTCGACTTGGCCTCCATTCTGGGCCGCAATGAGGACGGTTCTCCCATGGATAAGCCGCCGCTGCTGCAATCTCTGGCCTTTGACCCGATTTTAGGCGGCGTAAAGCTCATCGCCGAGGCATGGGATGCCGGGGGGCTTTACCAGGTAGGCAGCTTCCCTTCCTGGAACCGTTGGGCCGAATGGAACGGAAAATACCGGGACGATATGCGCTGCTACATCAAGGGCGACCCCGGCACGGCCAATACCGCGGCCCAGCGTATTGCCGGTTCCCGGGACATTTACGAGGTTCACGGGCGGACCAATGCTTCGGTGAATTTCCTGACCTGCCACGACGGTTTTACCCTCTACGACCTGTTTGCCTATAATGACAAGCACAACGAGGAAAATGGATGGAATAACACGGACGGCAGCTGGAACAATTACAGCTGGAACTGCGGCGCGGAGGGGGAAACAGAAAACCCAGGAGTAAATATCCTGCGTATGCGGATGATCCGCAACTCCTTCGCCCTCTTGATGTGCAGCCGGGGCACTCCCATGTTTTTAGCGGGGGATGAATTCTGCAATACCCAGTTTGGCAATAACAACGCCTACTGCCAGGACAATATCATCTCTTGGCTGGACTGGGGGCTTTTGGAGAAGAATCAGGAAATGTTCCGGTTTTTCCAATATATGATCCAGTTCCGCATGGACCATAAGGCGCTGCGGGCCAATCTCAGCGATGGGGCCATGGGCGCCCCGGACGTGAGCTTCCACGGTGTAACGCCTTGGCATCAGGGTTCCTTTGGGGCGGACGAGCACTATGTGGGCGTGATGTTTGCCGGGTATGAGCGGCGCAACGGACCGGAGATGATCTATATAGCTTCCAACGCCTACTGGGAGCAGCTGGAGGTAGAGCTGCCGGAGGTGTCAAGATCCGTGCAGTGGGAGCTGGCTGTGAATACCTGGGACGCGGCGCAGTCGCCCAGAAAGCTGGCGGGCAGAAGGTTTCAGATCGGCCCCCGCTCCGTCATGGTCTTTGTAGCAAAATAATAAAGAAGCCCCGCCCTCTCGCGCTGAGGGGGCGGGGCTTCCTTTTACGGCGTTTGGACCAAATGCTCAGCGACGGTCAGCACAGGCTCGCCCTCCTGGGGGATGAGCTTCTTTGGGGGCTCTGGGCGGCCGACAAACTGCATGTGGGGATAGATGATTTCCAAAAGCCCGTCGGGAAAGGCTTTGTCAAAAAAGGCTTGCACGGAATTCTGGGCCGGGACGCCGTTGACCCGCTCATACCGCCGGTAGACGGCCCCGGCGGACACCGCCATATCCAGAACCATGAAGACGGTGAATACCAAGGTAAGCGTCCGGCCAAGTTTTTTGGGGATTTTTTCCAGGTTTCGGGACACAACGGGATAAAGATCCTTCACCCAGACCAAGCCCAATACCCCCCAGAACACAGAGTACATCAGATTGGTCCTTCCGCCCACGTTCAGCAGGGAATCGCTGTATTCCCAAGAAACCGACCCAAAGGCCAGCTGCTGGACCAGGCTGCACAGATACTCAAAGGCGGCGCCCAATACCATGCTGGTAATAAAGATCAGCACATCCTGTTGATTGTACATCTTCCGAAGGAACAGGGTAAGCAGAACCGCGCCGAATCCATATACCAAAATGAAGGGGCCGGCGACCAGGCTGACCCGCAGCTCAAACTGGTGGGGCGGCACTACCAGGGCGTAGATGGTCTCCAAAAAGCTGCCCACTACGCTGCCGATCATAAAAATCCAGAAAAGCTTTTCATAGCCCAGCATATAAGCAAAGGGCTTTTCTCCGCTTTCGGGAAGATGCTCCTCATAGGCGGCCACAGCGGCCTCGTTCCGGCGGCGGATGGCGTCCTTGGACCGGCGGCGGAATACGTCGATGCTTTCCTGGAGAGCCTCCAGCTGCTCATTGTGCCGCAAAGAGCGCAGGTTCGGGAATGCCTTTAGCAGACGGCGGTGCAGAATATTGGCCCGCAGGCTCTGCTCGTACTTTTCCTTAAGCTGGGCCGCGTCATACTGCAAAACCTCAGCCCGCTTGTGGGCGGATACAGCATGCTGGAAAAGCTCATCTCCCAGCTTGTCAGAGCCTTCCCTCAGCTGCGCGGAAACCAGGTCTAAAAGCTTTAGCTTGCGGTTCAGGCCGATAATGGCAACCACGGTGACGGCCAGATCGGCAAGGAGCAGGGCGGATAAAACCGCCAGCATGGTCCAGCCCACAGGCCGGGGGAGGCGGTTGACCAGCCGGCCGGTAGAGGGCGCTACAAAGCGGACGATGGCCATTCCCGCAAACCCCCAGAGGACGGAGAACTTAAGGCAGATATACCCGTTAAGGTTATGGGGTTCGTCGGAATAGTCCCACCACTTCTGGCGGAAGATTTTTTCCAGCAAAAAGCCGGCCACCCATTCCAGAGCGGAGCCCAGGATCATGGAGCCAATAATCAGCGCCGCTAAGCTATTGGCAAAAGGACGCATGAAAAAGGCGATAAGCACGATGCCGATTCCATAAATTGGACAGACGGGGCCATTGAGAAAGCCCCGGTTGACAAACCGTTTCTCAATGGCGGCCGCATAGAGGACCTCGCAGCACCAGCCAAGAAAAGCGTAAATAAAAAAACACCATAGGTACGTATACGCCATCTGTGTCAACTCCCCTTTTCATTCAGACAAGAGAAATTTTACCAGACTATAAACGCAAAGTAAAGTCCTATTGCCTTTCGAAATTCTTACATATTTCTGGCAGGGCCTGTATCAGGTCCGTGGGAAGCATGGACCGGGCGGAGAGCTTTTCTTGGCAGAGATCCCCAGCCAAGCCATGGAGATAGGCCCCCGCCGCCGCGGCTTCGTAGGCGGGGATCCCCTGGGCCAGCAGCGCGCCGGCGACCCCCGCCAGCACGTCGCCGCTGCCGCCCTTGGCCATGCCGGGGTTCCCGGTAGGATTGATGGTGAGCCGCCCCTGGGGAGAAGCAATGACGGTCCCCGCCCCCTTTAGGAGAACCACCGCCCCCGCGCTTTCAGCATAGGAAAGAGCGGCCTCTATGCGTCCGGCCTGGATATCCGAAATGGAACGCCCGGTGAGCCGGGCCATTTCGCCGGGATGGGGCGTGAGCACAAGGGGCTGGGAAAGGGTGCGCAGGGGAAAGCCGGAGCGGGCGCAAAAGTTGAGGGCGTCCGCGTCTAGCAAAAGAGGAACCCGGCAGGCTTCCAGCACCGGCGGGCAAACTGTCTGAGCCAGTTCTCCCAGCCCGCATCCCATAGCGCAGGCCGTGGAGAGATCCAGGGCTTTCTCCAGCTTTTGACGCAGGGAGCCAGGGTCTGAGGCGTCATATACGGTGAAGACAGCCTCCGGCGCCGCCGCGGCTAAAATGGGATAGACCGCCTTTTCCGCAAAGATATCCAAGAGACCCACCCCGCAGCGAAGAGCCCCTCTGGCCGCCATGACACAGGCCCCGGCCATGCCGTAGCTGCCCGCCACCAGCAAAAGCCGGCCATGGGTCCCCTTGTTGGCTTGGGGGTTCAGGGGGCGGAGGGCCTGTTTTGCCAAAGAGTTGTCCGCAAGAGCGGCTTGGGTTCCGGAGGCATCCAGCAAAGCTTGGGGTACGCCCACCTGCCGGATTACCACTTGGCCGCAGTATTCTTTGGCGGGGTAGCACCAGTGGGCGGGTTTTCCAGCCGTAAAAGCCACGGTTGCCTGGGCCCGGAAGGAGCAGGCGGCGGCGCGGCCGGTATCGCATTCCACGCCGCTGGGCAGGTCGCCGGAAAGCCGGAACCCAGGAAGGGAATTGACATAGGCAAACAGTGCCGCAATATCCGGAGGCAGCTGCCCGCAAAAGCCAAAGCCGAAAACGCAGTCCAGGATGGCGTCTCCAAAGGCCAGGGCCTCCTTTACACGGGCGGGGCCGCCGCTCTCGTCTATGACGGCGACTTGGCCGGGCATTTTGTCAAAGGCTTCCCGGGCAAGACTGGCGGTCGGCGGCCCCTGAACCAGAATGACCGTGCAGGAAACGCCTGCCCGCGCCAGAAGCCGGGCGCAGACAAAGCCGTCGCCGCCGTTGTTGCCCTTGCCGCAAAGGAGCACGGCCCTGGACAGGCTGGGGCAGCGCTTCTTGACCTCTTGGGCCAGGGCCTCTCCCGCCGCCTCCATCAGCTGGGAGAGGGGAACGCCCTGGGCGGCCGAGGCGGATTCCAGGGCCTGCATTTCGGACTTGGTGAAGAGTTTCATAAGGGCTCCTTTCCGGCGGGCTCAATTCTTGCCAGCGCTGTTTTTTGGCATACTCTTGCCCATGGCCGCTATGGCAATGGCTACCAATGGATTCAGCCAGCCGAAGAATGTAAAAGGTCCGTACTGCCATGCCGAGATGCCCAGCATGTTCTCGGTAAAGCCGGCCCCGGTGCTGTAAGGTACGATGCCGCCGAATACCGTACCCGCGTCTTCCAAAGCCCGGCTTAGGTTCTGGGGCTTTAGGCCGTGCTCCTTATATAAGGGCCGGAACAGCCGCCCCGTCATGATAATGGCCACATATTGCTGGCCTGTGCCCAGCAGCACGCCCCAGGCGGTAAGAATCGTGGCGATGACCAGTCCCTTGTCGGACTTCACATGGCTGACCACTTTTTCCAAAATGCTCCCGGCCATCCCCGTCTTTTCAAAAATTCCCGCGAAGCTCAGGGCAATGATCATCAGCGCCACAGTGCGCATCATGCTGAGGATGCCGCCCCGGTTTAGCAGCGTGTCCACCGCTTCCACGCCGGTGCTGGCGGAGAAGCCGTTCATCACCCCGCCTAAAAGGGAACTAAAATCCGCCCCCTGGACGGCTAAGGCGGCAATCATGCCCAACAGCGCCGCGCCCAGCAGGCCCGGCAGGGCGGGTATGCGAAAGATCACCATAACCAGCACCAGAAGCGGAGGCAGAAGCAGCAGGGGATGAATGACAAAGCTCTCCCGCAGCGCGCCCAGAGTGGCCTGCACCTGGGCAGAATCCGCGGAGCCGCCGCCGAAGACAAAGCCCAAGATACCGTAAATGACGATACAGAGCATGTAGGTGGGCGTTGTGGTGGCCATCATATGGCGGATATGGTCGAAGACATTGGTGTCGGAGACGGAGGGGGCCAGATTGGTGGTGTCGGACAGAGGGGACATTTTATCGCCGAAATAGGCCCCGGAGACAATGGCGCCCACGGTTATGGGCCCTGGGATTCCGATGGCTTGGCCGATGCCGAAAAGGGCTACGCCTACGGTGCCGATGGTAGACAAGCTGCTGCCAATGGCCAGGGAGACCAGAGAGCAGAGCAGCAGGGTGGTCACCAGGAAGAAGCGGGGGGAGATAATCTGCAGGCCATAGTATACCATGGTGGGAATGATGCCCCCGGCCATCCAGGCGGCAATGAGAATGCCGATGGACATGATAATCAGCAGAGCCGGCAGGGCGGGGGTAATGGCCTGGGAAATGCCCTCCAGCATGTCCTGCCAGGAGAAGCGGTGGAGGGCTCCCACAATGGCCGCGAAAGCCGCCGCCAGCAGCAGCGGCACATGGGGGGCGCTGCCCAGTCCGGCGGTGAAGGACACCACCAGGGCAATCAGCGCCCCAAAGGTGGCGCAGGAGAACCAGAACCCAACGGGCCTGGCCGCATTCTGTTTTGTTTTCAAAGTCTTTACCTCCTCAAAACGGTTTCTTGTGCAACCAATTATAGCATAAGTGTTCTTCAGGCGCAATGAGGAAATCGCGGGCGTCTAAATAGCTTCTTTGACCTTGGAATTTTGTCCCAACCCCCACCACTTTTATAGAAGGGAATGACGTTCGCTGGCCGAAAACTGAAAGCTTTTCTTGCCGGGTTTATGAGAGCCTGTGATAGGGAGCTTTGGGGGGCGCTTGGCATTGTGAGTGCATTTTTGCCATAATTTTTCTATATTTACATGTGGAACACCAGGCCGCGTGTATAAAAAGTATTCGGCCGCTATTGACGCTGTATTTCTTCTATACTATAATTGTGTTCCCTGCCCTCAAAAGGCGGGGCCCCGGATTCCGCGGCTGGACGGGGCGTCATCAATCCGAAATATATCGGGAAAAAGAAGGGAGTGTTCTGCATGATCGAAGTGCAAGACCTGCGAAAAACCTTTAAGGTCGCCCGCAGGGAGGCAGGCTTCAGCCAGGCGGTCAAGGCGCTGTTTCACCGGGAGTATACGTACATACACGCGCTGGACGGTATCAGCTTCCGGATCGGCGACGGCGAGATGGTGGGGTATATCGGTCCCAATGGCGCGGGAAAGTCCAGCACCATCAAAATTCTCAGCGGCATTCTGACCCCAGACAGCGGCAAGTGCTTGATTGACGGAAGGATCCCCTGGAAGAACCGCCAAAAGCATGTAAAGGAGATTGGCGTGGTGTTCGGCCAGCGGACCCAGCTCTGGTGGGATGTGCCAGTGGTGGATTCATTTGAGCTCTTAAAGGAAATCTACGCCATCCCCACGGAGGTCTATAAAAAGAATGTGGACCAGCTGACGGAGCTTTTGGACCTCGCCCAATTACTCCGTACCCCGGCCAGGCAGCTCTCCCTGGGCCAGCGGATGCGCTGCGAGATTGCCGGGTCGCTGCTCCACAATCCGAAGATCCTCTTTTTGGACGAGCCCACCATCGGCCTGGACGCCGTGTCCAAGCTGGCGGTCCGGGACTTTATTAAGCGGCTCAACCAAGAGCGGCATACCACGGTATTGCTGACAACCCACGACATGCAGGACATCGAGGCCCTGGCCAGCCGGATTCTCCTGATTGGCAAGGGGAAGATTCTTCTGGACGGGGGCCTGGAGGACATCCGCCGGGGCGGCAGCCACATTGACGAGACGGTAGCCGAGCTTTACAAGAAGTTCGACGTGACCTAAGCGGGGTGGAGGGATGAAAAAATATCTGGCTTTTTTCCGCCTGCGCTTTACCATGGGCCTACAGTACCGGGCGGCGGCGCTGGGCGGACTGGTCTGTCAGTTTTTCTGGGGGGCCATGTACATATTGTCCATGAAGGCTTTCTACGACACGGACCCAGCGGCTTTTCCCATGACTTTCCCCGCGGCCGCCAGCTATATCTGGCTTCAGCAGGCCCTATTGACCTTGGTAAGCATGGGCGGCATAGACAACGAGTTCTTTAACGTCATTCAAAACGGCAACGTGGCCTATGAGCTTTGCCGCCCGGTGGACGTGTACGGCATGTGGTTCACCCGTTCCGCCGCCACCCGGGTAGCCAACGCCCTTTTGCGCTGTGTGCCGGTGCTGGCCGTGGCCGCGCTGCTTCCCGCTCCCTATGGCATGGCCGCCCCGCCGGACCTAACCGCCTTTTTGCTGTTTTTGGTTTCCTTAACCCTGGCCTTGGGGGTGGTTACGGCCATCGGGATGATCGTCTACATGATCACCTTCCACACCATTACGCCCCGGGGCGTGCGGCTGATTGCCGTGGGAATCTGCGACTTTTTTTCCGGGAACATCGTGCCCCTTCCCTTCTTCCCAGAGGGATTCCGGCAGTTCTCGGAGCTGCTGCCTTTTTCCTCCACGGCCAATGTGCCCATTCGTATCTATACCGGGGATTTGGCGGGCAGGGAGATGGTTGTGCTTATGCTTATGCAGGTCTTCTGGATCGTAGCCTTGGTGGCCGTTGGCAAGCTGCTGGAATGGAAGGAACTGAAAACCGTGGTTGTGCAGGGAGGC
>CANONE010000097.1 GCA_947567585.1 uncultured Clostridia bacterium | reverse complement strand
TGTGCTTGATTCACATGCATTACATCCCATTGTACCAATTAACATCATTGACAGTACCACATTTACTTATATGGCATGGAAGGAACACTTGTATTGCAAGAAATCCAAAATGCGAAGAATGTAAGGTAAAGGAAATGTGTGAAGAATGGAAAAATATAGGAGGAAACCCTAAAAAAAGCCCGCCAATACGCCCAACTCCAAAAGCCCCAAAATGAAAAATGATATAAGTATCAAAAGTTTTGTCCACCTTTTCAAAGGTGGCGGTTGGTAAGGCAGAGCCTTACGACCTCAAAAAGCACGAAAGGATGATACCATTGAAACTCAACGCGAATTTTCAGAACCTGGAGCAGAGCTATTTGTTTGTAACCATCGCCCAAAAGGTCAACGCCTATACCGCCGCCCATCCGGACAACAACTTGATCCGCATGGGCATCGGCGACGTAACTTTACCCCTGGTTCCGGCGGTGATTGAGGCCATGCACCGGGCCACCGATGAGATGGCCAAAAAGGAGACCTTCCGGGGCTATTCTCCGGACAGCTCCGGCTACCCCTTTTTGCGGGAGGCCATCGCCGGATACTACGGCGGATTCGGGGTCGGCGTAGATCCCAGCGAAGTCTTTGTGGGCGATGGAGCCAAAAGCGACGTAGGCAACATTGTGGACATTTTTGACAATTCCAACATCATTTTGACGCCGGACCCGGTTTACCCTGTCTATGTGGATACCAACATCATGGCCGGCAGAAAGATTGTCTATGCCGAAGCCAATGTGGAAAACGGGTTTCTGCCCATGCCCAAACAAGGGCACAAGGTGGACATCATTTATATCTGCTCCCCCAATAACCCCACCGGCGCTGTGTACAGCAGGGATCAGCTGCAAGCTTGGGTGGACTATGCTCTAGACCAGAAAGCGGTGATCCTCTTTGACGCGGCCTATGAATGCTTTGTAGGGGAGGGCCTGCCCAGAAGCATTTTCTCCATTCCGGGAGCGGAAAGATGCGCCATAGAGTTTGGCTCTCTCTCCAAAACGGCGGGATTTACCGGCATGCGCTGCGGATATACCGTGATTAAAAAGGAGCTGGAATTTGGCGGAGTGCAGGTCTGCAAGCTTTGGGAGCGCCGCCAGGGCAGTAAGTTTAACGGCGTGAGCTATGTCACCCAGCGGGCGGCCCAGGCGGTGTTCAGCCCAGAGGGCCAAAAGCAGATTCAAGAGAATATCGCCTACTACAAGCGCAACGCCGCCGTTATGGCCCAGGCTCTTACAGAGAAGGGGGTCTGGTTCACCGGCGGGGCGAATTCCCCTTACCTGTGGTTCCGCTGCCCAGAGGGCATGAGCGGCTGGGACTATTTCGACTATTTGCTCAACGAAAAGGAAATCGTCGGCACGCCGGGAGAGGGCTTCGGCAAAAACGGCGCGGGCTGTATGCGGCTCACCGCTTTTGGGGACGCCGCAAAGACCAAGGAAGCTATGGAGAGGTTAAAGTAAGGCTGGCTGCATTTTGATGAAAGCCGCCGGAGAGACGCTCCGCCGGTTTCCTGAAAGAATTTGCGAAGACTGTTGACATTGCCCGCAAAAAGGGATATGATAGGTACATTAGCATGATAGAGGCGCGGATGACAAGAGTACGGCCGCTGTAAGCCCTGGCGCGGGGGCGGCCGGAAAGGGGATTCCGCCGAGGCGGGGCGGCCGGCGCTTGGGTCCCCTTGCCGGGCTGTGGGAGAAAATCTCACGGACTGTCGCCCTTTTCGGGGCGGAGCGCTGTCTATGATCCCTTCATAATGCATTTTGGAGTCATGGCAGGGTATGTCATGACTTTTGCATTGAGTGAGGGAAAAGCATGAAAAAATCCAATCTTATTAAAGGGGCGCTGCTGGCTGTTATTCTGCTGGCCGTGTTCCTGGTCCCGCTGCTGGCGAGCAGTGGGGAAACAGCCGCTGAAGGCGGCGGGTTCTATGGTACAGGCTGGGCGCTGCTGCCGCCGGTGGTGGCCATTGCGCTGGCGCTGATTACTAAGGAGGTATACTCGTCGCTGTTCGTAGGCATTCTTATGGGCGGGCTGCTCTATTCCGCCTACTCCTTTGAGGGAACGGTGCTGCATGTGTTCCAGGGGGGCATTGTCAGCGTTCTGTCCGACGGCTATAACATTGGCATTTTGGTGTTCCTGGTGATTTTGGGCGCTATGGTGTCTCTGATGAACAGGGCCGGAGGCTCGGCAGCTTTCGGGCGCTGGGCGGCCCAGCATATCAAGACGAGAGTGGGCGCTCAGCTGGCCACCGTGGCCCTGGGAGTGCTGATTTTCATCGACGACTATTTCAACTGCCTGACCGTGGGCTCGGTTATGCAGCCTGTAACGGACAAGCACAAAATTTCCCGGGTGAAGCTGGCCTACCTCATCGACGCTACGGCGGCTCCGGTGTGCATTATCGCGCCCATCTCCTCCTGGGCCGCCGCGGTTGCCAGTTATGTAGAGGATGGCAATGGGTTAAACCTCTTTATAAAGGCGATACCCTTCAACTTTTATGCAATCCTTACCATTGTGATGATGGTTGGCATGGCCTTAATGAAAGTGGAATTCGGCCCTATGGCCAGGTTTGAAGAGAACGCCTATAAAAACGGCGACATCTTTGGCGGCAAGAATCCCTACGTCCATACGGCCGCCGGAGAGGAAGAGCAGAAAGGCATTGTGCTGGACCTGGTGCTGCCCATCGCCGTACTCATTGTGTCCTGCGTCATTGGAATGATCTACTCTGGAGGATTCTTCCAGGGCGCGTCCTTTGTAGAGGCTTTCTCTAACTCCGACGCTTCTGTGGGCCTGATGCTGGGCTCTGTATTCGCGCTGGCATTCACCATCCTGTATTACTGTGTACGAAAGACCATGACCTTCCGTCAGACCATGGAATGCCTCCCCGAGGGATTCCGGGCAATGGTGCCGGCTATTCTTATTTTGACCTTCGCCTGGTCCCTGAAGGCTATGACCGATTCTTTAGGAGCAAAGGCGTTTGTAGAGGGCGTGGTGAAGGGCTCCGCCCAGGGCTTCCAGTTCTTCCTGCCTGCGGTGGTGTTCCTGATCGGGTGTTTCCTGGCCTTTGCTACTGGTACCAGCTGGGGCACCTTTGGCATTCTGATTCCTATTACCCTGAGCGTCTTCCCGCTTACCGATCCGCTGGGCGTGGTATGCGTCTCGGCCTGCATGGCCGGGGCCGTCTGCGGCGACCACTGCTCGCCTATCTCCGATACCACCATTATGGCCTCCGCCGGTGCCCAGTGCGACCATGTGGATCATGTATCCACCCAACTGCCCTACGCGGTGGTAGCGGCGGCGGTAAGCTTCGTGTCTTATATCATCGCGGGCTTCGTTCCCAACGCGCTGATTGCCTTGCCTATTGCCGTCATACTGATGCTTGCTGCTCTCTTTGGCATCAAGCTGGCGCACAAAAAGAAAGCGGCGTAAAGCGTCCCGCAGCAAAAAGCTTGAGCGGCCCTGTGGACGGGGCGGCGACGTAAGAAAACATTTTAAGCGAGGGCCGGCGTAGCGTCAAGCTGCGCCGGCTTTCGCATTATTCTGGTCTTGGGCAGTTTGGGATTGCTCCCGCGCTTCCTCAAAATCAAACGCGCCAATGAAGGTATTGACGACCTCAATTTCCTGGATTTTTACCCGTTTCTGCTGTTTGTCGGTGGTGTGGCAAAGCCAAACTTCTTCCAATTATTTCATTTCTTTTGTAGCTTTCCTCGGAAAGAGAATGGTTGATATGTTTATTTGGTATTAAAAGTATTATTATGCTTACGGACAGCAAGGTAACAAATAAATAGACAAACCGGAATGAATCTATTGGCGCCCAGATGGCTGTACAAATGGAAAAACTAAGCATGCTAATCTAAAAAAAGATACGCCCAAAATTGCCTCGCTTAACAAAGAGGAAGTCTTGTGACCGCATCACCCAAGTTTCGTCATTTTTTGATGCAACCCCTAAGCAAAAGATTTTCCTTGACATCCCTGCGAAGTGCAACTATAATAGTTACACAAGGAGGCGGTACCGTGAATGCCAACACCAGATTCCCCGTAGCAATCCACATCCTAGCCTTTGCCGCCATCTACCCTGGGCAGTGTTCCTCCGAGCGTATCGCGGAGAGCGCCAACACCAACCCGGTGGTCATTCGCAGGCTCAACGGCCAGCTAAAAAAAGCTGGTTTACTGCATATCCGCAACGGCGCGGCGGGCACGGAGCTGGCAAAGCCGCCGGAGGAAATCACACTTAGAGATGTGTACTCGGCGGTGAAAACTAAAGAGAGCTCACATCTGTTCAGCACCCACCAGCGTCCAAACCCGGACTGCCCTGTTGGCGGGCAGATCTTGGACGCAATTCGGGGACCCTTGGAGGCTGCCCAGGAGGCGGTGGAATCCGCTCTCGACAGGTACACCATCGCCGGAGTGGTTGAAATTATTAGAAAAGGAATGAAGGAGAGATAACATAGCAAATACGAATCAAAAGAGTATGGTGACCGACCTGACAAAAGGCAGCGTATTCTCAAATCTAGTGCGGTTGGCACTGCCGTTTATGTTGTCCAATCTTTTGCAAATGCTGTACTCCATGATCGACATGATTGTGGTGGGGCAGTATGTGGGCAGCACGGGCCTTTCGGCTGTCACGGTGTCCTCCCAGATCATCATGCTGATGACCACCATCGCCATGGGTTTTGCCTCGGCGGGGCAGGTGCTCATCTCCCAGCAGGTAGGGGCCGGTGACCAGCAGGGGCGGCAGAAGACCATCGGCACCCTGTTCTCCACGCTTTTGCTTATGGCCGCTGTCATGACGGTGGTGGGGCTGGTCTTTTATGAGCCCATGCTGCGGCTGTTGCAGGTGCCAGAAGAGTCCCTCCCCCAGGCGGCGGACTATATGCTGGTGTGCAGCGGGGGCATTGTGTTTACATACGGCTACAACTCCATCTCCGCCATTTTGCGGGGCATGGGGGACGGAAAGCGGCCCTTGGTCTTTATCGGCATCGCCTCTTTGGTGAACGTGGTGCTGGACATCCTGTTCGTGGGCCCCATGGGATTGCAGGCGGCGGGCGCGGCCTGGGCCACCATCATCGCCCAGGGGGTATCGTTCCTGATTTCTATCGCCTACCTTTACCGGGAGAGGGAGGCGTTCGGCTTTGATTTCAAGCCTCAGAGCTTCCGCATCCACAAAAGCATCCTGTTCATCCTCCTGCGGCTGGGCCTGCCCGCAGCCTTGTCCCACAGCGCCATATCCATCTCCATGCTGTTCATCAATGGCTTTGTGAATGTGTACGGCCTGGCGGCCTCCGCGGCCTTTGGCGTGGGGCGGCGGGTGGAGATGATTCCCCACACCCTGACCAACTCCGTGAGCATGGCGGTTTCCACGATGGTGGGCCAGAACATGGGGGCCGGGGAGGTGAAGCGTTCCAAGCGCACGGTGTACTATGCCTTATGCGTCAATCTTGCCGTTATGCTGATTGCGTTTATCTGTTTTGCTCTGTGGCCTCGGGGCGTGTTCTCCATCTTCACTCAGGACGAGTCAGTGTTGGAGCTCTCCAGCCTGCTGATGACCACCATCTTGATCGGTATGCCCGCCTTCCCCATTATGCAGGCATTCAACCCCTTTATTCAGGGCATCGGCAACGCCCGGCTGAGCCTTATCATCAGCCTGATGGACGGCGTGGCGGCCCGCATCGGCCTGTGCCTGCTCTTTGAGCGGGCGCTGGGCATGGGGCTGTTCGGGGTGCTGCTGGGGTATACTTTGGCGACTTATGTCACGGCTATTCCGGCTATGATTTACTTTCTCTCCGGGGTTTGGAAGAAGCGGAAGCTGTTAGTCCAAGTTAAAAATTAGTTTTTCTCAGTTGAGGTGTATACTACTAAGAATACTTCAATTTGTCATATGGAGTAAAGATTGCCGCAGTCGGTTCCGGTACCAACTCTTTCTCCAAAACAACGCGCCAATCCAAAAGAAAAGCTGACACGGCGGGATGCCGTGCCAGCGCGTGTTTCTCTCTGACGACTTTTCAGCTCACTGGAACCTCTCGCAAAAGCGCATAAACACCTGCGCAATTTCGGCGCGGCTGGCCTGTCCCTGGGGATCCAGCCGGAAAGCGCTGCCGTCCTGTTTTCCCTGGACCAGGCTCTCTGCCGCAGCCCATTGCAGGGCTTCCTTGGCCCAGCCACTCACCCGGCCAGCATCGGTAAAGGATCCCAGCCCCATAGAGGCAGAAGTATCCTGGCCCCTGAACTTGGCGTAGCTGTACAGCATAACGGCCAGTTGCTCACGGGTAACATGCACATTGGGGCCAAAACGGTTGCCGCCAATGCCCTTGACAATCTGGTTCCCCGCCGCCCAGGCCACGGACTCGCTGTACCAGGCGTTGGGGGCTACATCCCCAAAGGGGCAGTCGGAAACTCCCGGCTCCCCTTCCATGCGGTAGAGCATCTGCACAATCATGGCCCTGGTACTCTTAGACACAGGCTCAAAGAAGTACTCGTCCACGCCCCGCATCAGGCCCTGCTCCACCACATGGTCTACGGCCTGGGCATACCATGCGCTCTGGGGTACGTCCCAAAAGTCCGGGCTCTCAGGGGCCACGGCGATCCGCTTGGTCACCTTTCCGGCGGTATCGATGGAATAGAAGGTCATCTGCCCATTCTCGGTGGTGGTGTACCAGGTGTACTTGCCGTCGTGATAGACCGGGGCGCAGTCGGATAGCAAGCCTTTGGCGCGCTTTACCTCGCCCACCTGGCCGTCGGCTGTGTAGCGGGCGTAGCAGAGGGTGTCGGTGGCTTCCAGGCCGTCATGGCCGGTGTTCCAGAGGATGAGGCCCCCATCCAGGCCAAAGGGCACAACCACAGGGGCAGTGGCGTTTTTGCCGGTGGTCAGCCGCACGGGTTCGCCAGTGAAGCTCTCTTTATCCACAAAGCAGTAGTAGATCACGGGAACGCTTTCCAATCTCGTCCCTGGTGTGGTCCGCGTCGCCGTCATAGCAATAGGCCACAAGATAGCCTTTTTCCGTCTCCGCCAAACCTGTTACACAGGCGCCGGTGTAGTTGTCTCCTCTCTCGCCAGGGAATTTTTCGAATTCAAAAACTGCGCCGTTTTTCAGCTGGCCATTGAGCATGGCGCGGTTACTGAAGCGGGTAAGCTTAATGGCACGGGGAAAGCTGTCTCCGTGGTCAAGCAGCACGGGCCTGCCCTCGGCGTCCACTATAACCATCTGGTTAAAGGTATGGCTTGTGTAGGCAGGAGAGCCGGCGAAAGCAATCTCCATTGTGTATTCATTTACCACAAAGCTCATATTGGACCCATGACTTACTCCATTTTTGTCCTGGTACATTCCTCGGGAGGTATGCCCAAAGAGGAAGCTGTTCTTCTCCGCGTAAATGGGCCTGCCTCCGGCAAAGGGCTCCACAACCCCTACGTTTCGCACAGAGGCGTGATCAATACGGTTCCACAGCTTATCGTAGCGTACCACGCGAATGACTTCCGCAGTATCGTCCTCCGCGTCGTTTCTTTGGCCGAAGAAGAGGAAGTTGTACGCCTCCCCGCAGAAGAAGCCGCCCCAAATAGGCAGCTCGGGTTCAATGTGGAGTGTGGCCGTAACGTTGTTGTCCTTGTCATACTCTTCCACAAGGACATCTGTCACCTTCGCGTCCCTGTGAGCGCGGGTGCTCTGCACACGGGTGAGACCGCCTTTTTCGTTTTCATATAGATAGGAACAGTCGGTCTCGTCCCAGTTAATCCAAACCTTGTAGGACTGATACCCCGCGTTGGGCTGACCATCCAGCTTATCCGGCTTGGCGCCTTTAGCAACGGGTTTCAGGGCAGAGGTATTCTTGTTGTGCCAATGGGCGTACAGGGTGTGGTCCCGGTACTCTGTGAGGAAGTCGCTAGGTTGTACAAGCTTGCCGCCCTCCTTCTGGGTGTACCAGCCTAAAAATGCCCGGTGTTCCGGGTGGGAGGGTACGGGGAGGTTCCCATAGGCATTATGCTCGCGCACTGCGATGGAGGGGGTGTCAACTATGCCGCC
>CANONE010000096.1 GCA_947567585.1 uncultured Clostridia bacterium | reverse complement strand
AAAAATAGTGCGTCCGAGCTAATTAGCTCTTTCGCACTTAATGATATACCGCGCCTTTTGGGCCGGGATGCAAGCCCCGGCTTGCAAGAAACCGAAATCCATGGTATAATATTTCCCACACCCCGCCGCTTTTGCGTGATAAAGTGAGGAGATTGTATATGGAAAGCCTTTTTGTTGCCTTAAACACAGTTCTGCCGCTGTTCATCATGATGCTCCTAGGATATATTGTGAAGCTGGCCGGCATTCTCAACGATACCTCTGCCAAGCAGGTAAACAAGCTGATCTTTAAAACTTTTCTGCCCTTACTGGTATTCAAGAATGTCTATGATTCCGATATGGCCGGCAGCTTCCGCAGCAACCTGTTGGTTTTCGCCGTGGCCGGGGTACTGATTGCGTTCCTGGTCTCGCTGGTGCTGGTGCTGCTGACGGAGCAGGAAAACGCCCGCCGGGGCGTCATGCTCCAGGGGATGTTCCGCAGCAATTTTGTGTTGTATGGCATTCCCATCAGCATGACTCTCTTTGGCAGCGAGGCGGCGGGCATGGCTTCCATCCTGATTGCCGTGATCATTCCCATGTTCAACGCCCTGGCCGTGCTGGCCCTGGAGATGTTCAACGGCCAGCGGCCCAGCCTGTGGAAGGTGCTTAAGGGCATTGTGACCAATCCCCTGATTCTGGCCTCCATAGCCGGTATTGCGTGTAACTACTTCTCCTTTAGGCTGCCGGATGTGGTCTACAGCACCACCTCGACTTTGGCGGCGGTGGCTACCCCGCTGGCATTTGTGGTGCTGGGGGCTTCCATGAGCTTTGGTGAAACCGGCCGCTACGCCCGGCCCCTGGCGCTGACTTTGCTGGTAAAGCTCATCACCTATCCCGCCGCCTTTCTGGGCGCGGCCATCCTCATGGGCTTTCGGGGGCCGGAGCTGGCGGTACTGCTGACCCTCTTCGGTTCTCCCATCGCCGTGTCCTCCTTCACCATGGCCCAGCAGCTGGGCGGGGACGACCAGCTGGCCGGGCAGCTGGTGATCTTCAGCTCGGTGCTGTCTATCGGGACCATGTTCCTCTTTATTTGGGGGCTTACATATTTTTCGTTTTTATGATGGAGGGGATTCCGTGACACGCTTTTTCAATTGTACCGAGAGAGGCGTTCCTAAGCTGGAAATGGTGGTGTTCGATTATGGGGAAACGCTGCTGATGGAAACCGGAATGGATTTTCTCAAGGGGGAGAGGGAAGTCTTCCGTTATATTGACCAGAACCCCAGCGGCATAACGCCAGAGGATTTCTGCCGGTTCGGCAATGCCTTCTTCGCGGATATCCAGCCCTGCCGGGACTTGGGCTTTGAGCTTCACGAGTGGCAGGCCCTGCGGGCAACCTATGAGTTTTTTGGCTTAACCTTTACGCTGCCTATGGAGGAGCTGGAATGCATCCTTTGGGATGCCGTGTCCTTGGGCGAACAAGTGCCGGGCGCATCCAGCATGCTGGATGACCTGCACAAATCCGGCATCCGCACAGGGGTGATCAGCAATATCTGCTGGTCAGGCCAGGCATTGGCCCGGCGGATGCAGCGCCTGCTGCCAGAGAACTGGTTTGAGTTCATCCTGGCTTCCAGCGAGTATGGAATCCGCAAGCCCAATCCCCTATTGTTCCAAATTGCCCTGCGAAAGGCCGGCCTGCCCCCAGAAAAGGTGTGGTACTGCGGCGACAATTTCCAATTTGACGTCTGCGGCGCCCATGCCGCCGGGATTTTCCCCGTATGGCTGAACCGGGAGGGCCGGGAGCCGGAGGATGTAGATTTCCCTTACCTGGCTGTGTCCAGTTGGGAAGAATTTGTGGATATACTGCATCATATAGAAGTTCAAAATATTTAGATAAAGGAGCTAAAAAATGGGAAAAACCATCGCACAGAAGATCATCGCAAGCCATCTGGTCAGCGGAAAAATGGAGGTGGGCGAAGATATCGGCCTGCGCATTGACCAGACCCTTACCCAAGACGCCACCGGCACCATGGCCTACCTGGAATTTGAAGCCATGGGCGTGCCCCGGGTGAGGACGGAGCGCAGCGTGGCCTACGTCGACCACAACACCCTGCAAAGCGGCTTTGAGAACGCCGACGACCACCGCTATATCCAGACAGTGGCCAAAAAGCACGGCGTCTACTTCTCCCGCCCCGGCAACGGCATCTGCCACCAGGTCCACCTGGAACGCTTCGGCGCCCCTGGCAAGACCCTCATCGGTTCCGACAGCCATACGCCCACCGGCGGCGGCATCGGGATGCTGGCCTTTGGGGCCGGAGGTATGGACGTAGCCGTGGCTATGGGCGGCGGCGAGTACCACATCACCATGCCCAGTATGACAAAAGTGGAACTAACCGGTTCCCTTTCCCCCTGGGTGTCCGCCAAGGACGTGATTTTGGCGGTACTGCAAAAGCTCAGCGTCAAGGGCGGCGTGGGCAAGATCATCGAGTACGGCGGCGAAGGTGCGAAAACACTGACTGTGCCGGAACGGGCCACCATCACCAATATGGGCGCGGAGCTGGGGGCTACCACTTCCATCTTTCCCTCCGATGAAATCACCAGGCGCTTTTTAGAGGCCCAGGGCCGGGGTGAACAGTGGGTGGAGCTTTCCTCCGACCCGGACGCGGTATATGACGAAATCATTCATATCGATCTTGGCGCCTTAGAACCCTTGGCCGCCTGCCCCCATAGTCCGGACGCGGTGAAGCCTGTCAGCGCGCTTTCCGGCATGAAGGTGGACCAAGTATGTATCGGCTCCTGCACCAATTCCTCGTATCTGGACATGATGCGGGTGGCCGCTGTCCTAAAGGGGAAGACCGTCCACCCGGATGTGAGCCTTTCTATCGCCTGCGGCTCCAAGCAGGTCTACAACATGCTGGCCATGAACGGGGCGCTGGCGGATATCATTGCCGCCGGGGCCCGGGTACTGGAATGCGCCTGCGGTCCCTGCATCGGCATGGGGCAGTCCCCCAATTCGGCGGGGGTGTCCCTGCGGACCTTTAACCGCAACTTCGAAGGCCGCTCCGGCACCGCCGATGGACAAGTCTACCTGGTGAGCCCTGAAACCGCCGCGGCCTCCGCCATCGCCGGGGTATTCACCGACCCTCGTGGTCTGGGCGAACCGGTACGTATCGCCATGCCTGAAAGCTTTTTGATTAACGACAACATGATCGTCCCCCCCATTGAGGAACCTCTCATGGAAACGGTGGAAGTCCAACGCGGACCCAACATCAAGCCCTTGCCCATTGCCGGGCCCTTGGAAGAGAGCATCGCCCGCAAGGCTGTGCTAAAGGTGGGCGACAACATCACCACCGACCATATTATGCCCGCCGGGGCTAAGATTCTCCCCTACCGCTCCAATGTCCCGTATCTCTCCCAGTTCTGTTTCGGGGTCTGCGACAAAGACTTCCCCCAGCGTTGCAAGGAGGAAGGCGGCGGAATTGTCATTGCGGGACACAACTACGGCCAAGGCTCTTCCCGGGAACACGCGGCGCTGGTCCCCTTGTATCTGGGGGTAAAGGCTGTCATTGCCAAGAGCTATGCCCGCATTCACGCGGCCAATCTGGCCAACACGGGCATTCTCCCCCTGCAGTTCCAGAATGAGGCGGACTACGACGCCATCGTTCAGATGGACGAACTGGTTCTCCCCCATATCCAGACGGAGATCAAAGCAGGCGGTGAAGTCACCCTGGAAAACCGGACCAAGGGCGTCGCCATCAAGCTACAAGCCCTCCTCACCCCCCGCCAGCGAGAAATGGTGCTGGTTGGCGGCCTGCTAAATTACACAAAAAAAGCGGATAACTAAACTGAGCAACTCTATCTGCCGCGCCCATAGACTTCCGGTTACAAAAAAATAAATTCGGAATAAAAGTTTCGTTGACTTCACAAAGTGAAGCCTTACCTTTCTCAAAGGTTGCAGGGGTTTGGGGACGGCGTCCCCAAGGTCTTCCCAGAATACGCAGAAAAGGAGCTGGACTATGTTAGAAAAAATTCCTATGAAGACGCCGCTGGTGGAGATGGACGGCGACGAGATGACCAGGGTCATCTGGAAGATGATCAAGGAGCTGCTGTTGGAGCCTTATATTGACCTGAATCTGGAATACTACGACCTGGGGCTGCCCAACCGGGACAAAACCGACGACCAGGTCACAGTGGATTCGGCTATGGCCACCAAAAAGTATGGCGTGGCGGTAAAGTGCGCTACCATCACCCCCAACGCCGCCCGGGTAAAGGAGTATAACCTTAAGGAGATGTGGAAGTCTCCCAACGGCACCATCCGCGCCATTTTGGACGGCACCGTCTTCCGGGCGCCCATTTTGGTGAAGGGCATCACCCCCTATATCCCCAACTGGAAAAAACCCATCACTATTGCCCGCCACGCTTTTGGGGACGTTTACAAAAATTCCGAAGCCATTGTCCCCGGAGGCGCTAAGGCAGAGCTGTTGGTTACTCTGGAGGACGGTACGGAAGAAAAGTACCCAGTATATACCTTTAACGATGGTCCCGGCGTGCTGCAGGGGCAGTTCAATGTGGATGCCAGTATCAAGAGCTTTGCCAGATCTTGCTTTAATTTTGCTCTGGACACCAAGCAGGATCTGTGGTTCTCCACCAAGGACACCATTTCAAAAAAATATGACCACCGGTTCAAGGATATCTTCCAGGAGATTTTCGACAGCGAATATGCAGATAAATTCTCCCGGGCTGGTATCGAGTACTTCTACACATTGATCGACGACGCGGTCGCCCGGGTGGTCCGCAGCCAGGGAGGCTTTATCTGGGCCTGCAAAAACTACGACGGCGACGTAATGAGCGATATGGTGGCCACGGCCTTCGGCAGCCTGGGGATGATGACCTCGGTGCTGGTGGCCCCAGATGGAACCTATGAATACGAGGCCGCCCATGGAACCGTCACCCGCCACTATTACAAGCACCTGAAAGGCGAGGAAACCTCCACCAACTCTGTGGCGACTCTCTTTGCCTGGACCGGCGCCCTGCGCAAACGGGGCCAGCTGGATGGCAACGCCCGCCTGGAAGATTTCGCGGGCAAGCTGGAGCGGGCAACCATTGACACCATCGAGTCTGGCGTCATGACCGGCGACTTGGCGTCCATGTCTACGCTGCCGGAGATCCGCAAGGCAAATACGCAGGACTTTTTGCTGGCCATCAAGGAAAAGCTGGACAGTCTGCTGCTATAAAAGACAGGGCGTGAAAACCCGCCGCCTGCCATAGGGAGAGAAGGACGGGAACCCTAAAAGGTCCCCGTCCTTTTTTCTGCATAAGATTGCGCCCATAAGGCATGATCGCGTCAATTGTCACCCGCAAATAATAATACAAGTTGACAATTAGCTGGGAAAGCCTGTATAATTCCCCTAGGCGTTCTGGTTAGGAAAGGAAGTGGTTAACGTGAATGTGCAGGACAGCGTACTGGAACTGCTGCGGGAGTGCGGCGACGTAATCTCTGGTGAAGAGATGGCAGACCGGCTGGGAATAACCCGGAATTCTGTATGGAAAGCGGTGCAGAAGCTGCGGCAGGAGGAGTATGAAATCGACGCCTCAACCAACAGAGGATACCGGCTGGTGTCCGAGAGCAACGTGCTCAGCGCGGCCAATATCCGCCGCCGTTTGGATCAGGTGGCCCGGGGGGTGGCCATCGACGTGCGTTCCAGCGTTTCCTCCACCAATACTGTATTGAAGGAAATAGCCGAAAAGGGCGGGCGGGAAGGAATGGTAGTCATCGCCCAGCAGCAGGACCAGGGTAAAGGCCGCCTGGGCCGCAGCTTTCACTCCCCTAAGGGCAGCGGGCTTTACATGAGCCTCCTTTTGCGTCCAAATTTCAGCGCGGAAGAAAGTCTGGCCATTACCACGGCGGCTTCTGTGGCGGTGGCCCAGGCCATTGACCGGCTTACCGGGGAGAGGGCCATGATCAAGTGGGTAAACGACGTCTATTTTCATGGGAAAAAGGTCTGCGGCATTCTCACTGAAGCGGCGCTGGATTTTGAAAGCGGCAGGTTAAATTACGCGGTGCTGGGCATCGGCGTTAATATTCAGGAGCCTCCTGGAGGATTTCCAGAAGCCATTCGGGAAGTGGCCGGGGCGCTGTTTGGGGAAGCTGTTCCGGCGGGGGCCCGAACCCGGCTGGCCGCGGGCATCCTCAACCGCTTTTTTGAATTCTACCGGGCCATGCCTGATAGGAAGTTTTTTATGGCAGAATACCGAAACCGCTCTTTGCTGGATGGTTTGGAGGTAACTCTCCGCCAAGGCAATGGACAGTGGGAAGGCACCGTGCTGGGGGTAGACGATCAAGCGCAGCTCTTGGTCCGGTTGCCAGACGGAAGCCGCCGGGCCTTTGGAGCGGGAGAGGTGGCCATAGAGAAAAACAATCTTCTCCGCCAGCTCCAGGAAAAGGAGCGGGAGCAGCAGAAAGGAAAGAGGTAAAATGAAGCTGGAAGGAAAAAGCAATGTGCAGAAATGTGTGATGGTGGGGGTCTTGGCCGCGCTGACAGCGGTGCTGTCCATTATTTCCATCCCTCTGCCCAGCGGCGTACCGGTCACCCTGCAAACCTTTGCCGTGGCTCTGTGCGGCTTTATGCTGGGGCCGGTATTTGGTACGGCTACGGTAGCGGTTTATTTGGTTATGGGAATGATCGGGCTGCCGGTGCTGGCGGGAATGGTTGGCGGCCTGGGCCACTTTTTCGGCGTAACAGGGGGTTTTCTCTGGGGGTTCTTGCCCATGGCCCTTCTGTGTGGATGGGCCGTGCGGTCCGGAAAAAAGCTGCTGGCAATCCCCTTAAGTCTAGGGGGGCTGGCCGCCTGCCATTTACTGGGGTGCTTACAGTTTGCCTTTGTCATGTCCACTCCCATTCTCTCCGCTTTCCTAATGGCCTCCGCGCCTTATTTGATAAAGGATATTATTTCCGTGGCTTTGGCTTATAGCGTAGCCTTGGCCGTATCAGCCGCTTTAAAGAAAGCCGGGACGGGAGGTGCGGCATGAGAGAGCTCCGTGGGCACCACATTTTCTGCACACGCCTGTTTTCCGGCAGTGGATATGATCCGGCTTTTACAAAAAATATGCAGAAAATTGTAGACAGCCTGCAAAACGGCGAAAGCTTTACTCTCTGCACCGGCCACGACCAGGTCTGCGCCGCCTGTCCCAACCGCACGCCGGAGGGCTGCTCTTTGGGCACACAGGACGTAGCCCTCCGGGATCAAGCGGCGCTTGCCGAATTGGGTCTTTCGCCTGGGCAAGAGCTGGATTGGCGCCAAGCAGCGGCGCGGTTGGCAGGCTTGGACGAAGAGGCTTTTCAGCGGGTATGCGGGGCCTGCCGCTGGCAGAAGGAAGGGCTGTGCAGTTGGCGGCTTCTGCACGCGCGGACAGCGGAACGCTCATCCGCCTCTCCCCTGCCTCCCGCAAAATCCGCTGGGCCCAAGCAGAATACATAAGAAAAACCGGCTTAGTTTCACTAGCTAAGCCGGTTTTTCCCATTAGGTGTAGCAGAAGTAAATCGTCGTCCCTAAGATGGAATCGTAATAGCTGGTATAAAGGCCGCTGCCGGTGATTTCTCCAGTCTGCCCTGTGACATTGGGCGGGCAAATACTACCGTTTTCCAGAATATAGCGGGCATTTTCAATGACCCTCTGGCTGGGCGTCATGTGAATGGAGCCGTTATAGACTGGCCCATACTGTCCTGGCTGATAGATCACCTCCCGAATGGTATTGGGGAAATGGACGCTGTTCACCCGGTTGAGCACCACGCTGCCCACCATCCGCTGGACCCAATCCGGTATCCAGGTGCAGCCAGCCTCGGCGTTGATAATACGGGCCAGCAGGTCCAGGTCCTCTTCTGTGTACTTGGGTTTGCTGTCCCGCTCTATGGCGGCCAAAATTTCCTGGGCGGTGGTATAGTCGGTAAAATAGCTGGTTTTGGGATAGTCCGCCTTTTCCCGCTCAATCTTCAGATTCCGCTGCTGCTCATAGATGGCCCCCACCTGCAAGGCGTAGGTCCCCCCATCCTTCAGCGCCTGCTTCATCTTGGTCATGTAGTTGACATTGGGATCAAAACCAGTGACCGTGATGTAGTCCGACAGCCCTTTTGCAAAGGCCGGCGTTGTGAAAACGCAGAGGCTGATCATG
>CANONE010000095.1 GCA_947567585.1 uncultured Clostridia bacterium | reverse complement strand
AGTTCAGACGTGTGCTCTTCCGATCTATTCTCCTCCTGGGAGGAGAAAGCGGCGGTTCATAGACGGTGCCTTCTATATCCCGTAAGGGTAAAGCGAAGGCGTACGGAAAGCCCTCGCGGGAAATACTCCTGGAAAGGAGGGCTGTACATGGAGCTTTTCGATCTAGTAGGCAACTTTTGCAGTATCGTAGGCTTGATTATTACGATCCGAGAATATGTAAAGGCAAAAGCTACTAAAAAAGAAAAGTGAGCCGTCTGCTTGCACCAGGCGGCTCATGTGCTTTTGTGCCATGGACCCCCCAAATGCGGTAACCGTCTTAAAGGGGTTTCCATACTTTTATTTTATATTCTTTTTTAAGTTTTGTCAAGGGGGACAATCTCGGGTTTCCCTTGTTTTGGGGGGTATTTTTTTGACAATCAGGCCCTACCGCCCGGAAGACTGCCGGGCATTGACGCAGCTTTTTTATGAGACGGTCCATACCGTGAACGCCCGGGACTATACCCCGGCGCAGCTGGATGCCTGGGCGGACGGGCGCCCGGACTTGGCCGCTTGGGATCGTTCCCTGCGGGCGCACTATACCCTGGTGGCGGTGGAGAATGGAGAGCCTGTGGGCTTCGGCGATATAGACGCCGCCAAGTACCTGGACCGGCTATATGTTCACAGGGAGTTTCAGGGCCAGGGCATTGCCAACGCGCTGTGCCGGGAGCTGGAGGCCGCCGCCGGGGGCGGGCCGGTGAGCACCTATGCCTCCATTACGGCGCGGCCGTTCTTCCAGAAGCGGGGCTACCGGGTTATCCGGGAAAACTTGGTGGAACGCCGGGGCGTGGTTCTCAAAAACTATCTCATGGAAAAATAGTTCTATATAGCACTTGACAAAATATAGTTCTATATAGTACCATATAGGGGAAGGAGGTCATTATCATAGAGACCAGGACAGGATTCCTAATCTCTCAGATCAAGCAGGTGCAGGCCAGGATATTCCAGCGGCTGCTCTCGGAAAGCGGCGTGGAGGAATTCAACGGCCCCCAGGGCCGCATCCTCTATGTGCTCTGGCAGGAGGACCAGGTGCCGATTGCCACCCTGGTACAGAAAACCGGGCTTGCCAAAAATACCCTGACTGCTATGCTGGCCCGGATGGAGTCCGCGGGGCTCCTGCTGCGGGAGCCGTCCCCCGCGGACCGGCGGCAGGTGCTGATCCGCCTGACCGGGAAGGCCCGGGGCTTGGAAGGCAAATACAACCAGGTCTCAGAGGAAATGAACCAGATTTTCTATCAAGGGCTTACCCAGGAGGACGCGAATCTGCTGGACAGCCTGCTGGACAAGGTGCTGGACAATTTGGACGCCTGCGAAAAAGCAAGGAAGTATGTGAAAAAGGACGTTGTGAAAGGAGAACAGTAAATGGCAAAAGTCAAAGGAGAAATCAGCAACAATTTCTGCCCCCAGGCTCTCTATCTCTACGGGAACTATGAGGCGGACGGCACGCCCCATTTTGGGTTGTTCAGCTGGCTGGGCTGGTGCTGGTTGGGAGAGGGCGACGGCGCCCTGGGGGTTATGGCCTGCATTGGCGAGGAAAAGACCACCAAGGATCTCATCCGTAAAACCGGGGTGCTCTCTGTCAACCTGGTCAGCGAAGCTCTGCTCCCCCTGGCGGACTATTACGGCACTACTCCCGGCCGGGAGAATCCAGATAAGATGAAGCGCCTGCCTACTGTGGAAAAGGGACAGGTCCTGCCTGTGCCTACCATCGCGGAAAGCCCTGTAAGCCTTGAGATGAAGGTTGTAGAAGAGCGGCCTCTCAGCAAGGCACGGCTGGGCGGCGAACCCGGCGGCGCCAGCACTCTCTTTCTCTGCGAGGTTGTAAACGTAACCATCGACCAGCGCCTAACAGACAAAACCATCCCCTTCATGGACCGCCTGCGCCTGGCCGCCCCTGTTATCTCCGCCGGAGAAGAAACCTACATGACGCCCGCTGGCAAGTTCCTGGGGCAGTGGGGACATGTGGCGAACTAAAGTTTGCCACGCAACCTGCCAGTCGGGTGTAAAAATTCCAAAAGGCCGCTGACAATGGGAACCTTCGGCCCCGAGGCGGCAGCCAACGGTTAAAAAAAGAGGAAATCCGGCATAAAAAATTTTTGATCAAACTTTTTCTAAAAAGTTTGCGGGTTGCAGGGCAGAGCCCTGCGGCCTTAAAAAAACAGCTTGCCAACATGCGCGGCTTCGATTATAATGAAGCTGTGCATGTTTTCATTTTTATTTTGGAGGGATTTGCAATGCTTCAGCAGGTTATGACGGCCCCGGGGCAAATTGAATTTCGGGAGGTTCCCGTCCCCCGGCCCCAGGAAGGGCAGGTTCTTGTTAAGATTATGGAGATCGGCGTCTGCGGCTCGGACATTCACGTCTATCACGGCGAGCATCCCTTCACTTCCTACCCCATCACGCAGGGGCATGAGGTCTCCGGGGTGATTGAAGAGCTGGGCCCCGGCGTTTCCGGGCTGGCGGTAGGGCAGAAGGTTACCATTCAGCCCCAGGTTGTCTGCGGGCAGTGCTGGCCCTGCCGCCATGGCAAGTACAACCTCTGCGAGAGCTTAAAGGTGATGGGCTTTCAGACCACCGGCGTGGCCTCCCAGTTTTTCGCGGTGGACGCAAAGAAAATCACGCTCCTGCCGGACTCTATGAGCCTGGAGGAAGGCGCTATGATCGAGCCTTTGGCTGTGGCGGTCCACGCGGTACGCCAGGCTGGAGACATCGCTGGAAAAGACGTCTGCGTGCTGGGGGCGGGCCCCATCGGCATTCTGGTGGCCCAGGCCGCAAAGGGCTTGGGAGCCGCCAGGGTGATGATCACAGACGTCAGCGGCCTGCGCCTGGAAAAGGCCAAGGAGTGCGGGGCCGATTGCGCTGTCAACACAAAAGAAAAGGATTTCGGCGAAGCCCTGGCCGGCTTCTTTGGCCCGGACAAGTGCGACGTCATTTACGACTGCGCTGGAAACGACGTCACCATGGGCCAGGCCATTCAGCACGCCCGCAAGGGCAGCGCCATTATTCTGGTGGCGGTTTTTGCCAAAAAGGCCCATGTGGATCTGGCTGTGCTTAACGACCATGAGCTGGATCTGAACACCTCCATGATGTACCGCAGCGAGGACTACGAAACCGCCATCCAGCTGGTAACACAGGGAAAGGCGGCCCTGACGCCCCTGATTTCCAAGCGTTTTCCTTTTGGGGACTACCTGGAGGCTTACAGGTACATTGACGCCAACCGCGAGTCCACCATGAAAGTGCTGATTGACGTACAGAGATGACAAAAGATATATACAGCAAAAATGCTGACTATCAAAAATTCCAGGTTCTTAAAACCAACCGGAACAAGCGCCGCCGCTATGGGGAATTTTTCGTGGAGGGCGTGCGGAACCTAAACTAGGCTTTGGAAAACGGCTGGGAAATTGCATCCTTTCTGTTTGCCCGGGACCGGCGGCTTTCCGGCTGGGCTACGGAGATGCTGGAAAGGGTTCCTACAAAAGTGAATTTCCGGTTGAGCGGCCCCCTGCTGGCGGAGCTTTCCGGAAAAGAGGACAGCTCTGAGCTGCTGGCTGTGGTAAAGATGCGTTTAGGCGGCCCCGAGATACTGGGCCGGCCGGAAAACCCCTTGTGGGTGCTTTTTGACCGCCCTTCCAACCGGGGAAACCTGGGTACCTTGCTGCGCTCCTGCGACGGCCTGGGCGCCGACGGGCTTATACTTACCGGCCACGGGGTGGATCTCTATGACCCGGAGGTGGTCGCCGCATCTATGGGATCCCTTTTTCGGGTACCCGCCATACAGCTGGAAAACAGCCAGGTAGCGGTTTTCCTGGCCGGAGCGCGGGAGCGCTACCCCGGATTTCAGACCATCGGCACCACGGCCCACCGGCAGCATCCGATTTTTCGCGCGGACCTGACCGGCCCCCTGCTGCTGATGCTGGGCAACGAGACGGACGGCCTCAGCTACGCTTTTAAGCAGAGCTGCGACCAGCTCTGTACCATTCCCATGGCGGAGAGCTCTTCGGCCAGTTCCTTCAATGTGGCCTGCGCGGGCACGGTTCTGCTCTACGAGGCGGCGCGGCAAAGAATGGATAGCCTTTAGGGCTATACTAGAGCCTGTTTTAAAACCTCAGGACAAGCCATTTAGCAGAAAAATGGTTTTAGAACCTGTACCGATAGGATTTGTGCCCAGATTTTCCAGCAAATTTTGTCGGTGACAAGGCGCGAAACTGCCGGCAATCTCACGATTGACAAGGTTTTGCAACGCGGTCAACGGCAAAAATTGCCGAAAAGATGGGTGCAGACTCTTATTGGTACAGGTTCTTAATTTAGGGGGAATTTTTGTGGAGGGTACGGTTTTGGGTACGGCTTTTGCCGTTTTGTTTATGGCGGCGTTTCAGGGGTGCGGACTGCTTGCCGCTTTTTCGCTTCTGCCGCAGGAGGAAACAGTGGGTCCGAAGCTTCTCGCCGGCAGTGTGGCTGGCAGCGTCTTTATGCAGTGGTTCCCCGCTCTGGCCGCCTTTTCTTTGGGGTTCGGCATAGAGGCGCAGCTGGCCGGAGTCCTGCTGGCCGCGGCTTGCGGGGGAGGCTGCTTCTGGTTTGCAAAAAGGCGGGGCCGCCGGTGGGATATTTCCCTCAAAAGGATCTTCGCCCCCTTTTCCCGGCAAAAGCTGTTGTGGATGGTTCCGGCCTTGTGGGTCTTTTTCTGCCTGCTGGTATGGCGCTCCTTTTCCTGGGAGGAGGGCAGGGTCTTTAGCAGTCAGGCCACCTATGGAGATATGTCCATGCACTTGAGCTTTATCACCAGCTTGGCCCGCCAGGGGGCTTTCCCTCCGGAATACTCTCTGCTGCCTGGGACCCGGCTCTCCTACCCCTTTCTTTCAGACAGTATTTCCTCATCCCTCTATTTAATGGGGACCAGCCTGCGGCTCTCTTATTGCCTGCCCATGTGGCTGGCTGGGGCGCAGGTATTCTTTGGGGGCTGGCTTTTCCTGCGGGCGATGACGGGCCGGAAAAGGCGGGGCGCCATTGCCTGGACCTTGTTTTTCTTTAACGGCGGACTGGGGCTGATCTACTTTCTGAACCCTGAGGAGGGCGGCTTCTCTCGAATCTTTACGGAGTTTTACCAGACGCCTACCAATCTCACGGAAAAGAATGTCCGCTGGGTCAATGTGGTGATAGACATGCTGCTGCCCCAGCGGGCCACGCTATTTGGCTGGGCCGTGCTGTTTTGCGCCTTATATTTGCTGTACCGGGCTGTTTTTGAAGGAAAGTCTGCCTACTTCTTGTGGACCGGGCTGCTGGCCGGGGCCTTGCCCATGATCCATACCCACTCCTTTCTGGCTTTGGCCCTGGTCTGCGGCGCCTGGCTGACCGCGGCCCTTCTCCAGGCTTTAAGCTGGGACAGGCATGGCGCGCTTTTGGGGAAGATTCTGATCTGTCTAGGGTTAGCGGCGATGCCGGCGCTAAAATCCTGGCTGGCTTGGCACGGGCAGGAAGAATCTCCCTGGCTGCTGGCGGCCGCCTGCGTTGGCATGGGGCTATGGATCCTGGCGATTCTGGTTATGACAGCCCTGCTCTGCCGCCGGGGGCAGGGCGCGGGACTTGCCAAAACCTGGGGCCTGCTGCTCTTGACCGCCTGCGCCCTGGCGCTGCCCCAGCTTTTCACCTGGACCTTCCAGCAGGTGGGAAGCGGCAGTATGCTCCGGGGGCATTTCGGATGGGTCGTCGGAGAGGACAATTACCTGTGGTTTTACCTGAAAAACCTGGGTCTTACCGCCCCCCTGGCGCTGGGCGGGCTTCTTCTGGCCAAAGAGGGGGCGTTTGCCCGGTATTGTCCGGCGCTGGCCATTTGGTTTTTAGCGGAACTGGCGGAATTCCAGCCCAATGATTACGACAACAATAAGCTGCTCTACGTGGCTTTCCTGTTTATATGCTGCGCCGCCGCAGACTGCCTGTGCTGGCTGATGGAGCGGGTCTGTCCCGTTCATCCCCAGGCCAACGGCCAAAAATTGAAAAATGCAAAGACGTCGAAAGCCTCGCCGGCCCTTTCCAAGGCCGCAGAGGTGCGGGCGCAAAGCTCCCGCAGCATTAAAACCTGCGTACTTGCTATACTCCTGCTGTTGATGTCCGCCCCGGCGTTGCTGACCATGGGACGAGAGTATGTGTCCCGTTACGAGCTTTTTGGAGAAGGGGCCCTATCTCTGGTAAAGTACATAGAGGAGAACGTGGAGCCAGACGCGGTCGTTCTCACGGATCAAAGGCATAATAACGAAGTGGCGGCGCTGGCCGGACGGAATATTGTGTG
Source organism: uncultured Clostridia bacterium (assembly GCA_947567585.1). GTDB lineage: Bacteria > Bacillota > Clostridia > Oscillospirales > Acutalibacteraceae > Acutalibacter. The sequence goes on along the minus strand of CANONE010000095.1, from coordinate 1,904 downwards.
CGGTTCCTCTTCCTACCTCTATTATCATGGGCTGGACTACTCCCCCAGCCAAACCGCCGCCCGGGAGATCTATGAGGACCCTGCGGGCAACCGGGCGCTTTTTGCGAAATTTGGGATAGACTATGTACTTGTCAGCGATTTTGAGCGCAGCAGCTTTACCACGGAGGAACGCCTTTTCGACGCTCTGGGTTTCCCCCGGGTTTATGACGATGGGACCCGGGTGCTATACCGGGTGGAAGGGGGAATGGCGGAATGAGCGGACTTTCCGACCCCGGAGTAATCCGGGAAATTCTGGCGCGGCACGGCCTGCGGCTTTCCAAATCGTTTGGACAGAACTTTCTCATCAATCCTTCCGTGTGCCCCCGAATGGCGGCTGCCTGCGGCATAGAAAGCTGTGAAGGCGTCATTGAGGTTGGGCCGGGAGCCGGAGTGCTTACTTGGGAGCTGGCGCGGTCCGGGAAAAAAGTAGTGGCTGTGGAGCTGGACCGCCGCCTGCTCCCCGTTCTTCAGGAAACCCTGGCAGACTGCCCCAATGTGGAGCTGGTACAGGGGGACATCCTAAAGCTGGATCTTGCCCAGCTGATTGCGGAGAGGTTCGCCGGAGGCCCGGTGTGCGTCTGCGCGAATCTGCCCTACTACATCACGACCCCTGTGATTATGACTTTGTTGGAGGGAGGGCTGCCTCTAACAGGAATCACGGTTATGGTGCAAAAGGAAGCGGCCCAGCGGCTTTGCGCCCCGCCGGGGGTGCGGGAGTGCGGGGCGGTAAGCGTCAGCGTATATTACCGAAGCCGCCCGCAGATGCTTTTCCAGGTGGCAAGAGGCAGCTTTCTTCCGCCGCCCCAGGTGGACTCGGCAGTGGTGCGGTTTGAGATGCTGGCGAGGCCCCCGGTAGAGGCGGCGGACGAGGCCCTGCTGTTCCGGCTGGCCCGGGGGGCTTTTGCCCAGCGGCGGAAAACGGCGGCTAATTCCATCAGCGCGGCGTTAGGACTGCCCAAGGCGGTGGTGGAGCAAGCCATTTCAGCGGCGGGAATAGCGGCAGGGGCCCGGGCGGAACAGCTGCGGCTGGAAGATTTTGCCGCCCTAACCAGAGTGCTGGCGGAGAGGGGGAAAAGGGATGACAGAGATTGAGCATAAGGTCTGCCGCTTTTTGCTGATTATGGATGCGGCGGCCATTCTAATCAGTATGGTAGCCGGGCCCCTGCGGCATACGGCGGTGGCAATAGGCGCGGCGGCTTCTGCGGCGCTGGTGTCTGTATGCCTGGTACTGTACGGCCTGTATTTCTGGAAAAGATAAGCAAAGGGATACGCTGCCTGTTGCTAAGCCGTATTCAAATACTCGGCTGTGAACACGGCCTAGGAGAAAACTTGGAAAGGAAGGGCCTGGAACCTTCATCCTGTATGTTGACACATCCGGGTCTCTGCTGTATAATCTGAACTGTAGGGAGGGATTAGAATGAATCATGAGGATAGGATTATTTCTTTACTGACACAAATGCAGGGCGACATAACGCAAATGCGGGGCGACATAACGCAGATGCGCGGCGAAATAACGCAGATGCGCGGCGAAATAACGCAGATGCGCGGCGAAATAACGCAAATGCGCGGCGAAATAACGCAAATGCAGGATGATATAAAACAAACGCAGAGCGATGTGAGGCAGATCAATATACGTTTGGCACGGGTGGAGGCTCGCGTGGATTCCATGGAAGAAAAGCTGGATAACCTTACGGATGCCCATGAAATCACCCGAGGCGGTGTGAACGCGATTCTGGAATGGACGGAAAAGGTTAGCCTCGCGGACAGTTTACCATTGCCGAGATTATAACTATAGGTTTTGACACAAATGTCTTTCACATAGCCAAAATAGACAAAAGACTTGCAATCCCCGCTAGGAGAGTGCA
>CANONE010000094.1 GCA_947567585.1 uncultured Clostridia bacterium | reverse complement strand
GGATGACTGGCGGCTATAATTTTACCGACGACAAGCCGCCCCAGCCCTTTATCCCTATCGTGGCATATTGGGACGATTACGACAAGGTGCCATGGGCGCTCCCGCAGGTATACGACTACATGGAAGGACAGGACGCTGTAAGTTATGAATATCCGCTGTTGTCGGGAACCTATAACCGCAGGCATTACCTGACCGCCTATGGCAAGGAGCAGAAGGCTTTCTTTGGCACAGTTTACCTTGACCGAGGCGGCGGCACACCGGATTCCTATTCTGGTGTGGTATCTGTTTCTGATTATATGACAGTGCTTGGGGAAGGAAGCTCGGCGGTGTTTCGGTTTTCTATTGCCAGTGCTGGCAGCTATGATATAGCGGTGCGGCTTTGCTTTCCTTTTTGGGATAAGAACGCCCTGCGGGTAACGGTGGACGGAATTGTTAAGAACTTCTCGGAGAGCCGCTTATGGTGGCCATATTGGCGGCGCACCTGCTGGCTTTCCTTCGGACGCGTGAACCTTTCGGCGGGGACGCATACCCTGACGATTGACGGCGGCGTTCCCGGCGTCCAGTTTTACGGTTTCCGGGTATGCAGCAGCTTTTCAGAGGCTCCCAGCGCCGGGGAGGCGTCCTTCATGCTTTCGCCGAGGCAGTTTCTGGACGTGGATGGGAAACCGGCCACGCCGGATAAAGGGTTCAAACTGACCTGCGAAATGCTACGGCGCAAGCCCGATTCCGCCCTTGTATGGTATGAGGACTTCCGGGACGAAAATCCCCTGCCGGAGAGCTATTGGACGACGCTTTCCGGGAAGTGGTCGGTATGGCGGGAGGGCTATTTTGAAAGCCGCCCCTATTCCCTGTTAGAAGGCTCTGGAAAACTGGCGTGGAAATATGAAGGTTTCTCCGACCTGCATATCCGGGCGCGGATGGGATTTCCGCAAAATGGCGGCGGGAGGGCCGGGATATTCCTCGGAAATCTGTTCTGCTGTTTGAACTTCGATACCCAGCGGGTGGAGCTGTACCAAGGCTCCTCCCTCCTTGGAAGCTATGCGGTGGCCTTTTCCAAAACTCCGGCCAGCGCGATCCATAGCGATCCGACCTTATATACTATTGAGATGCGCAAGCGTGGGAACCGCGTCCGGGTATATTCCGGTTCCAGTTATACGCTGCGCTTTACGGCAACGGTGAGCGCCACCAGCGGCTATGCGGGGATACAGGCGGACAATGCCATTGTCTGTGATCTTCTGCGCGCCGGGGACGCTTGGGCTTATGAGCCGTATGAGTGCTTTATGGTGGAGTACCCGGACGGGCGGTGCACCAGCTTTGGCCGTATATCCCGCTCCGGTGTTTCATGGGACGAAGAATTTCAGGTGTTTACGGTAAATTCCGACGTGGAGGAAACGGCCACCCGGAGCGAGGATATTTCTCTCGACTATGACTTTTTCCATTCCCACACCATGGCGCTGGCCTGCGGCGGCGATTACCCGGTGAAGATTATCCCGCAGGACATCAATCTGTGGACGGCCCGGCTGTTCCTTGGGGACGCAGACGGCTTTTCTATCCTGTATTATCAGGACGTGGATTCGCTGGTCTATTGGGCCAACGAGGCGGCCTACCGTTGGAAGCTGCGGGGAATAGCCATCTGGTCTTTAGGGCAGGAGGATATGCGGTTGTGGGAGGCATTGCCGAAGCAGATAACTTAATACCCGGAAATGAGGACGCCTTGTGCGTCCTTTTTCAATATCAAAATTTAAGGAGGATTTGAAACATGAAGAATGTATGGAACTGGATGCAGGTGGTTTTGGCCGCCATTGGTGGAGGGCTGGGCTGGTTCTTCGGAGAACTGGACGGCTTTTTCTATGCCCTGATCGCCTTTGTGGTAATCGACTACCTGACCGGCGTAATGTGCGCCATTGTGGATAAGAGCTTATCCAGCGAGGTGGGATTTAAGGGCATTTTCCGAAAGGTGCTGATTTTTGTCATGGTCGGCGTGGGCCATGTGATCGACAGCCAGCTTATCGGAAACGGGGACGCGCTGAGAACGGCGGTAATCTTCTTTTACATTTCCAACGAGGGCGTGAGCCTGCTGGAAAATTCCGCCCGTATGGGCCTGCCGATTCCGCAGAAATTGAAAGACGTTCTGGCACAGCTCCATGATAAGGAGGATTCCGGGAAGGAGGACGGCGTAAAATGAAATTGATCCAGTCCATTTTAACACGGAATCCCTGCTATACGGCGGGGCGGAAGATTGCGGTAAAAGGGCTTATGCTTCATTCCGTGGGCTGCCCGCAGCCGAAGGCGTCGGTTTTCATCAATAGCTGGAACAGCGCCAGCTATGACCGGGCCTGCGTCCACGCCTTTATCGACGGGAACGACGCGGCCATCTATCAAACACTCCCTTGGAACCACCGGGGCTGGCATTGCGGCTCCGGCAGTAAAGGGAGCGGAAATGACACTCATATTGGCGTGGAAATGTGCGAGCCTGCCTGTATCAAATATACGGGCGGCTCGTCTTTTACTTGTTCTGATCTGGCGACGGCGCGGGCCGTGGCAAAACGGACGTATGAGGCGGCGGTGGGGCTGTTTGCCTATCTCTGTAAGGAGTACGGCCTGAACCCTACGGCGGATGGCGTGATCGTGAGCCACCGGGAGGGCCACAGCCGGGGGATTGCCTCTAACCATGGCGACCCGGAGCATTTATGGGATCAGCTTAACATGGGCTACACTATGGACGGATTCCGGCAGGCAGTAAAGGCGGGCATGGCAGGTTCCGGCAATGCGGAGGATACCGGCAGTTACACAAAGATTATGGGGACAGCCATTGCGACAAAAGAGCAGATGCAGGCTTATATTAAAGCGGCCAATCCTTCTGTGCCGCAGGCTGTCCTTGATATGATCCCGTTATACCTCTCCGAAGGCAAGGCCGAGGGTGTGCGCGGTGACATTGCCTTTGCGCAATCCTGTCTGGAAACCAGGAACTTTGGCTTTTCCGGTTCTGCCGTAACAATCGACCAGAATAATTTCTGCGGTATGGGTGTGACGAGTAATGGCATGAAGGGCAATTCTTTTGACACGCCCCAGCTTGGTATCCGGGCGCAGGTACAGCACTTAAAAGCCTATGCGTCCTCGGAGGCGCTTCAAAATCCTTGTATTGATCCGCGCTTTAAGTATGTAACGCGCGGCTCCGCACCTTATGTGGAATGGCTGGGGATTCAGGAAAATCCGCAGGGCAAGGGCTGGGCTGCCGGTGCCGGATATGGGGCGAAGATAGTCGCTATCCTGAAAAAGATTGTGGAAGCTTCTGCGACTGCCTCCGGTCTGTACCGGGTGCGTAAAAGCTGGGCCGACGCAGCTTCGCAGAAGGGAGCCTTTAAGGTGCTGGATAATGCCAAACGGTGCGCTGACCAGAACGCAGGATATTCGGTCTTTGACGAAAATGGAAAGGTAGTTTATGCCGGTACGGCGGCAACCACTACCTATACTGTCAAAAAGAATGATACGTTGTGGGGAATTGCCGCCCGTGAGCTGGGAAGCGGCCCTCGTTATACAGAGATTAAGAAATTGAACGGCCTGACCACGGACGTAATCTATGCCGGGCAGGTTTTGAAAATCCCGGCTAAGTAAATTGGTGCGGCCCTTCGGGGCCGCTTTTTTCAAAGGAGGCGATAATACCATGACTGGCGCTGAAAAAGAAAAAATTCGTTTCTTCCGCATGGAGGGGCTTGGCTATGGTGCGATTGCTGTCCGGTTGGGGCTTTCCGAGAATACGGTCAAGAGCTTTTGCCGCCGCAATCACTTAACGGGTGTAGCTGCCAAGGAGGCGGATACGGTCTGCCGCCATTGCGGCCAGTCACTTGCGGAATTGCCGGGACGGAAAGGGAGAAAATTCTGCTCCGAAGCCTGCCGCCGGGCATGGTGGAAAGCCCACCCGGAGCTTGTGGATAGAAAAGCATTTTATCTTATGACCTGCGCCCGTTGCGGGAAGGAGTTTAAGAGCTATGGAAACCAAAAGAGGAAATATTGTTCTCATGCCTGTTATATCGCGGCGCGGTTCGGGGAAGGAGGCGGCCATGACAAAGGAGCAGTTTGAACGGGAGAAAAAGTATCAGGCGGCCCTTGCCGTGGCCCGCTCCATGCTCCGGCAGGGTGTGATAAATGACGCTGATCTGGTACGCATTGAGGCCCGGTTAAAAGAAAAATTTAAGCCAGTTTTAGGTGGCTTTTTATTTTGAAAAGCCTTTCTTTTTCGGGTGGCTTCCTATAACATCAGTGTCCTGAAAGGAGGGCGTGATATGCAACGCACAATTAAAAAAGTGAATATGGCGGCAGTACAGCAGGCTCCCAAGCAGAAGCGCGTGGCCGCTTATGCGCGGGTATCCTGCGGCAAGGATGCCATGCTCCACTCATTATCTGCGCAGGTAAGCTATTACAGCGCATTGATACAAAAAACGCCCGGCTGGGAATACGCTGGTGTGTATGCGGACGAAGCTCTGTCCGGCACAAAGGATACCCGTGGGCAGTTTCAAAAGCTGCTGGCAGACTGCCGGGCCGGGGATATAGACCTGATTATCACCAAGTCAATTTCCCGCTTTGCACGCAATACCGTCACGACCTTGCAGACCGTCCGGGAATTGCGTCTGATCGGTGTGGACGTATACTTTGAAGAACAGAATATCCACACACTCGGCGAGGACGGGGAGTTTCTGCTTACCCTCCTCGCCGCTTATGCGGAGGAGGAAGCCCGTTCTGTATCCGAGAATATCCGCTGGCACGTTCAGTCAAATTTCCGGCAGGGGCTTGCATGGAGCGTTGAAATGTACGGATACAGGCAGGAAAACAACAGGCTGGTAGTTGTACCGGAGGAAGCGGAGCTTCTGCGCATGGCCGCCGCCATGTATCTGCAGGGAGCCAGACCGATTGAAATTGAACGGGCCTTTGCCAAGGCCGGAGCCGTCGGGACGCGGGGCGCAGCGCTTACCGGCTATCATATTGTGAAACTGCTCTGCAATGAGAAGATTGCTGGGGATATGATTCTGCAAAAGACCTTCGTGGATGATCCGATTGCAAAGAACAATCGGAAGAATACCGGCGAGCGTCCACAATTCTATGTAGAGAACAGTCACGAGGCCATTCTTGACCGGGAAACCTATGAGCGCGTTTTGGCAGAATATGCCCGCAGGAAAGCCGAGGGGCCTCGGTATCATGGAGAGTATCCGTTTTCCAGCCGTATCGTATGCGGGAAATGCGGCGCTCGGTATGTTCACCGCCTGCGTGGTAAGGAGGTTTATGCGTGGCTCTGTTGTACTTATAACCGGAAGGGAAAGGCCCATTGCGACGCTAAAATTATACAGGAGCAGATATTGGAGGCCATTGCCGCCGAGGTCTTGGGCCTGCCGGAGTTTGACGGGGCCGTTTTTCAGGAAAAGGTGAAAGAGATACGGGTAAAGGATAACCGCCTCTTGGTCTTTGAATTTTACGACGGGCAGATCATAGAGCGGCCATGGGAGAACGCAGACCGCCGGGGAAGGAGGAGAAAGCCATGCCAGCAGTAGCAGCAAAAGTCACGGTCATACCGGCCAAGAAAAACAACATACCATTAAGCCCTTCGGGTACGCAGGTGCAGAAGCTGCGGGTGGCGGCCTATGCCCGTGTATCGACGAACCTCGAGGAACAGATTACCAGCTATGAGGCGCAGGTGGATTATTACACCCGATATATCCAGTCAAAGGAAGATTGGGAATTTGTTGATATGTATACGGACGAAGGCATTTCTGCGACCAACACCAAAAAGCGCGAAGGTTTTAATCGCATGGTTGCCGATGCGCTGGCCGGAAAAATCGACCTTATCATTACCAAGTCAATCAGCCGTTTTGCCCGTAATACGGTGGATACCTTAACCACGGTTCGGAAGCTCAAAGAAAAAGGGATTGAGGTTTTCTTTGAGAAAGAGAACATCCGAACCCTTGACGGAAAAGGCGAGCTGCTTATCACCATTATGTCCTCGCTGGCGCAGGAAGAAAGCCGCTCTATCTCCGAAAATGTGACGTGGGGCCAGCGCAAGCGGTTTGCGGACGGCAAGGTGAGTATTCCATACGGGCGGTTTCTCGGATACCGAAAGGGCGCAGACAATCTGCCGGAAATCGTCGAGGAGGAGGCCGCTACGATAAGGCTTATTTACCGGCTGTTCCTCTATGGAAAATCACCCTCGGCCATAGCGACATATCTGACCGACGAAGGTATCATTACGCCGGGCGGGAAAAAAATCTGGCGGAGTAAGGTAGTGGAAAGTATTCTCACCAACGAAAAATACAAGGGTGACGCGCTTCTGCAGAAGAAATTCACTGTGGATTTTCTCACCAAAAAAAGCAAGGTCAATGAGGGCGAAGTGCCGCAGTATTATGTAGAGAACAGCCACCCGGCCATTATCGAGCCGGAGAAATTTGACCTTGTGCAGTATGAATTGAAACGCCGCAAGGAAGATGGCCGTTTTACGAGCTGCCTGCATCCTTTTTCCGGGAAACTGATCTGCGGCGAGTGCGGCGGCATTTACGGCAGTAAGGTATGGCACTCAAATACCCCACACCGCGCTCTGGTTTGGCAATGCAACGAGAAGCACCGGGGCCAGCATTGCAAAACGCCCCATCTTACCGAGGCAGAAATCAAAACCGCATTTCTGGCCGCTTTCAATCAGATACTTGGCAGCCGGGCGGAAATCATAGAGGCATATCAGGAAGTCATGGAGGCTTTGACCGATACCCGCGACCTTGATACCGAGCAGGAACAGCTTGAAAATGAAAGCGAGGTTGCTATGGGCCTGATCCGTAAGATTATTGCGGACAATGCGCAGAAGGCCATGGATCAGGGGGAATATGAACGGAAATATACCAGATACTGCGACAGATACGAGGCGGCAAGGAAGCGGCTGGCAGAAATCGGGGAGCTTCGTTTGGAGCGCAATGCCAAGCGCACGAAAATTGCCATGTTCCTCGAAAGGCTGGAAAACAGCGCCGAGCTGGTAACAGAATTTGACGAGGAGCTTTGGTATTCCACGGTGGATTTTGTGACGGTATATGAGGATATGCGGCTGGTGTTTGCTTTCCGCGACGGACAAGAGATAGAGATACCCGCTGAAATATGGAAAGCTGCATAATGAAAAAGACGCCCGCAGGTTTTGGCCTGCGGGCTTTTGTCGTTTTACATGGTATCTATGAGGGCAAGAAGCAGATTTTTCTGCTCCTCGGTCAAGGTACTCCATTTTGAGAACAGTATGCTCTGTTCTTCGGTTAATTGCGCCGGATCATTCCCCTCGGAGAAGAATTGCGATAAAGTTATACCAAACGCCCTGCATACCGCCTCCAAGGTCGGAAGCGTCGGCGCATTATTTCTGTTAAACATATTTGTGACTGTGGAATGGGAAAGGTTTGCTTCCTTTGCCAGCCGGTAATCTGTCCAGCCGCGCTCCTCCATCAGTTGCTTTATGCGTTTTTGTGTATTCATAAATCCACCTGCCCATCTGTATCTATTCTAAGGCCCAAAATGGTGATATAATAGTCACAATCAGTAGACTTATCATTTCCCAAAAAGGACATACTGATAGCATAGCAGGAAGGCGGAAATACTAATCTAAAAATCAGGAGGCATCTACATGGGAGAGCATTTATTTGAAAGACTGGCCCGTGAGAGGAATATCACGGTGGAAGAAATGCGGGCGATTATCTCGGCCCGCATTGAAAAGGGTATGAATGATCCAGACCCGGAGAAGCGGGCGCAATGGGAGAAGATACCACGCGCCGGGGAAATTCCAACGCCGGAGGAATGGCTGAAATATGCGGTTGAAACCTTGGAGGACGAAGGGCGCGGTGATCTGCTCCGCTGGTATCCTAACCTTTAAGGGGTGTGCATTTTCAAGGCGCAAAGGCGCAGTATATAGAATGAGAAAGAAAAAGCGGCTGATATGCACACCCTATCTTGTGCTTATCCGCTGCTTTTGTATCCGCTGATATTGTATCAAAAGTTGTCCCCTGATATGCAGTGGGTGCAGGCGATGAACGCCATCCGCAGCCAAGCGGAAGAAGTGATACTGGAAGAACTGATTTACAACTGACGTCCCAAGAATCCGAGCCGCAGGCGAAGGATGATTGGCAGACGGAAGGAGTGCCTGCGGTACAGTTAGAAAAATCAGAGCCAGAATCGGACGGCGGCAGACAGGAAGAAAAAACGGCTGCGACACAGACAGAAGAGCCAGAGCCTGCCGAGGGCAGCGTTGCCAATGAGGAAGAAGTTGCCGCCAATCTTCCGACTGTAGATGAACAGATTGAAATGATAGCTGAAGCAGAGGACGAAAAATCCTCTGCTTTTGCCGTTTCACAGGAGGATATTG
>CANONE010000093.1 GCA_947567585.1 uncultured Clostridia bacterium | reverse complement strand
GTCTGCATGGTGATGTCCACATTATATTCGTTCTCCATGCGGTAGCGGAACACGTCGAACTGTAGGCTGCCCACTACGCCTACGATGATCTCTTCCATACCGGAGTTGATCTCCTGGAAAATCTGAATGGCGCCCTCTTGGGCAATCTGGTTGGCGCCCTTTACAAACTGCTTGCGCTTCATGGTGTCCTTCTGCCGCACCAGGCTGAAGAGCTCCGGGGCAAAGGTGGGAATGCCCTCAAACCGCAGCTTTTTGCCAGGGGCGCACAGGGTGTCGCCAATAGAGAAAATGCCCGGGTCGAACACGCCGATGATGTCCCCGGCGTATGCCTCGTCGATAATCTCCCGGCTTTGGGCCATAATCTGCTGGGGCTGGGAGAGCTTTATCTTCCGCCCGTTGTGCTCCACCTCCATGCCCTTTTCAAATTTGCCGCTGCATATGCGGATAAAGGCAATGCGGTCCCGGTGGGCTTTGTTCATGTTGGCCTGGATCTTGAAGACAAAGGCGGAGAAAGCCGGGTCAAAGGGGTCCACGGCGCCTCCGGCGGCTTTTCTTGCTAGAGGCGGGGGCGTCAGCCGGAGGAAATCCTCCAAAAAGGGCTCCACGCCGAAATTGGTCAGGGCCGAACCGAAGAACACCGGAGAGAGCTTGCCATGGCGGACCTTCTCCAGGTCAAACTCATAGCCCGCGCCGTCCAAAAGCTCCACATCATCCTTTAAAATGTCATAGAGGTATGGGCCCACGGCGTCTTTCAAGCCGGGATCGTCCAGCGTGTAGTCCTGCTCCTGCACCTCCCGGCGGCCCGCCCCGCTCTCCTCAGGCAGAAAGCGCAGCACCCGGTTTTTCTCCCGGTCATAGACCCCTTTGAAGTCCACGCCGGAGCCAATGGGCCAGTTCATGGGGTAAGCGCCAATCCCCAGCTCCTTCTCGATCTCATCCAGTAGGTCATAGGGGCTGCGGGAATCCCGGTCCATCTTGTTAATAAAGGTGAAAATGGGAATATCCCGCATGACGCACACCTTAAAGAGCTTGCGGGTCTGGGCTTCCACGCCCTTGCTGGCGTCGATGACCATCACGGCGGAATCGGCGGCCATCAGGGTGCGGTAGGTGTCCTCTGAAAAGTCCTGGTGGCCGGGGGTGTCCAAAATATTGATGCAGTATCCCTCGTACTGGAACTGCATCACGGAAGAGGTGACGGAAATGCCCCTCTGCTTTTCAATCTCCATCCAGTCGGAGACGGCATGGCGGGAGTTACGCTTGCCCTTCACCATGCCGGCCAGGGTAATGGCTCCGCCGTATAGCAGGAACTTTTCCGTCAAAGTAGTTTTGCCCGCGTCCGGATGCGAAATAATCGCGAAGGTCCGGCGGCGGGTTATCTCGGTTTTATTTTCAGGCATTTGTGCCATCCTTTCATTCGGCCTTAGCCTTCGGTCCCGGGGCGCCGGTCTTATCCCGCCGGTGTCTGACGGTCTCCACTGGAGGCCAGCGCTCCGCAACCTGCCATCTTTAGAAAAAGCTGGACAAAAACTTTTGCGCCGGGGTTATTATATTTTGTAGCCTTTGAATTGGCGGGCGGGCATTGGGCCCGCTCGCCTTTTTAGAGGGGCAAATTACATGGGAAGGGCCTCCTCGGGATTTGCCGGCAACTGTTTTGCCATGAATCTGTTTGAAGTTTTTCGGACCTTTCGCACAGCGAAAGCCGGCCGCCGCGCGGACGGGGGAAGCTCCGGCTGTACGCTCTGCGGGTATTATAGCATAAATCTGATTGGAGTTTTCCGGACCTTTCGTGAAGCGAAAGGCGGCCGCTGTGCGGACGAGGGAAACTCCGGATGTACGCTTTGCGTACATTATAGCATAATCTACACCAATTATCAAATAGAAAATATCCCAAAGGAGGCATTATAATATTCTCGCGCTGATTATAGTTTGTGTCAAGTTGGCATCATAGGCTTCACAGTGCCGTAGAGGGGACGCAAATGCCACTCAGCCGTTAAGTTAGAGGCATACAAGGCAAGACAAGCCGCTTTATCTCCCCTCAAAATAGTTCATGATAATCTGTGCGGTTTCACTCCGCTTGGCATAGCCTTTTGGATCGAGCCACCCATTTTTTCCGTGAATGATACCCTGCTCCACGGCCCAGCGCATGGCTGTCTGGGCATACTCGCTGACCTCTGCCGCGTCCGGGAAGTCCAGGATAAGATTGGGGTCTTTCAGATCCTTGTTATTGATTTTTTCCAGACGCCAGAGCTTGGCCGCCATCTGCTCCCTAGTTATGGGGTCGTTGGGGCCGAACCTGCCGTCCCCGCAGCCGCTGGTAATGCCCGCGTCCGCTGCGTAGCACACCGCGTCATAGTACCAGGCGTCGGGCTTCACGTCTGCAAATCCGGCCTTGGGCGCCTTTGGCTTTCCCTCTGACTGATATATGATCTGGGCGAACTGGGCCCGGGTCAACACGCCCTCCGGCTGGAACCTGCCGCCGCCCACGCCGCTCATAAGCTGTTTCTTTCGAACGTACTCCACTGCCTCATAGTACCATTTCCCCTCGGATACGTCGGAGAAGGCCCCGCTGCTCCCAGAGGCGGCGATGACGGTGAAATACCCAAAATCATCGGTCTCAAACAGCAGATAGCTTTTATCCCCCTCTTTCATGATGGAGAGCACCTCCACCTGGGTAAAGCCGCTGCCGTCTGAATTATAACGGTACACCCGGAAGGTCTTGGAATCGGCCTTGCCGCTGAGCTGGAGCTTGAGAATCGTGGTTTTGTCCTTCGCAATGGGGATGGAGCTGATCTCTCCCCCGCCGGCCTCCTGCTCCAGGAACTTCACGCTATAGCAGACGGCTTCTTTGGCATTGGGATCCTCTTTCTTTGCCAGCGCCACGGCCTTTTTATGGGCGCTTTGCAGCTCTTCCCGCTCCCTGGTTACCAATACGGAAAACGCCTGCAGCCAGGCGGCCTTCCGGCGGCTGGAGCCGATGGCCGCTTTTTCCCAGTCCAGGTTCAAGCCCAGGCCGATGGCTTCCATGGTACGGCCCTTGGCCATCTGGCTCTTCATGCTGACAGATGGGTAGACGCTGTAGGCAGCGCTGTAGGCTGACTCCAGTTTTTTCCGCTGGGCCCCGGTGAGCTGGTCCCGCTCATTCTGGGTCAGGCGGCAGTAGTCCATATAGATTTCGTCCACCAAGTCTCCGTACTTGCCCAGTTCCTCTTTGCTCCAACTGCTATTGGGCAGTTCCTCCCGCAGGCTCTGTATGGCGCTTTGCACTGCCTCCAGGGGATTGGTGATCGTAAACTTTACAGTAAGGCTGCCGCTGATATCGTCTCGCAGAGAGGTAACCACCGCCGTGGCCGTGCCCAGGTTCACATTGTTTTGGTAGGCCACCTGGTAGTCCTGCCCTTCCACCAGCACCTCCTGGCCCAGGAACAGCAGGCTGATCTTGGGCTCTACCGGCTTTCCTGTATACCGCTGGTCCGGAATGGGGACCGCAGTGAGCTGGCTGAGGGAGTCAAGCACCACATATCCCACCGGGTCGGAGAGATGGACCTGGTTCTGCATATCCGTGCCGGAGAAATATCCGCAGTACAGGGCTTCCTGCCCGCTTATCAGAGGTTTTCGCTCCAGAATCCCCGCTAGAGAATAGCCGCCCTCTTGGTCCGGCTCAACGGTGATGGGACTGCCGGCTTGATACTCTCCGTTTTCCTCCTTCGCGTCCAGATCAAAGCCTGTCAGCACAGGCCGGAAGGTAAAGCTGCCCTGGGGCGAGTAGGTGCGCGTAGAGCCCCCCTCCCCGGAGGATACGATGGTGTAGCCCATGATACAGAAGGGGGAATCCGCTACACTGGCCATCCGCAGGGCTGTAATGACGCAAAGCTCATCCTCTCCCTCTATATAGGCAGGTACTGCCAGCACCTCATAGGGGCCCTGAGTCTGGAGCTCCGCCGAGGCAAGCTGCCCGCCCAGGGTATACCAGAAACCGTCAAACTGCTCGGTAAAGCGCCCGTTGTCCCAGTCCTCCGTTACGGCGGCGGAGCCCAAAAGATAGGTCTCGCCCCGTTTGCCGTTTTCAAACTTTGTATAGGTATTGATGAACTCCATAGATTTCAGTGAAAACGCGTCGTCCGGGTCCTCGATCTGGAGAAGGTAGTGCCCGGTATCAGAATTGTACTGCGTGGACATACCGCCCTCAAAGGAGCGCAGCTGGCCGACTCTAAGCAGGACGCTGATAAGGTAGGAGGTATAGTAGTCGCTGAGGCCAAAGCTGCGGTAGATCGAGACGCAGTTCAAAAGCTGCCCGGCGCTGGTGGTGCCCAAAGCGGTCTTGCTGGTGGGGTAGAAGAAAGCCATTCCCAGGCAGCGGTCATGGCCGGCGCCAGTGCCCCGGTATACCACGGCGGGATCCTCGCCAACCACTTCGCCCACATAGTCCTCCGGTTCCGTGCCGGGAGAAGTCCCCAGCACGTCCAGCACCCCCTGGGCGGCGGGCACATAGGGCAGCAGGCCGCCCGCAAAGTCGTATAGATCCAAAAGGCCGTAGTCGTCCATCATATGCTGCACCTTCTCCGACATCCGGGAGACCTGGGCGAAAAGCTGGTCGTTGTGTACCAGCAGGTTCATCTGAAAGGCCATCTCATTGAAGGCAGCGGCCAGATCCTCCATGCGGGAGAGATCCACCAGGGCCAGGGTCTCGTCGCCCAGCTGGCTCCAGTCCCCCTCCTCGTTCATGCTGCCCGCGTAGGTGTCCACGATGACCCGGCCCAGTTCCTCCGCCTCCAGAGTATCGGTACCGTCCCCGTCGGAATACTCCTCCTCCAGGGAATCCAGCCACGC
Source organism: uncultured Clostridia bacterium (assembly GCA_947567585.1). GTDB lineage: Bacteria > Bacillota > Clostridia > Oscillospirales > Acutalibacteraceae > Acutalibacter. Next base: position 3,597 of record CANONE010000093.1, on the reverse strand, counting down.
GTAATTCCAGCCGGGGGCGGGCTCGGTCTGCTCCGAGGCCACCATGTAATCGCAGTAGGGGGAGAGCACGTAGGCGGTCTCCAGGTTGTTCATCAGGCAGGCGTCAAAGCCCAACAGCTCCAGCTTTTCACCGCCCCGGGCGGTTTGCAGCCCCCGCAGCGCCGCGTCCAGCTCCGCAAGGCTCAGGATATCCCCGGTATAGCCGTCCAAGGCCACGCCCATCAGAGGTCCGCCGCCGTGGTTCCAGAAGCTCAGCATCATTCTTTCCGCCGGGGCCAGGCTCAGGCAGTCCTCCAGGAAAGCGGCCAGGGTTTGGGGGTCGCCCATGTTCATATTCTCTTTATAGTCCTTCACCAGCACCATTTCATTGTCTGTTATCTCATATAGCTGGGTGCTGATGTTCGAGGGTTTTTTGTAGGCGGTATTCCCGGCCCCCAGGCCCTCCGGGTCCCACTGGCGGGTGCCGCCGGTCATCACCAGCAGCTTCACATTTTCAGGAATATCCGTCGCGATCATCTGCAGGATGTTCTGGGTGGCAAAGCTCCCCTTTTCTTCCAGGTCCGTGCCGCAGACATATAGGCAGATGGTCCAGTCATAGGCGGGCAGGGCCGCGTATTTCTCTGTTGCCTCCGCCTCACCGGTAATTTTGATTTCCTCCAGGCCGTCCTCCGGCAGCAGGCTCTGCAGAAGGGCCAGACCGGCCTGTCCTTCAGAATGATCCGGCTCCGCTGCCAGGGCTGCCGGCGGAAGCGCCGCCATGCATACCAGAACCGCCAAGAGAATGGGAATAAAACGTTTGCGCATCATGGATGAATCCTCCTCACAGTAAATTCTCGTCCAAACAGAATCCCAGAGAAATTCAACGGGCGTTTTGGGGAGATTTTATGCAAATTTTAGCATAGCGATTTGTGCAAAGTCAACGAGATAAGACCAACGCACAATAAGCGCTGCCAAAACTAAAAGATAGACAAAATCCCCCGGCATTTATCCCTGGCCAAAGGCAAGGGACGGCGGCTTGCATTTCTCTGCCCCAGCCGCTATAATCGTAAAAAACATACGGAGGAGCTTTTTATTATGGGCAATCATGTGGGTAAGCGGCGCAGCAGGCTGAGAAGGAAGGAGCGGGTGATGATCGGCCTTATGGCGGCGCTGCTGATGGTTATGGCGGCGGTACTTGCCGTAAACCTGACCCGGGAGCGGCGCAAGGCCGATGCCTTGAAAGCCTATCCTTCGGTCCGCTCGCAGGAGGAGTTTGAAGCGGCTTTGCAGGGAGAACCAGAGGTCTATCTGGTGGAGGATGCGCCCTATACCGCTTCCGGCCCCGCCGGGGACCCTTTTGGAATCCTTGCGGGGGAGTACGCGGCTTTGGTTTACAGCGGGGAAGCTTATGAGGACGGCATATTCCTGTTCGACGAGGACAGCATCCTACCCATACCCGGCGGGTGGCAGCAGGCGGATGGATCTCTCAAAGGGTTGGCCTCGTCCATTTTTGTCTATGGCGTTCCCCTGCCGGATATTTCCGAATGCGGGCTTTTTCCACAGGGAAAAATCGGCCTTGCGGATGTCTGCCTGGAGGAGGCGCGGGAAAATCTGGACGACGGGTACTACTACCCGGAAGGCAGAGGCGACCGGGACAATAACCGGCGCTACACCCTGCTGGGAAATGGCCGGGCAGAGCCCCAGGCCCTGAGCGGTGAACCTGCCGCCCTGGTTTTTGACGGCGGGATGGAGAACCTTGCGGAAGCTCTGAGCCAAAAGGAGACGGGGGATATTTCTACCATGCTGCTGTGTGGAGGCGTGGGAGAGTTCCTGTTGGCGGGGCTGCTGGCGGCTTCTATAGGCAGGCGGAGGAATAACGCCCGGGTGGGGAGGTCCAGGTCCCGGCTGGGCTCATAAGGGCATAGTTACCCGGCGGCAGAATGTGTATTTTCATGGGCTGATTTTATGCGTTGGTCCGGATTCGTTGACAGTGAGAATCCCAGCTTGATATACTTTAGTGGAGTACCACCAATAAAGCACAAGCGAGGAGGTCAATTATGTTTCAAAAGTGCAAGCGAATCACGGCGCTCGTTCTGGTGATAGCCATGCTGTTCACTTCTGTACCACTGAACGCCTTTGCCCAGGAAAGCCCATTGGAGCCGGGCCGGTTCCGGGATGTTCCTTAGAGCGCCTGGTACTATGAGGACGTAGCAAGCGCCGCACAGGCCGGGATCTTATCCGGCACAGGCGGCGGGCGGTTCAATCCCGATGGTTATATGACCCGGGCTATGGCCGTCACCGCCATCGGCCGCCTGGATAAAGCGGATCCGGAAAAGTACCAGGGATTGGGCGGCTTCCGGGACGTGCCCTATGGCGGCTGGTACAACCCATATGTCGTTTGGGCGGCGGAGAACCACATTGTTTCCGGCGTGGGCGGAGACCAATTCAGCCCTGAGAGCAAGGTGACCCGGGAAGCGTTTGCGGCTATGCTGGTCAGATATTTTAGCTATGCCGGCGTCACTCCCCAGCAGGTTTCCGGCGTTCAGCTGCCTGAGGACATCAGCGCCGCTTCCCCCTGGGCCAGGGATTCCATCATCACCCTGTGGTATGCGGAGCTGATGAAAGGGAATAACGGCAAGGTTGACCCTAAGGGCACGGTAAACCGGGTCCAGGGCGCGGCGCTGCTGGTGCGGGTGATGGAGTATCTGAAGAAGCAGCCGCCAGAGCCGGAGGATACCGGGCTGGAAACTCCTTTTACCGCCGAAAACGATGTTCCCACTGATTTCACAATCATGCTAAAGAGCAGCGACCCGGCGCTCAGCGCAAAGGATGTTCTTGGAATGCTCTCCTTCTTTGACGGAGAGACAAATGAGGATAACTCCGGCCTGATTCAAATCACGGGAGAAAATGGCAGCTACACTCTCTCCCCGAAGGATAAGGATGGATTCGCCTTTGGCGTTTCCTACCTGGTTACCTTGGAGGACGACCGCCTGTCTTTTGAGGGCAAAGAGGACAAGGTTCGAAAATTCTACTTCACCACGGAGATGGAAGATGAAGTAATGAATCTGCGCCTGGAGGAGGGCATCCACTACATCCCCCACCACGTGGTGGACGATGTTGTCGTTCATGGTAATGCTCCTTTCAAAGTATATGATGATGCTATTTATGATACGGCCTGCTGGCGCTCTACCAGCCGGGCGAAGGTTCCGCCCTTTTGGATGAGTTCCTCATAACCGCCGTCCTCCATGATTTTTCCGTCCTTCAGCACCAGGATTCGAGTGGCCTGGCGTATGGTGGAGAGCCGGTGGGCCACCACCACCCGGGTGCAGTTCAGCCGGTCCAGGGACTGGGAGACCCGCTTCTGGGTAATATTGTCCAAAGCGGAGGTTGCCTCGTCAAAAAAGAGAAGCTTCGGCTTGGGGGCAATGGCCCGGGCGATCAGGATCCGCTGGCGCTGCCCGCCGGAGACGCCCCCGGCCCCTTCGGAGACTAGGGTCTGCATTCCCATGGGCATCTGGCGGATCTCATCTGCAATGCCCGCCATTTCCGCCGCTGCCCAGGCTTCCTCCATGGTGAGCCCCGGGGCGCATAGGGCGATGTTCTGATAGATGTCCCCGG
>CANONE010000092.1 GCA_947567585.1 uncultured Clostridia bacterium | reverse complement strand
CTAAAAGAGGCGCTGACCACGTAGATAAGCGGGTAGAGAATCACGACCGCGATCAGGCCCAGAAAAACACAGTTGACCACTTCAAAAATAATGTCGCCCTTGGACATGCGCTTCATATTTTTAAACATGCCGCTTCCCCCTTACCACAAGCTGGTCTCGTTGACTCTGCGGGAAATGCCGTTTACCAGCAAGAGCATAATGCAGTTAACCACAGAGTTAAAAAGGCTGATGGCCGTGGAAAGGCTATATTGGGCGCTTTCTATGCCAATACGGTAGGCATAGGTAGAGATAACGTCCGAAACGGCCATATTTAAATCATTCTGCATCAGGAAGACCTTTTCGAAGCCCACATTCATGATATTGCCGGAATTAAGAATCAGCAAAATCACCATGGTGGGCAAAATGCCCGGTATATTGATGTGCCACAATCGTTGCAGCCGGCTGGCCCCGTCGATCATGGCCGCCTCGTGAAGGGTGGGATCTATGCCCGCCAGGGCCGCTATGTAGATGATGGCGTCCCAGCCAATGTTCTGCCACACCCCCGAGCCGATATACAGGGGCCGGAACATGGTGTCCATCTGCAGCCAGTTGGCCCCTTCCCCGCCCATGGCCCGGATGGCGATGTTGACAATGCCGTAGTCGGAGTTGGTAAAGGACTTGATCACGCCTACCAGTACCAGAACAGATAGGAAATGGGGGGCGTAGGTGACGTTCTGAACGAATTTTTTAAATTTCGTGGAGCGTACCTCGTTAATGGCCAATGCCAGAAGAATGGGCAGCGGGAACCCAAAGGCCAGGGATTCCAGGCTTAACCGGATGGTATTGGTCAGCACCCTTGTGAAGTAGGGAGAATTGAAGTACTCCAAAAAGTATTTAAAGATGGGGTCGGTCCAGGGGCTTCCCATGATGCCCGCCCTGACCTTGTAATCCTTAAAAGCCAAGGTGATGCCATACATGGGGGCGTAGCAGAATATGGCAAAGTAGGCGATTACTGGAATGAGCATCACGTACATGATCCAGTTTCGGTTGATCTTATTGCTGATAATAAATTTCTTTAGCGCGCTTTTCTTTTTTGGCACAGCTTGTGCCCCGGCTGGTTTACTCATATTGATTTGCTCCCCTCGTGAAGGCCATGGGGCTTTGTCCCCACGCCCCTACAAACTTTTTGAAAAAAGTTTGAACAAAAACTTTACCCCGAATTTTACCGGTTCGGCGCCGGCAGCCGCTGTTTCGGGGCCGAAGGTGGGTGACGCAGTCGGATTTCGGGCATCCCTTTCGGGCGGCTGAGGATTTCGGAGCGGTTTTGGTCTGGCTTTTGGGGCTAAAGCTGTGCGATTAGATCTTGTAGGTATGCCTGGGTCTCCAGAATATCTTTGGTCTGCTGTTCGCCGGTGATCTCACGTTCAATGGTGAGGCTGCCGTCAAAGCCATGGGCCCGCAGGCCCTTTAGCAGGGCGGGGAAGTCGGCCTTGCCCTGGCCTACCTTTACCTCGTGGCCCAGTTCCCGGCCATTGGTGGGATACAGGCCGTCCTTGGCGTGTACGCCTTTGACATAGTCTCCAAAAACGTCCAGGGAATCCACTGGGTTGCCCTTGCCATAGAGGATCAGGTTGGCCGGGTCCAGGTTGACATACAGGTTGCCGGTACCGATGGACTCAAAAAGCCGCAGCAGCACCACCGGGGTTTCCTGGCCGGTTTCAAAAAGCAGGTTCTGGTCATGGCGTTTGAGCTCCTGGGCCAAAACCGTCACCGCGGCCAGCACGCCGGGATAGCTGGGGTCCGTCAGGTTTTCCGGGATGAATCCCATGTGGGTGACCACATCCCGCACGCCCAAAAGCCGGGCATAGGCCGCGCCGTCCAAAAGGTTCTGCAGCCGCTGAGCCCGGAAGGCCACCGGTACAATTCCCAGCGTCTCGGGGCCCTCGGTGAAATTCCATCGGGTGGGGCCGGACCATCCGCACCAAAAGGCGGTAATCTCTATCCCGTACTTATCCCGCAGCGCGGCGATTTCCTCCGCGTTCTCCCGGGTCCAAAGGGCCGGATTCCAGCTTACCAGCTGGCAGTGTTTGAAATTTTGTTTCGCCGCCTGGACAAATTTCTCCTCCATGCCTTCGTTAGAATGGCCAATAATAATGCCCACATTCATGCTCTCATCCCCTCGCCTTTCTTTGTTTTTTGTAAAATAGTAGTAAGCTTCTTTCACAACAATGTATAGATTATTGCAAACCTTACACTAAAGCCTCTTATATTAAAAAATTAGCACAAATTGGCCCCAAAGTCAATAGTCTTTCAGAAATTTTGTAAATTTTTTTCAAAAAAAGAGATTTTTTTGCGTTTTTAAAATTTGAAATCAGTTTACAATAATCTATACCTTTGTGCCGCACTCCCAAATGCTTTATGGGCCCTCTACCTGTGCGGAAGCGGCTGCGCGGCAAAAGGAAGGCCCTATACCCGAAGCTTTTCCGGGTATAGGGCCTTTTGGGGCTTGGTTAGAACAATCAAAAGCATCGTCTTTTTTGCTTAAAAAGAGAGCCTCTCTGCACAAACTCCTTGACATTTTTAATAAGGTCCGCTAGAATTTCTGTATTCTGAGAAATCAAAGGGGCGTTTCCTGTGACTGCAAAAACCTTTCCACCCACTTTTCCGCAGAAGCTCCTGTGCCTTTTGCTCCCGCAGCGCTGCATACTCTGTGGAAAGCCGGTAGGTCCCGGCGGCATCTTCTGTCCCGACTGCGCCGGCGCTCTTCCTGAAAACCCCTGCCGCCGCGTTTTGCCCCTCCCTGGAGGACGGAGTCTACTGGTTGCCGCGCCTCTTGCCTATCAGGGCAGCTACAGAAAAGCCCTTCACCGCTACAAATTCCAAAACCGTAAATCTCTGGCCCTGCCTCTGGGATGGCTGATGGCAGGGGCCGCGGAAAGCCTGCCCGGCCCCTTTGACGGGATTGCCTATGTGCCCCTATCCGGAAAGAGCCGGCGGGCCAGGGGATACGACCAAAGCCGGCTTTTGGCCCGCCGCTTGGGAAAAGCCCTGGGCATACCGGTAGTGAAGGCGCTGAGAAAGTGCAGGGACACCCAGACCCAGCACCAGTTAAGCCGGGAAGAGCGAGCCGAAAATGTCCGGGGCGCCTATTCCTGCGGCATGGACCTGAGCGGGCGCTCGCTGCTCTTGGTAGACGACATTGTTACCACTGGCAGCACCCTGCGGGAATGCGCCGCTGCCCTCTACGATTCCGGAGCGCAGTCTGTGTGCGGAATTTGCGCCGCGGAGGCCCAAAGGCCCTAGAGTCGTTTTTAAGGCGGGTGAAAGCGGCCTTGTTCCGATGCTTTTCAGTTGTGTGCGGGCGTTTTCTCTTTTGCCTGTCAGTCTTCCGGGCGGCGCAGGGCTTGCTGGATCTCCTCATAGCCATAGCCCATTCTTTGCAGGGCGGCAAAGGCACGGCGGCGGAGCTTTTCGTCCTCTTGCCAGCCGGCGTACTTTCTTTCCAGTATGCTTTGGATATTCTCCTGTAGGAGCTGGCCGTCCTCCATCCCCTGGTATTCCTCCAGCAGTTCCTCAATGAGCTCCCCATCAATGCCCTTATGCCGGAGCTCCTGCTTTACCCGCAGAGGGCCGTAGCGCTTGCGCAGAAACAGCTCTTTGGCGAAGTTTCTGGCATAGGCTTCGTCGTCCACCAGGCCCAAATCCTCCATACGCTGGGCGGCGGCTGCGGCGGCTTCTCGAGACGCCGCTGTGCGGGCGATTTTTTCTGTCAATTCCTTTTTTGTGTGGCTTCGATGCTCTAAAAGGTACAGGGCCTTTTCCTTGGCTCTGTGGGCGTCCGAATCTTGGAGCAGCCTCCGGAGCGCTTCATCGCTGATTTCATCTCCTGGCTTCAGCCGGGACCGAAGAAAAACCTCCCGGTCCACCTTCACAGCTTCCTGGCCGTCTATGTAGAGCTGCACCAATCCTTTGCGCCGGGGCTCCGCCGCTGTAATTTCCATAGTCTATCAGTCCACCTCGATATCCAAAGAGACCTGGTCGGCGGGAGCGGGCTTTTTGGGAGCGCTGGCCTCCGGAACCGGGGTAGCCGCAGCAGAAGCGGTTGTCCCGGCCGCTGCCTTGGGGGCGGTCTTGGCGAAAAGCTTGTCCACGTTCTCCCGGACCTGCTTCTCCACCTCCGCCGCCGTCTGGGGATTGTTGGTTAAGAAGTCCTTCACCTTGTCCCTGCCCTGGCCGATGCGCTCGCCGTTGTAGGAGAACCAGGAGCCGCTTTTTTGGATGATATCCAGCTGCACGGCAATGTCCATCAGCTCTCCTGTCCGGGAAATGCCGGTGCCGTACATTACATCGAATTCAGCGGTACGAAACGGCGGGGCAACCTTGTTTTTCACCACCCGGGCCCTGGTATGGGCGCCAATGATATCCGTACCGTTTTTCAGCACATCCCCCTTGCGTACGTCGATACGCACCGAGGAATAGAATTTCAGCGCCCGGCCGCCGGGGGTGACTTCCGGGTTGCCATACATCACGCCCACCTTCTCCCGCAGCTGGTTGATGAAAATCGCCACGCAGTTGGACTTGGAAATGGCTCCCGCCAGCTTTCGCAGGGCCTGGCTCATCAGCCGCGCCTGCAGGCCCACATGGGTGTCGCCCATCTCTCCCTCAATTTCCGCCCGGGGCACCAGCGCGGCCACAGAATCCACCACGATCACGTCGATGGCGTTAGACCGCACCAGCGCTTCTGTGATTTCCAGCGCCTGCTCGCCGGTGTCCGGCTGGGAAACCAGCAGGCTCTCTACGTCCACCCCCAGGTTGGAGGCATACACAGGGTCCAGGGCGTGTTCCACATCGATAAAGGCGGCGTTCCCCCCCAGCTTCTGCCCTTCGGCCACGCAGTGCAGGGCCAGGGTGGTTTTGCCGGAAGACTCCGGGCCGTATATTTCTACAATGCGGCCCCGGGGCAGACCGCCGATGCCCAGGGCCAGATCCAGCGAAAGGGAGCCGGTGGGGATGGCCTCCAGATTCAGGGCCGAGTCCTGCCCCAGCCGCATAACCGCCCCTTCGCCAAACTGCTTTTTAATTTGGGTCAGCGCTGTTTCCAGCGCTTTCGCTTTATCCTCAGGCTTGCCATCCGCCTTGGTACTGATGGGAGCCTGCTTCTTTTCCGCCATGCTGATTGCCCTCTCTTTCTCGCCGGGTGGGTCCGGCTGCAGCTTTGTCTACGGGATACAGCACTATTATATAGTATCAGCTTGGTAAAAGCAAGGGTTAAGCGAAAAAATCGAACGCACGTTTTTATCCCTCCAAGCCCATTTCCGCCGCTTCCTAATAAAGACTAAGGCCGGGTGGGAAGTTATGCTGCCCAGCCTCCTTTGCGTGGCCCCTATTATGCCACATAAAAGGGCGGGGAACACACCTCCCGTTGTACGTTACTCCCATTCTTTATTTTCTTCCGCAAATCTGAGGGCGGGGCAGGGGCGCGTATGATTTATTTGAGGGATTGTTCTAGGTCGCCGAAGGTGTAACCCAGGCCTTTCCACTTTGTTAGGAGCTCGTCTAAGATGTCCCCGTTGGTCTTTGAGGTGCTGTGCAGCAAAACCACGGCTCCCGGATGAACCCGGGGCAGCAGCTTGTCGTAAGCCTGCTGGGGTGTGGGCTGGTCGTTTTCGTACCAGTCCACATAGGCCAGGCTCCAAAAAACTGTTTTATATCCCAATTTTTGGGCCATTTTTAGGTTGCTCTCGCAGAACTTTCCCTGGGGCGGGCGGTAAAGCTTGGGCATTTCTTTGCCGGTCACCTTTTTAAAGAGGGCCTCGTTTTTCTCTAGCTCCGTCCGGAAACTGTCTTCGTCCGCAATGGCCGACATATCCGGGTGGCTGTAGGTGTGGTTGCCAACGGTGTGCCCTTCCTCCACCATCCGGCGGACCAAGTCCGGCTGGGTTTCGAAATAGTTGCCCACTAGGAAAAAGACCGCTTTCACATGGTGCTTTTTTAAGGCGTCTAAAATTTTTTCGGTATTGCCATTTTCAAAGCCCGCGTCAAAGGTAAGATAGAGGACCTTCTCCTCTGTGTCCATCCGGTATACGCCGCCGAACTGCGCCAAATATTCCGCCGTGGCATTGGCCACCGGGGGCTGGCCATCCTGCTGGAAGCTCAGCCCCCAGTTGGTGACTTCCGCCGAGGCCGCCGCCGCCCGCCTCTCCCCGCCTTGCTCCCAAGCCGCCGCCAATGCCAGCAGAGCGGCCACCGCCGCTACAACCAGCACAGACCAATGCCGTTTTAAAAAATCCCTTACATCTGCCATAATCATCCCTCCATATGCCAAAAATATGAAAGCCCAACGGCAATAAGAACCAAAAAACGCTTACATATTAGATCCACAAAAATGGCCCACTCCGCCCACAGCCCCATGGGCATAATCAGAAAGGAAGACGCCAAGGTAGGTAAAATGAGCAAGCGGAAAGCGCAGTACAGCTCCTTCCACTTGCTCATTATCGCTTTTATGATCAGTTATCCGTTGGACCGCCGGCTTTCACCGCGTCTCTGCATTGCTCCAGCATAGTTTCGGCAAAGATTCCATACCCCATAGCCGGGTCGTCCATAAATACATGGGTTACCGCCCCTGCCAGCCTGCCGTTTTGGAGGATGGGGGCGCCGCTCAGGAGTGTGTCAAGTTAGGGACAACATTTTTGTGGGATATTTGAAACTCGCGTTTAATTTGAGCTTGTTTTTGTGCGATTCGTTATCCGCCGCTTACGCTGTCTGCACCTCACTCAGCTTCTGGACTTCCTCGACAGAAAGCCCCGAAATAGCCGCGATTTCCTCCAGAGCATATTTGCCCGCTTGCAGCATCCGCAGTGCAGTATCTTTCATGCCCTGCTTCATACCCTGCTTCATACCCTGCTTCATACCCTGCTTCATGCCCTGAGCCAATCCCTCTTTCATAGACTGCTCCCGCATATCTTCCATCACCTTACACATAGTGGCAACGCCCTCCTTGCTCTCTTTAAAGTATTTGACCCGCTGGGCCAGCACATCATAGTTCATGTCCGCCGGGTTCGTGCAGGAAAAGTCGTGCATCAGCTTGCCGATGGGCGTGGGCCCTCGGTAAGCGCCGTTCACATACAGTATGTGCGAGCCGTCGTCAAAAGTTTCATAAGTATTGTCGAAGCGGCGCTGGATCCGGCTGACCGGCTCGCCGCGCTTCAGCACGTCGTTCTCCGTGATGAAGATGATGTACACCTCCGGCAGGCTGTCAAAGTCATCACTTTTGGGCAGAATACCGATGTCCATAGCGCTGGCGTTGTACCTGGCCCGCTTCCGGCCCGCACCTTTGTCGGCCCGCTGAATTTCCACGTTGTACTTTGTGCCCGCGCTGTCCGTGGCAACGATATCCAGGCGGACAGAGCGTTTCAGAAGATTCTCCACGAAAACCTGGGTGTGGACCTCCAGCGCCTTCAGGTCGGGCCTTTCCAGCACAATGCGTAGTACCAGATCCATACACTCCCGGCTGCCCTCAAAGCATTTGGTCATAAAATCGTCGTCCAGCAGCCGGAAGCCCCTCAGACGTTGGAGGTCTTCCTGGTGCAGGCGTTCTTTTGCGTCCATAATTTTACCCACTTTCTATATAAATAATAACACGCTTCTGCGAAAGATTCAAGTCCTTATACGGCCTGTTCCTCCGCAATAATCTGCTCAAGCTCTACCAGACCGGCCAATTCATCCCGGAAATTCCAGGAGATAACAACCCTGCCGTCTGGGCGTACAGTAATTTGCCGTATCAGCGCCTTAACCAGTTCAGGTGTCAACTCGGTAACCTCTTGGTAAGCAGTGACACGCTCAGACTCCACCAGTTGGTTCGTGCTGGCCTTGAGACGCTCTTGCAGTTGAGCTAGTTGGTTTCTCCTTTTTTTCTTTTTCTTGTTCTTCCTCTTTTCTATCTTGCTCTTCTTTTTTATCGTGTTTTTCTTCTTTTTTGTTTCCTTCTTTTCGCTTTTCTTCGTCTCTTTTGGCATCATTCAATGCTTTACTAAATTTCTCCATTTTTTCTTGATCTTTTTGTCTAAATTTATCCATTTCTTTCTCACAAAGTTCTCTTGCTTCTTGTAAATCTTCTAAAGTCTCCTGTAATGACATAAAAGAATCCAGACCTTTTTGATAATCAGCATTTAATTTTTCATACTCTTCGGTATTTGCTATTCTTCTACTTGTTCGTTGTTTTTTGACTTTATTTCCGTTTTCATCTTTTTCTGTCACTTCATAGTTATAGTTTTCATATTTGTACTCAAAATTCTTTATTTGAAGCATTAAACTTCTTATATTAACATCTACTTTATCTCTTTGTAGCTCTATATTCCTAATATCTTCTTCAATTTCCCTTTTTTCCTTTGCCAATTTAAGTCTTATTTCTTCTTCTTGCTCTTTTATTTCTTTGTCTATCGCCTCTTTTTCTAATTTCTCTCTTTGTTTTAGTTGTGTTTCTAATTTTTCTT
>CANONE010000091.1 GCA_947567585.1 uncultured Clostridia bacterium | reverse complement strand
CATTAAGAAGCTGGGCTTTGGCTTAATGCGCCTGCCCATGAACGGCGAAGAGATCGACATAGAGCAGACCAAGAAGATGGCGGACCTCTTCATGGAGAAGGGCTTTACTTATTTTGACACCGCCTATGTGTACATTGGCGGAAAATCCGAGGTGGCATTGAAGGAAGCCGTGGTGGACAGGTACCCCCGAGAGAGCTTCCAGTGCGCCACCAAGCTGCCCATTTGGGATTTGAAGGGCCTGGAGGATATGGAGCGGATTTTCCAGGAGTCCTTGGACCGGGCCGGGCTGGAGTATTACGATTTCTACCTGCTGCACGCTCTGGGCAAGGAATCTGCCCAGAAGGCCGATGATCTGGGGGCCTGGGAATTCATCAAGGAGAAAAAGGCCCAGGGTAAGGCCAAGCACATTGGCTTCTCCTTCCACGATTCCGCCGATGTGCTGGAGGACATTCTCACAAAGCACCCGGAGGCGGAGTTTGTACAGCTGCAAATTAACTATGCCGACTGGGACAGCGAGGGAGTGCAGTCCCGCAAATGTTATGAAGTAGCCCGCAAGCATGGGAAATCTGTCATTATTATGGAGCCTGTCAAGGGCGGGGCTCTGGCCACCATGACCCCGGAGGTTCAGACGATTTTCAAGGATGCGGATCCCAACGCCTCCGTGGCCAGCTGGGCTGTGCGCTACGCGGCCTCTCTGGACGGGCTGGTAACAGTGCTTTCCGGCATGAGCAATCTGGAGCAGATGGAGGACAACCTCTCTTATATGGCGGACTTCAAGCCCCTGAGCGAGGAAGAGCGCAAAGTAGTGGGCAAGGTGGTGGATGTGCTCAACAACCTGCCCACCATCCCCTGCACAGCCTGTAAGTATTGTGTAGACGGCTGCCCCCAGAAGATTAACATCCCTGGCATTTTCAGCGCCATGAACGAGCACACGCTGTATGGAGACATGAACCGTGCCCAAGGGCGTTACAAGCAGGCCACCAAAGAAGGCGGCAAGGCGGGAGACTGCATCCAGTGCGGAGCCTGCCAGAACCATTGCCCCCAGCACCTGGAAATCATCGAGCTCTTAAAGGAAGCCTCGAAGAAATTTGACTAAAAACCCCCAGCCAGCATAAGGATAAGAAATGCGCGGTTAAAGGGCGGAGAGTTGGATTTAGCCAACTCTCCGCCCTTTGTAAATTCTTAAAACAGCCTCCAGCCGCTGGAGGTCAAAGAAGCGGATCATCCCAACCTGCCCGCCTCTTTCGCTTCCTGCGCCGTACAGGGCTCCTGTCCATAGCGGGCCTTCTCATAAAGCATATGAAGCTCCGGCTGACGCAGCCCCGCCCAATCTTCCAATTGCGCCGGTGTACGCCAGGCTTCCGGCGCTTCCTTTTTTGCTTTCAAAACGGCTTGCCGGTAATGCCGCCGGACCGTCGCGTTGGGCGTGCGGTCCCAGACGGAGAGGCGCTGGCGATGGGAGCGGAGGAAGACGCCTTTATCCCCGTCCTCCTTGGTAAGGCGCTGGACAAAATCCCGGCTGTCTGTGTAGCTATGGCCAAAATCCTTCACCAGCTGCCACACGGCCCCAGCCAGACCCGTCACAGCCGCCGCCCCCAGCACCCCGAAAATGATATGAGTGACAATAGGGGGGATCTGCCAGCTGGGCCCGTCGCCAAAAGCTTCCCGCAAGGCTTGGGCCTGGTCCATAGAAGAGGGCTGGCGTTCTTCCGCAGGCTGATGCTGGACCTCCTGGGTAGGGAGATTTTCCGGCAGATAGATCCGAGCCTGCCCTGAGAAAGCCAGGACAGGAGGGAGCAGCAGCAAGGCTGCCAGCATGGCGCAAGCCGCTACAGCCGCCCCCGCTATACGCTGGATTCGCCGGGCGGGCAGATTGTGCATGGTCTGGTTAAGGACCAGATATTCGTCTACCCGGAAAACCCCCTTGTAGGCTAGGACGACCAACAGGTAGAACACAGCGCCCAGCAAAGAAAGCTTCTGTAAAACAGGCCGCCCCAATATAGCGCTGAGGACAAATGCCGCCGCGAACAGGGCTAGAATGGGGTAAGAGGGAGAGTCGAACATAGAGCGGATAGGCCCCTCCTCTTCCTCCTGCAGCCGGACGCGGCCACGAAAGAAGCACACCAGCGCCGTGAGGACCAGCCCCCCCAGATGCCCGGTCAGAAGCCAGCCCAGCCCGCAGAGCGCCACAGAGGCCAGCAGGTACTGCCACATGGCCCGCAGTCTTTTTACAGCATAATAGCTGAGGGCGGCCGGAAGCCCCAATAGAAAGCCCCGAAGAAAGACGGAGGAGAGGGATAGGGACAGAATACCATAGTAATTCATCACGTCAAACAGAAGGGCCAGCAGCATGGCTGCGGCTAACCCAAAGTGAAAGCGGGCCAGCAGCCGTAAAAGCAGCTGCCGGTTGCTGCCGCCTAAAACTTCATTCCAGCTTTTCATAGGCGCCTCCTTTTAGAACTCCATCCAAATCTGGTCCACATGGGCGAAAGCGGGCAGGTCCCCGTGCTCCCCGCCGCAGGGGATAACCTGTATGCCCTGTCCTTTTCCCACGGCTTTTGCAAAAGCCTCCGTGGGCTGGGTCCGCTGGCTTCGGGAGATCAGTACCAACAGATCCTCCGGCCCAGAAGGAGGAAAAAAACCGCATACGGGGGGGAGGTCTGTGCCCGACTGTAAGCAGGCCAGCTTCTTTTTTAGGTACAGGGAGCTCCCTGCCCCTGAAACTGCCTCCAGCTTCCAGACTTCCCCGGACTGCACGTCCAAACCGTTGCTGTAAAGGCTTAGCTCTATGCCCTGGGCCAATAGCCGCTCTGCCAGGGAGCAGGCAACGCGCACCCCGCATTCCGTGAGGAAGTCCCCCTGGGGGCCGCCGCCCTCCATGTCGATGGCCAAAGCGGCCTTTTGGGAAAGGGTGGACTCATGCAGATTCGTCAGCAGCTTGCCCGCCCGGGCGGAAGCCTTCCAGTTAATATATTTCATAGGGTCGCCCCGGGCATAGTCTCGAAGCCCGCCGAACTCAAAGGGATCGTCGCAGACCCGCTTGCGGCTGAGCACGGCGCCCATGATCCGGGAGTAGGGGATCTGAACCTGGGCGGTGGGAACAGGCCGGGGCAGTACATAGAATTCCGTGTTCTGGGGGCGGCTGGATAAGTATTTCCGGGTTAGAAACAGGTCCTGCGCCGCTAAGCCTGTTTCGTTGATGCGGAAATATCCCCGGCCCGCGCATTGGAATTCCAAGGTACGGGTGATTTTCTGGCGCATGGCGGCGGCGAATATGTCCCGCCGGTAGGTCTGGTCGCTGAGAGAGGCGTTTTCTCCCGCCCCAAACCGCAGGCGGCGGTCCATGTGGAAGCTGATCTCTAAAACCGGCAGAGGCAGGAGCTTCCGATTGGTGATTACCTCCGACAGGGTGGAGACTTCGTCCTCTACAGCGTAATCCTGGGTAAAGGAGATCCGGCAGTCCAGCCCTTTTTCCCAGAAATGGTCATAGAGGCGGGGCAGGCCCAAAAGCACAGCCGCCAACAGCCCTAGGCAAATCAGCAGCGCCGCCATTACCGGCCCCACTCCTCGGTAGGTACGGGCACGCTGGAAAGCAAATTCTCCGCCGCCTGCTTCTGGGGCGCGCTGCCCCCCAGACCGGTTACAGAGAGCCGGTGGGCCAGGACGGGCACACCCACGGCTTTTACGTCCTCCGGCGTAACAAATTCCCGGCCCTGGACCAGGGCATAAGCCTGACTGGCCCGCAGCAGAGCCAAGGTGCCCCGGGGGCTGACGCCCAGCTCAATGCCCTTGCGGCCTCGGGAAGCCTGAGAAAGGGCGGCTATGTAGTCCAGCAGCACCGGGTGGACAAAAATCTGCCGGGCTTTTTTTTGCAGCCGGACCACATCCTCTTTCCCGCACACAGGGCCCAGCTCCTCCAGGGGTTCGGCGTCCATAAAGCGGTTGAGGATATCCACCTCTTGGCTTTGGCTGGGCGGGGCCATGGAGACCCGCATCAGGAACCGGTCCAGCTGCGCCTCGGGCAGGGGGTAAGTACCCAGGGTTTCTACTGGGTTCTGGGTGGCGATGACGAAGAAGGGCGGGGGCAGCTTCCGGGTAACGCCGTCCACGGTGACCTGGCCCTCGGCCATACACTCCAAAAGGCTGGACTGGGTCCGGGGGGTGGCCCGGTTGATTTCATCGGCCAGAAGGATGTTACAGAACACCGGGCCGGGGTTAAAGACAAACTCTCCCTGCTGCTGGTGGAAGATGCTAAGGCCCGTGACGTCGGTGGGCAGCAGGTCCGGGGTAAACTGCACCCGGCCGAAATCCGCTTCCAGAGACTTAGAAAGGGAACGGGCCATGACGGTTTTGCCCATACCGGGTACGTCCTCCAAAAGGACGTGGCCGCCGGCCAGCAGGGCGGATAGAAGCAGGTCGGTGACGGTTTCCTGACCTACCAGGACTTTGGCAATGTTTTCTTTGACAGCTTGCAGAGTGGATTCCATGGGGGCGCCTCCTTTTAAGGTCGTAGGGCTCTGGGTCTCGCCTACCGGTTGGGTGGGTTCGCGGCTTTGTCTCCTGTACTTGGCTGCGCCAAGTACCCGGGAGACGCTCATCCCTACAACCCGCCACTTTTCAGAAGTGGGCAAATTTTTTGTGCCGAATTGATTGTTTTCCGTGCGGATGGCTTGCGGGCGGAGCAGGGGGATTAGCGGGGGCTCATTCCAACAGCTCTTGGACGGCGCTGATGTTTTCCCGCTCTACTTGGGAGAGCTTTTCGGTCTGTGCTTTTAGCGCCGGCCTTTGGGGCAGCTGGGCGTAGGCCCGGCCGATGGCGGCGTGCAGCCAAGCCTCTGTTACGTCTTTTAGGTCGATATATTCGCCATACCCCAGGTAGCGCAGATACGCCCCGATTTTGGGGTCATAGCTGACGCCTACCAGGGGCGTGCCGCTGAGGGAGGAAAAAATCAGCCCGTGCAGGCGCATAGAGACCACCACGCTCATGTGGCTCAAAAGGGAGATCAGCAGCTCGGGGGTGGAAGCGCCCTCCAGGGCCTTGCCGGGAGTTTTCATGTGTTCCAGCACCAGGTTGGCGGCATAGCCGTCCTGAAAGGCGTTGATGGAGATGAACACCGGCTCCAAACCGTATTCTTGCCGGGCCCTTTCAGCGCACCGGGCCAGCGCCGGGGCCTTTTCCGTGAAGCCCCTCCAGCTTCGCAGCAGGAAGCAGATATACCGGCCTTCCGGGTCCAGCCCCTGGCCCCGGAGAAAGCTCTCCGTTTCCTGGGCGCTGGCGGGGGGCAATACCAGTGCTGGGTCCGAGCTCAGCCGGACGGCGGGGCCGGTAACCCCATAGCTGCGAAGCTCCGCCACTGAGTCCGGCTCCCGCAGGGTGATGGAGTCTACCGAGCTGTTCAGCACCCGGCTCACCAGCTTCAAATTTTTCTTCCCGCTGACAGGGCCTATGCCGCAGCCGTACATGTCCACCTTGTTCCCCAGGCGCTTGGCGGCCCACAGGGTCAGAAGGTAGTACCACAGGCTCCGGTGGCTGGTAGCGTTTTGGATCAGGGTGCCGCCGCCGTTGATATACAGCCGGGAATGCCGCATGGCTCCTAAAATCCTTGGCAGGTTGAAGGTATAGATGGAGTTTACCCGGTAGCGCTTTTTGATGCTCTGGGTGTTCTTCGCCAAAACGGTGATGGGCACATACGGGTCCAGCTCCTTTACGGAGCGGATAATTGACTTGAGAATGGCGTCGTCTCCGGCGTTTCCATGGCCATAGGCCCCGCAGACCACCACGCCGTCCCGCTTTTGCCCCTTTCGGGCTTCCCGGGCCAGAATCCCCTGGTAAATTTCCAGCTGCCGGCGGACCATGCTCTCAATGGACAGCTTTTCCCTGGCTTTCTCGTAGAGACGGTCTCCCAGGGTTTTGCGAAGCGCGGGGTCCTGGGCCAGCTCAATCAGCAGCTGGCACAATCTCTGTTCGTCCCGGGGGGTAAAGAGCTTCCCGGTCTCCCCGTCCGTAATCAGGGAGGGGATGCCTCCCACGTTGGTGGAAATGGTCACCCGATGCATTCGGGCGGCTTCGGTAAGCACATAGGGAAAGCCTTCGGAGAGAGAGGTAATGAGGCTGATATCGATGGCGTTGAAAAAGGAGTTTACGTCCTTTAGCCACCCGGCAAAGCAGACGTGCTCCGAAAGCCCCAGCTGGGCCGTAAGCTGCTGAAGCTTCTCCTTGTCCTCGCCGTCTCCGGCAATGGCCAGCTTGAGGTTGGGCAGGGTCTCCCGGGCCAGCTTCAGGGCCCGCAGCAGAGTGGGGATGTCCTTTACAGGCGAGAGGCGTCCGGCAATTCCGGCGATGACGTCCCCGGGCTCTATCTTCATGCCGATGGACTGTAAAAATTCCTCTCGGGGCACGGGGTGAATGGGGGTTTTAAAATCAATGCCATTGTAAATGGTTTCAATGCGTCCGGCGGGGAAATTCCGCTCAATCAAAATCTCGGAGATATTGTCGCAGACTCCGATATAATAGTTGACCCGCCGCAGCGCCACTAAATTGGTGGTGCCGTAGCTAAGCCTTGCCACCGGCCGGCCCAGGTAATCCAGACGGTAGTCGCTGTGAACGGTGGTTACCACCGGGGCGTTGACAAACTTCTTTAGGAGGTTCCCCATTAGGTTGCCCCGGGCCCCATGGCAGTGTATGATGTCAATTTTCTGCCCGGCCAGCAGCTTTTTCAGTTCCCGCAGGCCCCGGATGGGGTCGCCGGTCTCGATAACGTGGATGGGAATGCCCATTTTTTCCGCGTCTTCGGAAAAATCCCCCCGGCGAAAGCAGAAAAGCTCCGCGTCAATCGAATTGTTCAGTTCTCGCAGCAGATTGAGCACATGGGTCTTGGCCCCGCCGGTGTCTCCGCCGCCAATTAGGTGAATCACTCGCATTTGCATCTTCCTTTTTTAGACCTTGGGGCGCCGCCCCAAACCCCGCCGCCTTTGGAAAAGGCGGACGAAACTTTTTTTGCCGAATTTGTTATTTTCCGTGCCGGTAGCTTTTGGGGCGCGGCAGAGGGCTTGTTTTGGCTATAGGGCTTTTTCCATGTGGACGTGGGGGCAGTGCTCGTCCAGGTAGGGCTCGCCTTTTTGGGCATAGCCCAGCTTTTGGTAGAAGCCGGCGGCCTGTTCCTGGGCGGAAAGCATCATGACCTTAGCCCCCAGAGACAGAGCCTTGGCCTCGGCCTCCTTCATGATGGCGGCTCCGAAGCCCAGTTTGCGGTAATCCTTGTGGACAGCCACCCGGCCTATATGGTAGGCTTGGGGGCCGTCGGGAAAGATCCGGCAGCAGGCTACGGCGGTGTCCCCATCATAGAGGGTCAGGTGCAGGGCTGTGTGGTCGGTTTCGTCGAATTCATAGGAGAAGCCCTGCTCCTCCATAAACACCGCTTGACGCAGGGCCCTGGTCTCGGCCGGGAGATAGTCTGTTGTTTCTATACGTAGGTTCATAGCTGTTTATCCTCTCTTGGAAATTGCCGGAATTCATCTAGAAACCAGACGTTTTCCACCTGAAACTCTCTGCCGTTGAGGTATTCCAACGCCCCGCCGAGACTGGTAAAGCAAAAGCCCAGCTTATAAGAGTAAAGCGCCTGATAGGGGAAGCCAGTGGGCTTATTGAGGGCGTTTTTGCCATATTTTCCGTCTCCGGCTAAAGGGTGCCCAATGGACGCCAAATGCGCCCGGATCTGATGGGTACGTCCTGTCAGCAGTTCTACCTCTAAAAGGGAGAAGCCGGCCCGTTCCTCCAGCACCCGGTAACGGGTCCGGATGGTTTTGCTGCCCGGGCTGGATTTCCTGCTGACATACACCCGGTTCTTTTTCTCGTCTTTAAAGAGAAAGCCCTCCAAAAGCCCCGTCTTTTGCCGAAAGCGCCCGCAGGCCACGCAGAGATAGAGCTTGCGAAGCTCCCGGTCCTTCACCTTCTGGTTTAGTATGCGCAGGGCTTCCGCGTTTTTGGCGGCCATGACGATTCCTCCGGTATTCCGGTCAATGCGGTTAATAAGCGCCGGGGCAAAGGAGTTTTCCTCATCCGGGCGGTATTCCCCTTTTTGGTAGAGATAGTGCTGCACCCGGGCTATCAGCGAATCGAAGTGGTAATTTTCATCCGGGTGAACGATCAGCCCTGGCTTCTTGTCCAGGAGCATCACATTCTCGTCTTCATAGACGATTCCCAGCTTCAGGGGGGCTTTTAGGAAGTCGTACTCCTTGGGCGTCCGCTGGAAAAAATCCTCCTGCCAGTACAAAGAGAGCAGGTCCCCCTCCTTTAGCCGGGACTCCGGCCTGCACCGGGCCCCGTTGAGCTTAACATCCTTTTGGCGGATGCACTTATACAGCACAGCCTGGGGCAGATTGGGATACGTCTTTGTAAGAAACTTATCCACCCGCTGCCCGCCGTCGTTCTTGGCAATGACAACTTCCTTTCGGGGCATGGAGGTCTCCTTTCTAAGGCTGCGGGACGCCGTCTTGTCCAGTGGGTTATTTCAATATCCAACCGGAAGATTTTGGGCATGGCAGACAGCTTTGCTTGTAACGGGGCTATTTTTTGCTTGGTTTGCGTTTGAAGCTG